>CAUJFI010000102.1 GCA_963170125.1 Deinococcota bacterium | reverse complement strand
GTGCTCGTGAGCGCCGTTACCCCGACGAAGGCCGGCGAGGGCAAGACCACCGTGAGCGTCGGGCTCACGGACGGCCTCAGGCGCCTAGGCGTGCGGGTGGCGCTATGCCTGCGCGAGCCGTCGATGGGGCCCGTGTTCGGCATCAAGGGTGGCGGCACCGGCGGCGGCAAGGCGCAGGTCGAGCCGGCCGACGACATCAACCTGCACTTCACGGGCGACCTGCACGCGATCACGGCGGCGCACAACCTGCTCGCCGCCATGCTCGACAACGACCTTCACTTCGGCGGCGCGTCGGGCTTGGCGCCGGAGCGCGTGACGTGGTCACGCGCCCTCGACGTGAACGACCGGGCGCTGCGTGGCGTGGTCGTCTCGGCGGGCGCGAGGGGAGAGCGCCGCTCACGCTTCGACATCACCGCCGCGAGCGAGATCATGGCCGTCATGGCGCTCGCCGACTCGCTGCCCGACCTGCGGGCGCGCCTGGCGCGGATCGTCGCCGGCACGCGGGGAGACGGGAGCCCGGTGACGGCCGAGGACATCGGTGCCGTCGACGCCATGCTCGCCCTCCTGAAGGACGCGCTGAAGCCGAACCTCGTCCAGACGCGCGAGGGCGCGCCGGCCTTCGTGCACCTGGGTCCGTTCGGCAACATCGCGCACGGCTGCTCGAGCGTCGTGGCGACGAAGTTGGCCCTGCGCCACGCCGACGTGGTCGTCACGGAGGCCGGCTTCGGGTTCGAGCTCGGGGGAGAGAAGTTCCTGGACATCAAGGCGCGCCAGGCGGGCGTGTGGCCGCGCGCGGTCGTGCTGGTCGCGACCGTCCAGGCGTTGAAGGCGCACGGTCACGGCGACCTGGCGCTCGGCCTGGCGCACCTCGATCGGCAGCTGGCGAACATCGGGGCCTTCGGGCTGCCGGCGTTGGTGGCCATCAACGTCTTCCCCACCGACACGGAGGCTGAGCTAGGGGCCGTCGAGGGGCGCGCTAACGCCCTCGGCGCCGACGCGGCGCGCGTCACGTCGTTCGTGGACGGCGGCGCGGGAGGCGAGGGCCTGGCGCGGCGGCTGCTGGCGCTCCTCGCCGCCACGGAGACGGCTCCGCCGCGCCCGCGCTTCCTCTACGCGGAGGACGACGACCTGCAGGCGAAGCTGACCGCCGTGGCGCGGGGCGTCTACGGGGCCGCCGAGGTCGTGCTGAGCGAGTCGGCGGTGCGCGACCTGGCCGTCCTCCGGGCGGCAGGTCAGGCGCACTTGCCGGTGTGCATCGCCAAGACGCACCTGTCGTTCAGCGACGACCCCAAGGGCGACGGGCTGGCTGAGGGCTTCACGCTCACCGTGCGCGAGCTGCGCGCCTCGGCGGGCGCCGGGTTCATCGTGGCGCTGATGGGCGACATCATCACCATGCCGGCGCTGCCGCGCGACCCGGCTGCTAAGCGCGTGCGGGTCGCGGACGACGGCGGCGTCAGCGGGTTGATGCAAGGGGGTTGAACGGGGCGGGCGGGACCGTTACTGGGTGACCCTGCGCAGGGTCGCGTAAGAGGAGGCGGTGAGGCCCGCCGCCAACACGAGGCCCCACGCGGACAGGCCCAACACCCCTTGCGAGACGAGCCAGCCGACGACGGCGTCCCAAGCGCCGAAGCGGATCACCAACAGGGCGGCCGCGACCACCGCCACCGAGACGCCGACGAGCACCGTCAGGAGCACGACGGTGCCCCAGCGCTTGAAGATGGCGGCGCACCAGTACCCGCTCAGGAAGCAGAGCATGGCGAGCGTGAAGTAGCTGGCCAACGCGGCCAGCGGCGCGTCGCCGTCCAGGCCCGACAAGGCGAAGTAGCCCCTCATGCCCCAGCCGCCGGTGGCCTTCTCGAGCAGCGCGATGGCCAGGTAGATCAGGGCGAGCATGGCGGACGTGAGCGCGGCGGTCAGGACGGTGCCGAGGTGGAAGTCGCGCCTCGTCACGCCGAGAGCCTGGGAGAACGGGAACGAGAGGGTCAGGGCCTGGATGCCGACGACGACGAACGACCAGAGCGGGGCGGCCGTGGCCCCGATCGCGTACTTCGGGCCGCCGTACGGCACGAGTAGGAAGACGAGGAAACCGATCAGGACGGCGCCCCCCAGGACGATGAGCGGGACGAAGATGTACGCCTGACGGTTCACGAGCTGTAGCCGCACCACGTTGCTTATGCGAGTCACCTTGCACCTCCGTTGCGCGCGCGGGCGACGCTCGCGTCGCCTCGGCGTGAGCCGGCCACCGCGCCTACGCCGCCGCCCTGGTCCAGGCCACCGTCCGCGCTGCTGACGATGAGCTGTTGCAGCGAGACGGGCGTCACCTCTACGCCGGAGCCCGCCAGCCGCGCCCTGTCCGCTTCCGACACCCGGCCCTTCACGACGGCCGACGTGACGTTGCCGAGGCTCTGCCGGCGCAGCACCTCGCGACCGGTGGCGAAGGCCGCTACCGCCGCCGCGTCGCCGACGACCGAGACCGCCAGGCCGCGCACGTCGTCCGCCGCCGCGTCCATGACGACGCGACCCTTGTCGAGCACGATCACGCGTTCGAGCAGGTTGGCGACCTCGTCGATGAGGTGCGACGAGAGCACGATGGTCCGCGGGTGGTCGGAGTAGTCCTCCAGCAGGCGGTCGTAGAAGACCTGCCGCGCCACGGCGTCGAGGCCGAGGTAGGGCTCGTCGAAGAACGTGACGTCGGGGCGGGCCGCCATGCCGAGGATGATCCCGACGGCGGAAAGCTGCCCGCGCGACAGCTTCTTGATGAGGCGGTCGGTGGGGAGCTGGAAGTCAGAGACCAGGCGTTCGGCGAGGCGCTGGTCCCAGTTCGGGTACCAGTAGCTCGCGGCGCGGAACGCGTGTACCGGCTTGAAGTGGTCGGGGTACTTCTGGTTCTCCCGCACGAAGCAAAGGCGCCCCAGCACGCGGGCGTTCTCGTAGGGGTCCTCGCCGAACACCCTGACGGTACCCGAGGTCGGGAAGTTCTGAGCCGTGAGGATGGACATGAGGGTGGTCTTGCCGGCCCCGTTGCGACCGAGGAGGCCGTGGACGGTGTTCTCGGCGAGGGAGAGGCTCACGTCGTCCAGGGCCGTGGCCGCTCCGTACCGCTTGGTGAGGTGTTCTACCTCGATCACGCTCGTCATGCCTTGGTCCTTTCGGTGAACCGCTCTCTCAGCAGTTGGGTGAGCTCGTCGACGTCCAAGCCGAGCTTGTGCGCTTCGGCCGCCAGGGGGTCCAGGTAGTTGGTGGCGAACGCCGCGCGGCGCTCTGCGATCAGCGCGCGTCTGGCGCCGGGCGCCACGAACATGCCGATGCCCCTGCGCTTGTGGAGCACCCCCTTGTCGACCAGGAGGGAGATGCCCTTGGCGGCGGTCGCGGGGTTGATGCGGTAGAAGGCCGCCAGCTCGTTGGTCGACGGCGCCTGGGAGTCCTCGGCCAGGCTGCCGTCAACGATCGAGTCCTCGACGCGCTCGGCTATCTGGAGGAAGAGGGCTTTGCTGTCGTCGACCACGGTGGTCCTTCCTGGTGGTTAGTTACTCCACTAGGTAACCACTTAAGCGATGATCCTGTCAAGCGGTGGCGCTCACCGTCCGAAGAGCGCGTCGCTGAAGAGCACAGTATCCACGTCGGCTACGCGCAGGTAGCCGAAGATGGAGGCCAGGTCCTCGGCCGCGTAGTACGTGTCGTACCCGGACCCGGAGGGAGCGACCTGGTGGAACACGAGCACCAGCCAGGCGCGCTCCCGCGCGGCGCGGTCGATGAGGGCCTTGACGACGCCGGGACCGTCCCCCGGGACCACGCTGATGGCCCGCACGCGGTACGGATCGGCCGGCGGGAACGTCTCCAGGCCCTGCGTGCGCATGATCGTCCGCCCGGCCGCGAAGTAGCCCCTGACCTGCTCGAGCGAGGCGTCGTCGAACCCTCCGTATGGGTACGCGATCACGTCGGCCCCGTGGCGGAAGCCGTTGGCGAGCAGCCACCCCTTCACCCCGGCCAGCTCGAGGTCGAGGTCCTTTGGCGACAGCGTGTCGAAGCCGCCCTCCTCGAGGGGGGTCGTGTGGTGGGCGAT
>CAUJFI010000101.1 GCA_963170125.1 Deinococcota bacterium | reverse complement strand
GTCGGCTGATGGCCGAACTCCTCCTCGGCATCGACGTGGGCACCTACTCCTCCAAGGGGGTGCTCACCGACCTGAACGGCGCCGTCCTGAAGAGCCACGTGGTGGAGCACGGGGTGTCGTTCCCCCAGCCGGGCTGGGCGGAACAGGACGCGGACGCCGTCTGGTGGCACGACACGCGCGTCATCTGCCGGGAGCTGCTGAACGGCGCCCCCTACGCCGGCGCCGACGTGGCGGGCGTGGCGGTCAGCGCCATCGGGCCATGCCTCCTGCCGCTCGACCGCGACGGTGCCCCGCTCCGCCCCGGGATCCTCTACGGCGTCGACACGCGCGCCAGCGACGAGATCGAGCTGCTGAACCGGGAACTGGGAGCGGAGCAGATCTTCGAGTTCTCCGGCATGGCGCTCACGAGTCAGGCCATCGGGCCGAAGATCCGGTGGTTGCAGCGGCGCGAACCCACCGTGTGGCAGCGCACGAAGCGTCTCACGACCGCCAGCAGCTACCTCGTGTCCAGGCTCACGGGCGAGCACGTCATGGACCGTCACACGGCCAGCCACTACATGCCGCTCATGGACATCGCGGCACTCGAGTGGTCGGAGCGCTACGCCGCGGCAGTGGCGCCCCTGGAACTGCTGCCGCGCCTGGGCTGGAGCGACGAACTCGCGGGCCTCGTCACGCGCGCGGCCGCCGCCGAGACCGGCCTGAAGGCGGGCACGCCCGTGGCGGTCGGCGCCGTCGACGCGCTCGCGGAGGCCGTCAGCGTCGGTGCCACCCAACCAGGCGACCTGATGATCATGTACGGCTCGACGACGTTCTTCATCCTGGTGCTGCCCACACCGGTGCCGGACCCGCGGACTTGGACCACCGCCGGCGCCTTCGCAGGCCAGTACGCCCTGGCGGCCGGCATGGCCACCACCGGTTCGTTGACGCACTGGTTCCGCGACCAACTGGCCCGAGACCTGCCGCCGGAAGAGGCGTTCGAACGCCTCTTCCAAGGTGTGGGCAGCGTGCCGGTCGGAAGCAGCGGCCTGGTGCTGCTGCCCTACTTCAGCGGCGAGCGCACTCCCCTGAACGACCCGCTGGCCCGCGGCGTCATCGCGGGCCTCGACCTCACCCACACCCGCGAGCACCTGTTCAGGGCCCTACTCGAAGGCGTCGCCTACGGTGTCAGGCACAACCTCGAGACCTTCGCCGCGCTCGGCGCAACGCCCAAGCGCATCGTGGCGGTGGGCGGCGGGGCCCGCGGGAGCACCTGGCTGCAGATCGTGTCCGACGTGAGCGGGCAGACGCAGCTCGTGCCCGAAGTGACGCTCGGGGCGAGCTACGGCGACGCGTTCCTGGCAGGCCTCGCGGCGGGCGTCCTGAAGCGCGCCGATCTCTCGGGCTGGGTCAGGATCAAGGACCAGGTGCGCCCCGTGCCGGAGGACTCGGAGCGCTACGAACCGTATTACCGGGACTTCCTGAGGCTGTACGCGGGGACGGCCCCGGTGGTTCACGCCCTGGCGAGCCGGCAGCGGGACCGGACTACTCCGGCCTGAGGAGCGGGAACAGGATCACGTCCCGGATACTGGGCACGTCGGCCAGTAACATGGCCAACCGGTCGATACCGAGGCCCAGGCCCCCGGTCGGTGGCATGCCGTACTCGAGCGCCGTCAGGAAGTCCTCGTCGAGCATCTGCGCTTCCTCGTCGCCGGCGTCGCGCAGCGCCTGCTGGCGCTCGAAGCGCTCCCGCTGGTCGAGCGGGTCGTTCAGCTCGCTGAAGGCGTTGCCGAGCTCCATGCCGACGGCCACCGGCTCGAAGCGCTCGACCAGGCCCGGGCGGCTGCGGTGGCGCTTGGCCAACGGGCTGATGGCCTCCGGGTGGTCCATGACGAACACGGGGCCGACCAGGTTGGGCTCTACGTAGATGTCGTAGAGCTTGTCGAAGAGCTGGTTCAGGGGGCGCTGCGCCAGCGGCAGCTCGCCCGCCGCGGAGCCGGGGTGCTTCTCGGCGGTCCATGCCCGCAGGCGCGCCTCGTCGAGCGGGTCGAAGTCGAACCCGGCGCGCTTGGCGAGCTCGCCCGTGTAGTCGACGCGCGGCCACGGCGGCGTGAAGTCCAGGACCGTGCCCTGGTAGGTGAGCTTCGTGGCGCCGAGCAGCTCGCGCACGAGCCCCGAGTACATGGTCTCGACGAGCGCGAGGATGTCGAGGTAGTCCTTGCCTGCCCAGTACAGCTCGAGCATCGTGTACTCGGGGTTGTGCTTGTAGCTGATCCCCTCGTTGCGGAAGTTGCGGCCGATCTCGTAGACCGCGTCGAAGCCGCCCACGATCAGGCGCTTCAGGTAGAGCTCGAGCGAGATGCGCAGGTGGAAGTCGTGATCGAGCGCGTTGTGATGGGTGACGAACGGGCGCGCCTCCGCGCCGCCCGGCACGGCCTGCAGCACGGGCGTCTCGACCTCGAGGAAGCCTAGGTCGTCGAGGTAGCGGCGGATGTAGCTCGTCGCCTTGCCACGCAGCTCGAACGCGTGCTTCACCTCGGGGTTGACCATGAGGTCGAGGTAGCGCTGGCGGTACCGGGCCTCCTTCTCCGTGAGGCCGTGGTGCTTGTCCGGCAGGGGCCGCAGGCTCTTGACCAGGGGCCTGAACGCATCCGCGTCGACCGTCAGCTCACCCGTCTTGGTGGCGTACAGCGTGCCGCCCACCTCGAGCCAATCGCCTAGGTCGACCTTCTTGAGCGCGTTGTACGCCTCCAGCTTGTCCTTCTGGAAGGAGGCCTGGATGCGCCCGCCGGAGCCGTCCTGCAAGGTGGCGAAGGTGAGCTTGCCGAGCATGCGCAGGAGCATGACGCGGCCGGCCACGACGACGCGCTCGTCGCCGAGCCGCTCGCCCGGCTCCGGGCTCGGGTGCAGCGCGTGCAGGCGCGCGGCCGTGTGCGTCGGCGCGTACGCATACGGGTACGCCTCGAAGCCGCGCTCCGCGAGCGCCTCGAGGTTGCGCAGGCGCTGGTCGCGCTGCTCGTTGAGCGAGCGCTGCTCCGGCCGCCTGTCTGGGTTATCGCTCATCGCGCTCGCCGCTTCAGCTGATGGACTCGATGTGGTACTCGTCGGTGCCGGCCTGCGTGGCGACCTTGAACTTCTCGCCCTTCGACCGGCCCATGAGGGCCTTGCCGAGGGGGGAGGCGTCGGAGACCTTGGGCACGTCTCCCTCCAGGACCCCCGCCTCGACCGGGGAGACGACCTGGACCTTGAACGTCTCGCCGGACTTGACCTGGGTGAGCGTCACGACGCTCCCGTAGTCGACGTGGCCGCGGCCCTTCGTCTCGATGACCTCGGCGCTCTTGAGTTGCTGCTCGAGCTCGTCGATGCGCAGCTCGATGCGCACCTTCTCCGCCTTGGCGTCCTCCAGGCCCGTGTCGTCGTAGTCGTCGGACGACCCGGTGAGCTCCTGCAGGATCTTCGTGGCGTCTTCCAAGCGGGCGTACTCTTGCTCCAGCGTGGCCTTGAGGCGCTCGTAGCCCTCAGGCGTGATGCGAACTCTCGCCATGTGGTTCTCCTTCAAACGCTCACTTCGTGAGTTGAACTAGGGACCGTTAGCAAGCGGCTTGCCCTGCGACGAGGACAAGCCGTCATGCTCCCAACTGTCTTTCCAGTCTACCCCACCACGATGAGAACGGGCGATCGTGGCTCACCGCTCCCCGACGCGCTCCCGGACGCCGCACACCACCGGCGCCGGCGTGGCAGCCGGACGCTGGCCGTGCCCGCACGGCGGCCGGACGCTGGCCGCGAACGCACGGCGGCCACCGCCTTTCACCTTGCACACTCCCCGGCTGCTTAAACTTGGCTCATGTCGTTGCGCAGCATCGTCCTGGTCGGCTTGGCGCTCGTCGCGCTCACCCTCCACGGCCGGGCCGCCGCGCCCGACTCTTCCATCACCATCGCCCCGCTGGAGCCGTACCAAGAGCTGTACGCGGCGCGGGCCATGGGCGACGCCGCTGCGCTCGAGCGGTTGGCCTTCGGGGGCGACCGCTACTCCGCCTACTTGGCCGCAGTCGAGCTCTCCGCCTGGCCGCAACTGAGCGCCGGCCTGCGCCTCAGGGCCCTGGAGCGCGTGCTCGAGCTCCGTATGCCCGACTCCCTGCTGCGCGCCGAGAAGCTGCGCCTGGACCTCATGCACGGCGAACTGGCCGAGGCGGCCGGCGAGACGGCGGTCGCGGTGGCCGCCTACCGCGAGGTGCTCCCCGACCCGACCGCGCTCGCGGCGTTCCTACGCCTGGAGCAGGACCCGTACGCGCGAGCCAACGGCCTCCTCGCGGCGGGGAGGAACGAGGAGGCCCTCCAGGCGCTGGACGGGCTCGCCGCCCCATCCATCGAGGCCCCGGCCCTGCGTGCGCTGGGCCGCTACGAGGAGGCGCTGGCCGCCTACGACGCGTGGCTCGCCGCCGACCCCGGCAACGCCGACGCCAAGGCGAACAAGGCCGCCGTCGAGGCGCTG
>CAUJFI010000100.1 GCA_963170125.1 Deinococcota bacterium | reverse complement strand
CCCCGCCACCCCCCGCCCGGGGGGGGGGGTCCGGGCGGGGGCCCCCCCCCCCGCCGGCTCAGCTCAGGGCTCGCCTTCCCATGGGCCCTCGACGTTGGTAGCCGCCCACTGCAGGCCGAGGAGCTCCTCGACGCTCGGGGTGACGCCGGCCGCGTACACCAGGTTCCCCTTGCGGTCGTAGACGGGGCCCGTGAAGGGGTCGAACGCCACGGGGTCGGTCGCCATCTCCTCGATGCGCAGCAGCGCGAGGTCGTAGACGGAGAGCCTGTCGCCGTTCGCGAGCTCGACGGTCCGCTCCATGAGCGCTTCCTCGTACGCCGGGTTGATGACCATGCCCGGCTCGGCGCCCACCTCGACGGCGCCCTGGGCGAGGAGCCAGAAGTAGTCGACGTCCGCGAGGTTGGTGCTCGTGTAGGTGCCGTCTATGACCTTGCCCAGGATGTCGGTCGTGAGGACGCCCCAGTTGACGAGCTGGCCGGAAGCGATGGTGTCGGGCGCGTACGGCAGCATGGAGGCGTAGTGGGAGAAGCTCGGGTAGCCGTGGGCGGCGGCCGTCTGGGCGACGGTCGGCGTGTCCTCGGTGAAGGCGAAGACGTCGGCGCCGTCGGCGATGAGGGCCTCGGTCGCCTCCTTGGCGCCGGCGGGATCGAACCAGTTGTAGAGCCAGCGCACCACGACCTTCGCGTCGGGGTTGGCCTCCTTTACCCCGATGGCGAAGGCGTCGATGTGGCGCTTGACCTCTGGGATCGGGAAGGCCCCGATGTAGCCGACGATGCCGGAGCTGCTCAGGCCCCCGGCTATCAGGCCGTTCACGTAGTAGACCTGGTAGAAGTCGGCCATGTAGGTGAGGAGGTTCGGGGCGCGCTCGACGCCGGTCGCGTGCCCGAAGATCACGTCGGGGTAGCGTTCGGCCGCGGCCAGCAGGCCGTCGCCGAAGCCGAAGGACGTACCGAACACGACGTTGCAGCCGTCGGCGACGAGCTGATCGACCGTTGCCTCGACGTCGGCCTCTGCGACGGCCTCGACGTAGGCGGTGGTGATTCCCGGCAGGTCCGCGGCGGTGGCCTTGCGACCGAGGTCCTGGGCGTAGGAGAAGCCGTAGTCGCCTACGGGGCCAACGTAGAGCCAGCAAGCCTTGACGTCGGTCTCGTTGACCTGCGCGGCAGTGCCGCAGAAGACGGTGATGAGTGCCAAGACGGCTAGTTGACGGGCGAACCGCATTATGAAGACCTCCGAGGTCGCGCCGGCCGGGGCTCTCGTCTCCCGGTAACGCCGCGCCGTGACAGCAAAGTCGAACGCTGTGCGTTCGGCTCGCCCACCGCCGACCCTCCGTCGGCGGTCGTGGCTGATGGTCATTCGCGCTCCCCGCGCCGGTAAGGCACGCCGAGGGCCTCGGGTGCGCCCACCGCGCCCCGCCCACCGCGCCAGGCGATGAGCGTGAGGGCGAGCACCGTGACGAGGTAAGGGAGGAGCGTGAGGAGCTCCGGTGGCAACACGGCCTGGAGCCTGAAGGAGAGGGTGAAGAAGGCGCCGAAGAGGAGGGCCGCTGGCACCGCTCGCAGCGGGTGCCAGAGCGCCAGGATCGTGAGCCCGAGCGCGATCCAGCCCATCCCGTTGGTGATGTTCTCGCCCCAGGCCGGCCGGTAGGCGAGGGAGAGGTAGGCGCCGGCCAACCCCGCCATGGCCCCGCCGACCAGGACGGCGAGGAAGCGCACGCGCCGCACGTTGGCCCCGGCGGCGTCCGCGGCGGCGGGCGACTCCCCCACCGTGCGCAGCGTCAGGCCGACGCGCGAGCGGAAGAGGACGAGCCAGACGACGAGCGCCAAGACGAGGGCCGCGTACGTCAACGCGTACTGCCGAGTGAAGAACGCGGGCCCCAGCAGCGGGACGCCGGACAGAACCGGCACGTCGAAGGGCAGCATGGGCGCGGCCAGCGGCTTGCCCACCCACTCTTTGCCGAGGAGGTTGGCCAACCCCACCCCGCCGATCGTGATGGCGAGCCCGCTGACGAACTGGTTGGCCAGGAGGAAGGTGGCGATCACGCCGTGCAGCGCGGCCACGGCGACGCCCGCCAGGGTGGAGGCGAGGAGCGCGAGCGGGAGCGACCCCGTCGCGGCGGCCACCATGAAGCCGGCGACGGCGCCGAGCATCATCATGCCCTCCATGCCGAGGTTGACCACGCCGGCCCGCTCGGCCACGACCTCCCCGAGCGCGGCGAGGAGGAGGGGCGTGCCGAAGGCGAGCGCGCGCGCCAACGTGGTGGTCAGCAGCTCGAGCTCCATCACTCGCCCCCGGAGGCGCTCGGGGCCGGCCTGCCCGCCTGGCCGGGGTCGGGCGGCGGGGGTCGCCGCGCGAACATGGGGCGGTAGGTGAGGAGCGGCTCGGAGGCGACGAGAAGCAGGAGAGTGAGCCCGGTCATGACGTCGGTGAGCTGGAACGGCAGTTGCAGGCTCACCTTCACGACGTCACCCGCGGCGAGCACCCAACCGAGGAGCGGGGCGGTGATGAGCGTCGCCCAGGCGTGCCCGCGGGCCAGGAGCGCCACGAGGATGGCCGTGTAGCCGAAGCCCATGGAGATGCTCGTCGGTTCGATGAGGCGGTGATGGATGCCCGCCACCTCGCCGGCGCCGGCCATCCCGGCGGCCCCGGCCGAGAGCGCCGCGAGGGCGAGCGTGGTCGGCAGGAGCCTGACGCCCGCGTAGCGCGCGGCGTCCGGCGCCTCGCCGAGCAGCCGGATGGAGAAGCCCAGGCGCGTGTAGCGCAGGAGCCAGGTCAGGCCGAGGGCAAGCACGATGCCTAACACCAAGGTCGGGACGTGAACGCGCGTGCCGTCGAGCACGCTCAAGTAGGTCTCGCGCGGGAAGCGATCCGAGTAGCTGAAGCCAGTGACGGACTTGCCGCGCCAGGGTCCGTTGATGAGCCAGCGGACGGCGTACAGGGCGACGTAGTTGAACATCAGGGTCGTGATGATCTCGTTCACGCCGAGGCGCGCCTTGAGGAGCGCCGGCACGAGGCCGTAGAGGGCCGCGCCGACGAACGCCGCAGCGAAGAGCGCGGGGACCGCCATGACGCCGAGGCCCGGCGCGAAGAGCGCCACCGCGCTCGCCGCCACCGCGCCTGCCAGGATCTGCCCCTCGGCGCCGATGTTCCAGAAGCGCGCCCGCAGCGCCAGGACGAGGCCGGCGCCCGTGAGGAGGAGCGGGATGCTGCGCCTGACGACTTCGCCGAGGCCGCGACCGTCGAGGAGGGTACGCCTCACGACGGTGGCGCCCGCCTCCCAGGGGTCGAGACCGTACGCCGCGAAGGCCACGAGCGCCGCGCCTAGGGCCAGTAGGAACGACGCGGCGCTCACGCCGAACGTGAGGAGCGGCGGCGGCGCGTCGCGCCTCACCCATCGCAGACGCATCACGCCGCCGCGCCCCCGCCCATGAGGAGGCCGAGGCGTTCCCAACCGGTCTCGGTGATCGCCTCGCTGATCGGGAGGGTGCCCGCGACGCGCCCGGCGAAGAGGACGACGATCGTGTCGGACAGCGCCCTGAGCTCGTCGAGGTCCTCGCTTATCAGGACGACGGCAGCGCCGCGCTCGCGCTGCGCGAGGAGCCGCTCGTGGGTCAGGGCGGCGCTGCCCACGTCGAGCCCGTAGGTCGGGTGGGAGGCGACGACCAGGGTCGGCCTGCCGGAGAGTTCGCGCGCCAGCACGATCTTCTGCACGTTGCCGCCGGAGAGGGTGCGCGCAGCAGTGGCGAGGGAAGGCGTCCGGATGTCGAAGCGCAGGACCGCCGCAGCGGCGAACGCCTCCGCCTTGCGCCAGTCGATGACGGGGCCGCGAGCGAACTCCTTGTCGCGCACCTGTCTGAGCACGAGGTTCTCGGCGACGCTCAGCGTGCCGGCCACCCCCTCGGCACGCCGGTCCTCGGGGATGTACGCGACGCCGAGCTTCCGCACCTCCCTGGGCGAGAGGCGGCCGATGTCGGCGCCCGCCAGCGTCACGCTGCCCTTCTCCGGCCGCGCTAGGCCCGTCAACACCTGGGCGAGTTCGCTCTGGCCGTTGCCGGCCACCCCAGCGACGCCGAGGACCTCGCCGGGGCGGACCGCCAGGTCGAGGCCGCGCAGCGCCGGCCCCCGCCGACCCCGGACCCACACGCCGCTCACGCGGAGCACGGGCTCCCCTTCTGGCGGGATGCCGAGCCGTTGCGGGGTGGCCGTCGGCGCGCCGACCATGAGGCGCGCCAGCTCGCTCGCCTCCGCCCCACCGCGCACGCGGCGCCCGACGACCTTGCCGCCCCTGAGCACTGTGATGCGATCCGCGACCCGCAGGACCTCGCCGAGCTTGTGGCTGATGAAGAGGATGCCCCGGCCGTCCCTACGCATGTCGGTGACGACCCGCAGTAGTGCGTCGGCCTCCTGGGGGGTGAGCACGCTGGTCGGCTCGTCGAGGATGAGGAGACGCGCGCCTTGCATGACGGCCTTGAGGATCTCGACGCGTTGCCGTTCGCCCGGCGAGAGCCCGGCGACCTGCGCGTGCATGCGCACCTCGAGGCCGTAGCGCTCGGTGAGCTCGGCTGCGCGCTTCTGCAGCGCCCGGGTGGGGCGCCAGAACGGCGTGCCGCGCAGGCCGACCGCCAGGTTCTCGGCGACGGTGTGGCGCCTGGCGAGGTTGAAGTGTTGGGCCACCAGGCCGATCCCGAGGTCCATGGCGTGCCTGGGGTTCTTGATGGTCACGCGCTGTGCGTCCATGGCTATGCTGCCGCCGTCAGGCTGCAGCAGCCCGTAGAGCATGCTGATGAGCGTGGTCTTGCCGGCGCCGTTCTCGCCCAACAGGGCGTGCACCTCGCCCGGAAGCAGGTCGAGGCTCACGGAGTCGTTCGCTACCACTCCTGGGAAGCGCTTGGTGAGTTCGCGAACGCTGATCAGCGGGACGGAACGAACACCCGGTATGTCGTCGGGCGGTCGCACCCGGTCAAGGTAACACACGGTGCGCTGAGCGGGCGCCGGGGCATGCAGCGCGCCCGACCAGTGGGCCGGTCGGGCGCGGACATCACGTATGGGCACGTGCTAGCTCGGGGGTTGACTCAGGCGCCGGAGCGCCCCGCGGCACTCATGTCAGCGGCGATTCGGCCCGGCGCGTGTCGCGCTCGTAGTAGGGGTTCTCGCCCGTGGCGTGGTCCGTGGCGTCCACGACGCCGCGGATCTCGGGGACCTGCTCCTTGAGGATGCGGTCTATGCCCTGCTTGAGGGTCAGGTCGGCAGCCCCGCAGCCGTGGCAGCCGCCGCCGAAGCGGATGATGGCCACGCCGTCCTCGACCCCCTCGAGCGTCACGGTGCCGCCGTGGCCGGCCACGCCGGGGTTGATGTGCTTGTCGATGGCGTCCTGTACGCGCTGGGCGAGCGGGTCGTCCCAACTGGGGCTGGGGTGATAGATGCGGAAACCGGACTGCATCACGCCCTCGACGAAGTCGACGACGGCGCCGTCCAGCTGGCCGGCCGTCGCCGGGTCGAGGAAGACCGTGAAGCCCGCCTCCGTCTGGACGCGGTCGTCAGGGCGCTCGTCCTCGGCCTTGACCAGCCAGAGGCGCTGCTCGGCGCGGTTACCCGCGATGCGCAGGGCGCGCATGCCTTGGCTGCTCTGCGCGTCAAGGAAGCGGAGGACGCGTTCCGTGGCGATGTCGGTGAACTTCAACATGAGAAGAGCGTACTCCGTCCTCGCGGCGCCGTGCGCCAAGCGGCCTTACAGGACCTGCATGACGTAGTGGTCCGTGGCGCGCTCCAGGCCGGGCACATCCGCCACGTACACGCCGCGCGTGCCGGCCAGTGCCCCCTCGCTGCGGAGCTCACCGAGGATGCGGGTGATCGTCACGCGGCTGGAGCCGGTGAGGTCGGCAAGGTCCTCGTGCGTGAGCGCGAGCGGAAGCTTGACGCCGCCCTGCTGGTCGTCCGCCGGCAGGCCGAACTGCTTGGCGAGGCGCAGGAGCGCGCGCGTGACGCGGGCGCCGACGGGCATCTCGGCCTCGTCGAGCATCTCGCGGCTGCGGCGGAGCTGGCGCGCCAGACCGCGGAGCACGTAGTCGCGCAGGCCGCGGTCGTTCATGGCCTGCTGCGGGTCTATGGGCGTGAGGCACGCCTCATGGACGGCCACGACGGTCTCGGCGTGATTGCCACCGTCCAACGAGGAGAGGCCCAAGACGTCCCCAGGACCGTACAGGTCCGCGATGCGGTCGCGGCCAAGGCTGGTCGGGACGACCGCCTTGAGGACGCCCTGGTTGACGATGTAGAGGCTGCTGGCCTCGCGGTCGGCTTCGTAGAGCACCTGACCGGGCTCCAGCGTGCGCGTGGGCAGCGCCAAGCCGGAGGGAACGATGCTTGCCACCTGACAGGTGCTCGCCGTATCGAGTCGTTCGAACGTTTCGAGCATTGTTCGCGGTTCCTTTCGAGTCGGCGCTGCCCCGGACGACCCGCCCGGGTGAGGTGAGTGCGCTCAACTACAGAAACTATAGCAGGGCGACTCGGCTTTGTCCACAGGCCGCCCGCTGGGTGAGAATCGCATTAGAGCCGTTCTGGACGGCTCCGGCGCGCGTCCCGATCGCCCGTTGACAAGCCACGGCCACTACCTTAGCATTTTAGGTACCGATGGACCAGTCCCCGAGCAACCGTCCACTACCCCCCGCGCAGGCGCGGGTGTACCAGCGTCTCCTCGAACACGTGCGGCGCACGGGCGCCACGCCCGACCTGGCGGCGTTCGCGCGGGAGCTCGGCGTCCACTACGTCTCGTTGCGCCAGCACCTGGAGGCGCTGCACGCAAAGGGCTACTTGCGCTTCGAGAGCCGCGGGCGCGGGCGCTCCCCGGCCCTCGAGCTCCCCGCCCTGGCGACCGGCATCCCCCTCCTGGGCGATATCCCCGCGGGCCCCCTCGCCATCGCCGCCGCCCATGCGGAGGCCTACCTGCCGGCCGCGGCCGGGGGCGGCCACGCCGAGTCGCTCTTCGCGCTCCGCGTCCACGGCGACTCCATGGCCGATCTCCTGCAGAACGACGACGTCGTGCTCCTGGCCCAACGCCAACCGCAGCGCAGCGGCGAGATCTGCGCCGTCAGGCTCGCCGAGGAGGAGGTGACGCTGAAGTACGTCGACCGCCTCGGCGGCGGCCGCTTCGCGTTGCGTCCACACAACCCCGATTACCCTACGCTCGAGGTGGCCGGCGAGCGGCTGGCGGTCGACGGCGTCTACCGCGGCCTGCTCAGGGGCACGGTGGCGGAGGCGTTGCTGCTCCGCGAGTGATCGCTGGGCCGCGCCTACCCTAGGACCCGCACGACTCCCGCTGCCGCGAGCGCGTCGACCTCGGCGGCGCTCAGGCCCAGCTCGCGCTCCAGCACCGCCCGCGTGTGTTGCGCCAGCAGCGGCGGGACGGGCGCCGCGCCTGGCGCCGGCGCCAGGCCGAGCGAGCGCCCGTCCGGGCCTTGCGCGTGCCACAAGGGGCTCGCCACCATCGGCAGGGCGCCGATGGTCGGGTGGGCCCCTTCGACGACCATGCCGCGGGCCGTCGCCTGCTCATCGGCGAGGGCGTCTGGCAACGTCGTGACCGGCGTGGCCGGTACCCCGGCGGAGCGGCACGCCGCCAGGAGCTCGGCGGCCTGGCGCCGCCTGATGACGCCCGCCAGGAGGGGAACGAGGACGGAGCGGTTCGCCACGCGCCCGTCGTTGGTCGCGAACCGCGGGTCGGCCGCCAGCTCGCCGGTGCCCAATACCGCGCAGAGGCGCGCGAACTGGCTGTCGTTGCCGACCGCCACCACCACGCCCCCGTCGGCCGCCTCGAACGACTGGTACGGCACGATCGTCGGGTGAGCGCTGCCGAGGCGCGGCGGCGCCTCGCCCGTCAGCAAGGCGTTCTGGGCCTGGTTCACGAGGCTCGCGAGCGCGACGTCGAAGAGCGACACGTCCAGGCGCGCGCCCTCGCCCGTCCTCTCCCGCCGGTGCAGCGCCGCCAACGCCCCGGTGGCCGCATGCAGTCCCGTCAGCACGTCGATCCACGCCACGCCGAGCTTGACGGGCGGCCCGCCCGGCTCGCCCGTCATGGCCAGTAGGCCCGACTGCGCCTGCATGGCGGCGTCGTACCCCGGCTCCTTCGCCCGCGGCCCGTCCTGGCCGAAGCCCGTGATGGACACGTAGACGACACGCGGGTTGGCGGCGGCGACGCTCGCGTAGTCGAGCCCGTAACGCTCCAGGTCGCCGACCTTGAAGTTCTCGACGATCACATCGGCCTTGCGCGCGAGGTCGCGGACGACGGCGGCGCCCCGCTCGTCCTTGAGGTCGACGACCAAGCTCTCCTTGCCCCGGTTGACCGACAGGTAGTAGCCGCTCTCGCCGCCCGGGTACGGCGGCCCCCACCGCCGCGTGTCGTCGCCGGACGGCGACTCCACCTTGACGACGCGCGCGCCGAGGTCGGAGAACAGCAGTGTGCAGTACGGGCCCGCGAGGACCCGCGTCAGGTCGAGGACGAGGAGGTCGCTCAACACGGTCCGTGGCCCCTCAGGGCGCCACGAAGCCGGGGACGAGCCCGGCGTCGAACGCCCGGCCGAGGACCGCCAACGCGCGGTCGGGGCGATCGGTTATGAGGCCGTCGACGCCCATGGCGAGGAGGCGCCGCATCTCGGCGGCGTCGTTCACGGTCCACACCTCGACCCTAACGCCGCGGGCGTGCGCCGCCGCGATGAAGTGCGGCGTGACGACCGTGAGGCTCCCCTGCTGGACGGGCACCTGCACGGCCACGAACGGGGGCGTGTAGACCGCGCTGAGGCGGGCGCGCGCCAGCACGTAGAAGAGCGTTACCTCGGAGCGCGTGGCGGACGTGGCGACGTCGGGGCACGCCTGCCTGAAGGCCTGCATGGGGGCGCTGTTGAACGAGGCCACCAGGACCCGACCGCCGCTGCCGGTGCGGCGCAGCAGCTCGCAGAGCGCGGTGCCGGCGTCCGCCGTCTCCTCCTTGATCTCGATGTTCACGGCCGCGGCGGGGAAGCCAGCGAGTACCTCGTCGAGGGTCGGGATCCCCGCCCCCTGGCCACGGTAGATGAAGTCGGCGTCCTGGCCGGCAGCGCTGGGGCCCGTCACGGTCCAGTGGTAACCGTCGTCGAGGGCCTCGATCTGAGCGGCGCGCATGTCCGCTACGCGCCCCGTCCCATCGGTCGTCCGGTCGACCGTGGCGTCGTGGATCACCCTGATGGCACCGTCGCCGTCGCGCTGGACGTCGAGTTCGAGCACGTCGGCCCCTAGCGCGGCCGAGCCCGTGAAGGCGCGCATGGTGTTGTCCGGCCACAGCCCTTGACCGCCGCCGTGCGCGAGGACCAGCGGCCCGGTGCCGAGCCGCGAGTAGTAAGGGTGCGGCGCACGCGGGCCGTTGACGAGGGCCAGGACGCCGTAGGCGGCGGCGAGGACGACTACGCTGACGAGGAGGGCCTTGAGGAGACGCATGATCACCGGTCCTATCCGGGGCAAGGGGAGCCTGACTGACGTACCTCTTGAAGAGAGTCTATGCGCGAAGGGGTCGCCCGTCACGTAACCGGCGCCGTGGCGCGGCGCCTAGGCGTCGTTCTGGCCGCGCTCCGTGCCGCTCCGTGCCTCGGGACGCGACCCTCACGGCGGGGACGGCTGTATCATTGGCGCCTGTCACGCGCCCTCCGACCGTGGTGGTTCTTGGCGGCATGATCAGCGCCCAGCGGCCCACCACAGGTTCGAACGTGTGGGAAGGAGTGAAGGACAGGTGTCTGGACATCGTCTCGCACTACTCGCGATCCTCACCGTCGGTCTCTCGTTCGCCAATGCCCAGGGGGGCACGTCTTCTCCGCCCGTGGTCAACGCGGCCATGGAGGCCACGGGGACGTTCTCCTGGGTCCTGCACGGCATGGAGCACTTCGGCACGGCCGAGGCCAACGGCATCCGCGTCGTCGCCACGCCATACGCGTCGAAGCAGGCCACGGAGATCGCCCTGCGCTCGGGCGAGGCGGACGTCAAGGTGGACGACTTCCTCGGGCCCGTGCTGCTGCGCGACGCCGGCATCATGGCCAGCGGCATCTACCCTTACGCGACCTCCGTCGGCGGCCTCGTCGTGCCGGCCGGCTCCGAGATAACCGGCATCGCCGACCTCGTGGGCAAGACCATAGCCGCCGGCAGCCTACGGGACAAGAGCCTGCTCATCCTCAGGGCGCTCGCCGTCTCGCAGTTCGGTTTCGACCCGCAGGTCGATGCCGAGGTCGTGGCGGCCGCGCCGCCGCTCATGGCCGAGCTCACGGCGAGGGGCGAGGTGGACGCCGCGCTGCCCCTGTGGCACTGGGTACCCCGGATGGAAGCGACCGGCGCGCGCGAGGTCATGAGCGTGGCCGACATGCTCGCCGGTCTCGGGCTGCCTTCCGACCTCCCGAACCTGGTGATCGTGGCCCGCGACGACATGGACCCTGCGCTCAAGACCGCCTTCGTCGCGGCCCTGCGCGACACCTTCGCAGCCATGCTCGCCACACCTTCCGACGACCCCTTCTGGCAGGAGATCCTGGACCTGGGGCTCTACTCGCTGCCCGATCACAGCCAGTTCCCGAGCGTCGTTGAGCGTTGGAAGATGGGCACCACGACCACGTGGACGCAAGAGTCCATCGACGGCCTGACGGCGATGGTCGACCGCCTCGTCGAGCTGGCCGGTCCCGAGGTGGTCGGCGTCGACGGGGTGGACCCGGCCGCGTACACCCTCGAGTTCCTGCCGGACTGAGCTGGGCAGCGGTGCGTTCGCCTAACCGGGGCGCGCGGACCGCCCTCCGTCTCGTCTCGTACGCCTCCATCTTCTTACTGTGGGTCGTCGGCGCACGGCTCCTCGGCTCGAACGTGCTGCCCGGCCCCGGCGAGACCTTCGCGTTCGTCGCGCGTGAGGTCGCCAGGGGCGTGCTGTTCCCCAACCTATGGGTCACCGCCCAACGGGTGCTCTCGGCGTTCGCCGTCGGCATGTTGGCCGGCACGTTGCTCGGCGCCGCCATGGGGTTGTCGCGCCGGGTCGACGACCTGCTGCAGGGCTGGCTCGTGGCGGCTCTCACCGTCCCGCGCATCGTCTTGTTCGTCGTCGCCTACTTGAGCATCGGCCTGTCCGACCGCGCGCTCGTGCTGGCCCTCGTGATCACGATCATGCCTACCGTCACCGTCGCCGTGCGCGAGGGCGCGCGGGCGCTAGACGGCAGCCTCCTCGAGATGGCTATGGCCTTCCGCCGCTCGCGTGCGAGCATCTGGCGGCGCGTCGTCTTCCCGCAGCTAACGCCCTACCTGGTGGGCACGGCGCGAGGAGCGCTGGCGCTCACCTGGAAGATGGTGGTCCTCGGCGAGTTGCTCGGGCGTACGTCCGGCGTCGGCTACCAGATCTCCTTCTACTTCCAGTTCTTCAACATGACCGGCGTCCTCGCCTACGGGGTGACCATGATGCTCCTGCTGGCCGTCATCGACCTCGGCCTCATGGGGGCCATCCAGCATTACGCCTTCCGCTGGCGGGCGCCCGTCAAGGTCGACGCGGTCGGCTGATGGCGGAGCTGATAGCGCGCGGGATCACGAAGTCGTACCCGAACGGCACCGCCACCGAGCGGCGCGCCATCGCCAGCGTCGACCTCCACGTCGCGAGCGGTGAGCTGGTGTGCATCATCGGGCCGTCCGGTTGCGGCAAGACGACGCTCCTCAACGTGTTGGCGGGGCTGGACTCGCCGGACGCCGGGACCGTCGAGATCACTGGGGGGCACGGCCCGAAGCCCGTGACGAGCTACGTGTTCCAGGAGCCGCGGCTGCTACCCTGGTCCACCGTCAGCTCGAACCTGCGCTTCGTCCTGGACGCCAGGCGTGACACGCGGACGCTTGTCGACGGTTGGCTCGAGCGCGTCGGCCTGGCCGGTCGGGGCGACGACTACCCGCGCCAGCTCTCCATCGGGCAGCGTCAACGGGTCGCGGTCGCGCGCGCCCTGATCGTGCAGCCGGACGTCCTCCTCATGGACGAGCCGTTCTCCGCACTGGACGAGCTGACGGCCTCGCGCATGCGCGTCGAGCTGCTCGCCCTCTGGAGCGAGCTGCGTTGCACGGTGGTGTTCGTCACCCACAACCCGCTGGAAGCGGCGCTGCTGGCCGACCGCATTCTCGTCATGAGCCCCGGCCCAGGTCGCATCGTCCAGGAGATCCGCCCGGCCGACGCGCTCCCGCGCCCGCGAGACCCCGACGACGCGCGGCTCTGGGAACTGTCGCGGCGAGCCGTGGCGGCCTTGCGCGCTGGCGCGGGGGAGCGTTAGGGGACGCTTCGTGACGCACAACGTCAACGCTGCGCGGTCATCCTCCGCATGAGCGCGGCAGCCACGACGGCCGCCAGGACCGGCGCCAGGACGGTGACCAGGACATCGGCGATCATGGGCAGCTGGTGGAAGCGCAGCAGCGCGTGGCGTAGCAGGTCCAGCTGATAGCTCACGGGGTTCACGTACACGAGGACCTTGAGCCACTCCGGCAGCTGCACGACCCAGCCGCCGCCGATCGCGAACACGCCGATGCGCCGCAGCTCGTCGCGCAGCTGGTCGGGGATGTCGAGGAAGCCGACGCCGCCGATGACGCCCCGCAGCGGGAAGATCGAGCCCGATAAGAAGTAGAGCGGTTGGATGACGCCGTTGGAGATGCTGCCGAACCCCTCGAACGTCTTGAGGCGCGTGGCGATGATGACGCCGACCGCCGTCATGAAGGCGCCGAGGCAGAAGATCACGCCCCACGCGCCGAGCAGCCCCCCGACGCTGAGGTGCACGCCGATGAGCGGCGCGAACAGGAGCGGGATGGAGCCCTGGATGAGCGAGATGGTCGCGCCGCCGAGGAGCTTGCCGAGGGTCACAGAGAACATCGGCGCGGGCGAGACCACGACCTCGCGCAGCAGGCCGACCTCGCGGTCCCACACGAGGGCGATCGCGCACTGTAGGGCGGCGAAGAGCACGTTGAGGACGATCACGCCTGGCAGGATGTACTGGCCGTACGTGTAACCCTCGATCTCGCGCAGGGAGGCGCCGAGGCCGTAGCCGAGGATGACGAGCCACAGGACGGTGCGGGAGAAGCCGCCGAAGATCTGCGAACGGTCGCGGAGGTAACGCTTCATCTCGCGGCGCCACATCACGAGCACCACGGCCGGGGCGATGCCGGCCCACGAGCGGATGCCGACCGCCTTCGCACCGAAGATACCTGGGGCGTCCCGGTTGGCCGCGCTCATCGTGTGTGTTCCCCGCCGCGTTTGGCGAAGCTCACCAGCCGGTCGCGGGCCGTCGCCTGCTCGTCACGCAGCTGCTTCCCGGTCAGGGCTATGAACACGTCCTCCAAGTCGGCGCCCCGCCGCGCAGGGTCGGGCGCTCTCCGATCGACCCCTCCGTGCTCGGCCGCTCCGGGCTCGGCTCCGCCGTCACTAGCCCCGCCCCCGTGGCGCGCGACGAGCTCCCGCGGCGTGCCGACGGCGACGAGGCGGCCGGCGTCCATGATGCCGACGCGGTCGCACGCCTCAGCCTCCGGCAGGTTATGGGTCGTCATCAGTACCGTCATGCCGCCCTCGCGGAGCGCGTCGATGTGCTCCCAGAGGTTGCGCCGCCCCTGCGGGTCAAGGCCGATGGTCGGCTCGTCGAGAAACAGGACCTTGGGGGAGTGCGTGAGCGCCCTGGCGAGCTCCAGGCGCCGCTTCATGCCGCCGGAGAACGAGCGCACCCGCCTGTCGCGCGCCTCGGTGAGTGCCGCCCAGCCGAGGGCGCGGTCGATCACCTGTTCGCGCTCCTTGCGCCCTATGCCGTACAAGACGGCGTGGATCTCGAGGTTCTCCCTGGCCGTCAGGCGGTCGTCCAACGCGGGGTCCTGGAAGACCATGCCGAGCAGGCGCCTCACCTCATGCGGTTGCCGCGCGACATCGAAACCGAAGACGGCCGCGGTGCCAGACGTGGGGCGGAGCATGGTCGTCAGCATGTGCAGCGTCGTCGTCTTGCCGGCCCCGTTCGGGCCCAACAGGGCGAAGAACTCGCCCGGCCGTATGGCAAGCGAAACCGACTCGACCGCCGTCACGTCTCCGTAACGGCGGCCGAGCCGGTCCGCAAGTATGGCCGCTTGGTCGTCCCTAGGACCGCCCATGACAGTGGTGGCGCCGCCGGCTGGGCTCATCCAGTGAGAGTACCGCGCTGATGGTCAAGGCGCTGCGACGCTCGCGCGAGGGGCCGGGACGCACCCCGGCGCCTCCGCTCGTACGCCTCAGCCTCCCAGAACCTCTACGGCTTGCTCGAGCGCCTCGAGCAGCTCCCCGCAGGCGGCCGCCGGGTCGGCGACCTCCGGACGCTCGTCCTCGTCGTCCTCGTCCTCCTCGTCCTCGGCCCCCTCGTCCTCGATGCCCGTAAGGGCGTAGATGACCTCGGCCGCCTCCTCGTGCACGTCAGGGGCCATGAAGCCGAGGAACCCGGCTAGGTAACGGGCGTACATCTCGCCGACCGCGTAGACACCCTCGAGGCCGGTCTCGTCGTTACCGGCGGCGTAGGCGCGGCACGCCTGCGCCTGCGTGGCGACGAGGCTGACGGCCAGCGCCTTCATGTCGCGCCCGGCGAACACCTCGGCGTCGGCGATGGGCTCGATCAGGCCAAGCATGCGCTGCGCCGGCGCCTCGGCCTCCTCGGGGTTGCCGACGAGGGGTTCGGGCGGCTCAGGGGCGAAGTAGATGTCGTCCAACTGGGCGATCATCTCGTCGACGTCGGCGGCTTGCGCCGACGTGGCGTAGGCGCGGAGCTGCGACCATAGCGCCTTCACGCTCTGCAGCGACGACCAGCCGCCCGTGAACAGGAAGGGCTCCTCGTCGAGGATGGCCTCCTCGTACCCTTCGGCGACGCCCCCCTCGCCGAGCGTCAGGTCGGCGATCAGGGCCGCGATGAAGGCGGGCGACCTCCGGACCTCGGAGGGGATGATCAGGTCGTACGCGCGTTGGGTCAGCTCCGCGACCTCCCTGACGGACCCGTGGTGGTTCCCGCCCTCCTCGACCTTCTCCTCGAGCTCCTCGATCTCGTCCTGCAGCTCGGCGGCCAGCTCAGGATCGGCGGCGCGCAGCGTGCCGATGAAGCGGTTGGCGTCGCTCTCGAGCATCTCGACGAGTTCCGCGAGGTCGTCGTCGAGCGGCGCGTCGAACTGGTCGATGGCGCGCAGTCGCACGAGGATGAGCTCCATGCCGTACGCGCGGCTCTGCACGAGCGGCTGGTCGAAGAACGGCTGGTAGCCGTACTGGGCGAACGCCGTGGCGATGAGGCCGGCGACGAGCGCGCAGGCGGCGCCGCGAAGGAGCTTAGAGGCCACCGGGGATCACTCCGATCTCGGCCGAGTGCGCGCCACGGCCGGCAGGGATGTTCTTGACGACGCAGCCGCAGGCCGTGTCGATGACGCTGACGCTGTCGGACAAG
Organism: Deinococcota bacterium; assembly: GCA_963170125.1. Classification (GTDB taxonomy): domain Bacteria; phylum Deinococcota; class Deinococci; order Deinococcales; family Trueperaceae; genus JAAYYF01. The sequence goes on along the minus strand of CAUJFI010000100.1, from coordinate 16,519 downwards.
CCGTTGGCGGTGAAGACGGTCTTGCCGTCCGGGGTGATGGCGATGCCCCAAGGCCGCCGCCCCATGTTCTCCTTGATCGTGTTGACGACCTTGTTCGTGACCGTGTCGATGACGTAGACGGCGCTAGTGCCGCCGCCCGCCACGTAGATGAGGGAGCTGGTGGGGTCGACGGCGATCTCGACGGGCCGCGAGTCCAGGCCGAGGTTGATGGTGTCGATCACCTTGTGCGTGCTCGTGTCGATGACGGAGACGGTGCCACCGATCTCGGCGGTCACGTAGGCGCGGCTGCCGTCGTTGGAGAACTCCACGACGCGGGGGCGGTTGCCGACGAGCACGTGTGTGACGACCTTGAGCGCCTCGCGGTCGACGACCGTGACCGTGTGGGTGGCCTCGGCCGTGATGTAGACCCACTTGCCGTCGGGGCTGACGGCCACGCCCTCGGCCTCGACGCCCACGCGGAAGCTGGCGAGCTGCTCACCGGTGACGGCGTCATAGCCGGCGCCCTGGGCGATCGCCTCGAGGGCCGCCCAGATCTGCGTGCCGTCGGGGCTGACGGCGACCCGCTCGGGGTTGCCGCCGGCGCGGAACTCGCGCACGACCTGGTTGGTGCGCACGTCGATGGCGATGATCTTGTCCTCCGGCGTCTCGAGCACCGGGTTGAAGTCACTAACCGAGGCGTAGACGATCGTGCCGTCGGGGCTGACCGCCATGCCGCGCGGCCGGACCTCGCCGGGCCTGCCGGAGACAGAGAGGGTGTCGATGACCTCGCCGCTGGCGGTGTCGATGACGGTGATGTCGGCGCTGAACTCGTTGGCGACGTACAGCCGGTACGAGTCCTGGGCCAACGCCGTGCCGGCTGTCAACGCCAGCCCGACTACCAAGGCGAGTAGCCCCGCACGGGGAGAGGGGGTAAGACGTTCAGGGTTCTTCATGGTCTCCTTCCGCGCACGTCTTGCAGACCGCCGGCAACGGATCCGCGTGTTGCCTGCGGTGCGATCAAGCAGGCGCGCCGCTTGGACGAGGGCGTGCCGCATCACGTTATCCTCGGGGCGTAAGCCGAACGTAAGTGTCGAGGCCTCATCTGCCGCAGCGGCTCGCCGCCGCCAGTTCACCGAGCTGATCGAGCCTCTCGGCCACCTCCGTGCCGGGCATGTAGATGGCGGGCAGCTCCCCCACGAGAGTGGCGAGTGTGAACGCCGCCTCCGCGGTCTGGTCGATCTTGACCAGGTAGAGGGGTTGGCGGAGCTGCCGGTCCCACGGCCGGAAGCTCGTGCCGATGCCCTTCCAGACGTCGAACACGGACTGAGCGTCCGTCAGGTAGGCCATGACGGCTCCCGGGTCGGCAGTGCCGCCGAAGAAGGCCGCCTCGTAGAGGATCTTGACGCCCTGGTAGACGGCCCAGGCGCTCGTGTCCATCGGCTCGCCGTACATCGCCCGGTAGCGGGCGTTGAGCTCGCGCGCGCCGTACGCGTCGAGGGTGGCTTCCCAGGCCGAGATCCGGTAACCCGTGCCGAGCGTGGGGGCGGCGGCGCGCCAGGCTCTGTAGAAGTCCCTCGTCTGCGCCTCCTGGTACGGGTAGCCGGTCACCATGGCGGAGGCGCCGCGCGCGTCCAACTCATGCACGGCGGCGAGCTGGTCCTCCGCGCTCATGAACAGGACGACGAGGTCCGCGCGCGAGCGCGCGATGCGCGAAGCGACGTCGTCCCAGTCCGTGTCCGGTCCGACGACCGTGCTGCCTGCCACGTTGGCGGCGAAGTGGCGCTCCTCGAGCGTGCGGTCTAGCCGGCTCAACTGCGCGGACGACTCGTCGTCGTCGGTCAGCAAGACGTACCAGTCGCGCAGTCCGGAGCGGACGTACCAGCCGGCCATGGCGTCCAGGTACATGGTCGCGCTCGGCTCGACGTGGAAGAGGCTCGGCCTGCACTGTTCGTTGCGGAGCACGTCCGCGGAGGCGCCGACGTTGATGAAGGGCACGCCCGCCTCCTCCGCCCACCCTGCCAGAGCCTCGGCCTCCGCCGCGTCGAAACCGCCGACGATGCCGTACACGCCGTGCTCGTCGAGGAGCGTCTGCGCGGCGGCCACCACGGCCTCCGGCCCGGCGGCGACCACTGCCTCGGCCGAGAACTCGTACTCGAGCATCTCGGCGTTGAAGCCGAACTCATCGTTGGCCATCTCGGCGCCCTGCGCGGCCGCTCGCGCCACCGCGGCGCTGAGCGCGTCGCCCTCCGCGCCCGGCCCGGGCAGGATGATCCCGACGTGGAAGCCGGCTTCCAGGCCGGCCTGCCCCGTGGCCGTCCCGAAGACCGCTACAAACGCCATCGCGGCGAGCACCCAGAGCAGCCTCATCTCCACACCTTCACAGGTCCATCGTTGTTGATCGATACTCCGACGGTTCCGTTCAACTTCGTTCCGCCTCCCATCTAGTTCTCCCCGAATGAGGCGAAGCGTGACCGCCGGCGGTCCGGTCGGCGGAATGCTTCCGATTCGGAGCCATGCTTCCGATCCGGAGCCGATGATATAGGATGACCGCAGCGAACCCGGTCCATCGGTCAGCCAGCGACGCGAGAGAACCTCGATAGGGACTGCATGCGCATACTGCTCCTCGAAGACAACCGCGACATCGCTGGCCCGCTGGTCGAGGCGCTCGAATCCGAGCGTTACTACGTCAGGTGGGTGGAGCAGCCGGACGACGTCTTCAAGGAGTTCACCAGCGGCGGGTTCGACCTCGCCATCCTCGATGTCATGTTCCCCGGCAACGACGACGCGGGCTTCGAGGTCGCCAGCACGCTGCGGAACCAGGGCTTCGCGGCGCCCGTCATGTTCATGAGCGCGCGCGACACGGAAGCCGACGCCGTCATGGGGCTCGACCTCGGCGGCGACGACTACCTCTACAAGCCGTTCGGACTGCGCGAGTTCATGGCCAGGGTGCGGGCCCTGCTGCGCCGCGCGGCCGACACCAAGCGCGCCGTCTTCGAGCGCGCCGGTCTGCGCATCGACCTGACCACGCGCCGGGTCATGTGGCACGGTGAGAGCGTGGAGGTCACGGAACGCGAGTTCGTCATGCTCGAGTACCTCGCCCACTACCCGGACCGGACGTTCAGTACTGACGAGCTCCTCGACCGGTTCTTCCCCGGGGCGACCTCGGGTCCGAGCGTCGTGCGCGTCTACATCAGCCAGCTCCGCCACAAGATCTCGGACGAGATCATCCAGACCGTGCCTGGCGGTTACCGGCTCGGGCCGGCCTGACGTGCGCCGCGCCGTCTTCGTCGCGGTGCTCGGCGCGGTGGTCTGCGCGATCGCCGTGGAGGGCGTCCTCGACGTGTGGATCGACCAGTTCGAGGACGAGCGTCTGTTCCTCGACCTGATCGACATCCCGGTGATGCTCGGCATCGCGGTCCTAGGCGCGTGGTGGCTCGCGCGCCGCATCGCCACCCCGCTGAAGCGTCTCACGGAAGCCACACGGCGCGTCGCTCAGCAGTCGTTCGACAGGCCCGTCTCCGTACCGGCGGGCAAGGACGAGTTGGCCGAGCTGGCGACGAGCTTCAACGCCATGGCGGCGACCATCGAGGGGTACGTGGAGCGCGAGCGCGCCTTCACGCGCTACGCGTCGCACGAACTACGCACGCCCTTGAGCGCCATGCGCCTGCAGATCGAACGCGCCGAGCTCGGTTACGTTCCAGCCGCCGAGGTCATGCCCGCCCTGGCGCGTGGGGTGGCGCAACTGGAGGAGATCCTCGCGGCGCTCCTCTCTCTCGCGCGCGCTGGCGAGCCTCACCCGGACACCAGGTCGGCCACCGCGGTGGTGGCCGACGTCATCTCGGCACTGGACGCGGCGAACCGCACCCGCATCACGCTCCTGCCGTCCACCGAGGACACACCCGTGAGGCACGCGCGCCTCTTCCAGCAGGCGGTGACCAACCTGCTTGATAACGCCTTGCGGCACGGGAGCGGTACGGCGACGGTCGAGTTGCGCGTGGGCGAGCGCTTGGTCACCGTGCACGTGAACGACGAGGGGCCCGGGCTCGCTGCCACGGAACTCGAACGCGTCACGGAGCCGTTCTACCAGGCCGGCGACAACGGCGGCACCGGCCTGGGGCTCTCGTTCGTCGCGTTCCTGGCCAAGGCCCTCGAGGGCGACCTGAGCCTATCCAACTCCGAGCGCGGCCTAGTGGCGGAGCTCTCGCTCCCCATCGTCGCCGGGTCCGCCGTGCCCTGACCGGGCCCCGGTCGTCCCTCCCAGACCCGACAAGCCGAGTGCCACCCTCTGGCACGCGCTTGCCTAATCTGGGCGGGCAGCTCCTCAGTCCAGGAAATCCCTGAGCTTGCGGGTCCGGCTCTCGTGGTACTTGAGCTTGCGCAGGGCCTTGTTCTCGATCTGGCGGATGCGCTCGCGCGTGACACCGAAGTAACTGCCGACCTCCTCCAGCGTGTGCTCGCGTCCGTCCACCAGCCCCTTGCGCAGTTTGAGGACCATCGCCTCGCGCTCGTTCAGCTTGTTCAGCGCCTCCTCGAGCTCCTCGCTGAGGATGTTCTTCGAGGCTTCGTCGACCGGCGACTCGATGTTGTCGTCGGGAATGAAGTCGCCGTAGAAGCTGTCCTCCTCGTCACCGATGGGCGTCTCGAGGGAGAACGGCTCGCGCGTCAGCTTGAACGCTTCCTCTACCTTCTCGGCGTTCCAGTCGGGGCCCATGGCATCGGCGATCTCGGCGAAGGTCGGCTCGCGCGACAGCTCCTGCTGCAGGCGCCGGCTGGCACGCGTGAGCTTGTTGATGGTCTCGACCATGTGCACCGGGATGCGGATGGTGCGCGACTGGTCGGCGATGGCGCGGTTGATGGCCTGCCTGATCCACCAGGTCGCGTACGTCGAGAACTTGTAGCGGCGGCGGTACTCGAACTTCTCGACGGCACGGATGAGGCCCTGGTTGCCCTCCTGGATGAGGTCGAGGAAGCTCATGCCGCGGCCGTTGTACTTCTTGGCGATGCTGACGACGAGGCGCAGGTTGGCCTCGATCAAGTGCTTGCGCGCCAGGTCGCCGTCCTCTACGACCCGCTGATGGCGCCTGCGCTCGCGCTCCTCGCCCGCGCCGTCCCACTCCTGCAGAAGGGCACGCGAGTTCTCGCCCTCCTCGATGCGCCGCGCGAGGTCGATCTCCTCGTCCAGCGTGAGGAGCTTGACGCGCCCGATCTCCTGCAGGTACTGGCGGACGGGGTCGTTCGTCTTCGGGCGGGCGTCGGCCATCGCCTCCGCGCGCGCCTCGAGCTCCTCGCGGTCGAGGTCCTCCTCGCCCTCCTCGTCGAGCTCGTCCTCGTCGAGTTCGTCCTCGTCGAGCATCTCGTCGTCCGCCAGGTCCGCGACGGCGATCCCCTTCGACTCGAGCAGCTCCATCAGCTCCTCGAAGCTCTGCTCTTCCGGATCTAGACCGACGCTCTCAACCGCGCGCCTGAAGGCGTCGCCGACCTCCTCGGAGTCGAGCTGGCCGTCGTTGCCGCGCGCGACGAGCGAGGCGATGACAGGCGTCTGGAGCCACACGCTCGAGCCACCGCCATGGTCGGCGCCCTTGCCCTTCTCCGCCTTCGCGCCGGCCGGCTTCGGACCGACCGGCTTGGCGACCTTTGTGGCCGACTTGCCGGCGGGCTTCGCGGCGCTCGCGGGCGCGGGGGCCTCGGAAGGCGTCGCCTTGGACGGCTTCGCCTGGGCGGCCTTCGTGGCCGCGGGCGCGGTCGGCTCGCCGGCCTTCGCCGTAGGTTCGCCCTTCACCGCGGGCTTCGCTGCGGCCTTCGTACCGGCCTTGGCCGGTTTAGCCCCTGTCGCCGTAGCCGGGGCGGAGGCAGCCTTGGCCTTGGCCGTGCCCGTCCCGCTCTTTGCCGGCTTCGCGGCAGGCGCCCTGCCGGCTGGTTTCGCGGGCTCGCTCGACGCCTTGACGGCCGCTGGCTTCGTCACGGCTGGCTTGGCCGCCCCCTTGGCGGCAGGCTTGGCGGCCTTGGTGGGGCCGGCCTTGGCGGGGCCGGACTTGGTGGGGGCGGACTTGGCGGGGGCGGACTTGGTGGGGGCGTCAGCGGAGGCAGCCGCCCTGTCGGCAGCCGCGCCCTTCCCGGATGCGGCCTTCCCCGTCTTGGCGGCGACCGTGGGCGACGGCTTCTTAGCCGCTCCGGCCTCGGTCCCCCCGGCCTTCACGGTCCCGGACCCGGCCGCCGCGGACTTGGCGGCCACCGGCTCGGCTGGCTGCTTCGGCGCGCCCGCGGCGGCCGCGCCCTTCGTCCCAGTCTTGCCCGTCTTGTTCTTGCTGGCCACCGTTACCTCCCGGGAAGCGTCCGCTGCCGTACAGCGCACGGTTCGATGCCACGACACGAGACCATGGACGACCACCAGGGCCGTCCGACCGTTCTCACTTGACCCCGCGCAGAAGCTCTTACTCCTGTCACCTGCTCGCTTGAACGAGATGCGGAGCCCTGCTCCGACACCCGCACCCGCCCGTTACGTTGCGAGGCGTGAACGCGGGCCGCGAACAAGCAGGATAGCACGCGGCCCGAGACCGGACCCGGGCATGCGCTACCGCTCTCGTATCGGCCCCCACCGATTCTGGGCCTTCGCGCTTTGAGCGTCCCTCACGGCAGCCACCGACTGCGCATCGTCGTGCACGAGGCCTTGCTACTTGCGCGGGACTTATGTCCCGAATATCATCTTCCTCAAATCTGTTTGCGTTTGGGCTTCGCACCCCACCATCCGAAGGGGTCGGCCACGCAGGTCATACGGGCTCTCGGAGAGTTACCCCTGCCCAGCGAACCCCAAGCTTCCCCCGCGAGAGCGAGGCCAGCCGAGAACCGTGACCGGCCAAACCCACGCGAACTTGACGGAGGCGAAGTAGATGATAGACAGGCAATTCAAGCGTCTCGCCCTGCTTGCGGCGACGGCCATGGTTGGTCTCACCTTCTACGTCATGGCGCAGGAAGCCGCACCAGCGGACTTCACCGTCGCCACGACGGCCGATTACGGCACCTACCTGGTCACCCCCGACGGGCACTCCCTGTACCTCTACGTCAAGGACGAAGGCGGCGTCAGCGCGTGCGTTGACGCCTGTGCCAACAACTGGATCGCCCTGCTGGCGGGAGACGACGGCGTGGCCACGGCCGGCGAGGGCGTAGACCAGAGCCTGGTCGGCACGACCACGCGCGCTGACGGCGGCGTCCAGGTCACGTACGGCGGCCACCCCCTCTACACCTTCAAGCGCGACACGGCCCCCGGCACGACCCGCGGCCAGAAGCTCGGCGGCGAGTTCTTCCTCGTGTCGCCGACCGCCGCCGCCATCGAGGACAAGCTCCCCGAGCAGCAGGCCGACATATCGGAGTCCGATCTCGACGCCCTCAAGGCGACGGGCGCCGCCGTCTTCGCCGCCAACTGCGCCGTCTGCCACGGCGACAACGGCGAGGGCCGCATCGGACCTGCGCTGGCGAACAACAGCATCGTCGGCAACACCGATTTCATCGTCGAGCGCGTGCTCAACGGCTTCATCGAGCACGGCATGCCGCCCTTCAAGGCCCTCGACGACCAGCAGATCGCTGGAGTTATCACCTTCGTACGCACCTCCTTCGGCAACGACTACGGTGCCGTTCTCCCAGAGGAGGTGAGCACTCGGCGGTAAGGGCCTGACGCACCAGGCCCAAGCAGCGAAGTGTCGCAGATCTCTCCCGACCTTCCACGTACTCTAGAAAGGTATTGGTGGCAACCAGAATGACGTATACGCAACCCGCCAGACGCAACGGCCGGCGCTCCATCGCGCTCGGCTGCGCGCTCGCCGTCCTCCTCACGGTCGGTGCGGCCTTCGCCAACGCCGAGCTCATCCGGATCCAGCGCGATGCCGGCCAGTGGGTGATGGCGAACGGCAACTACCAGGGCTGGAACTACAGCACGCTCAACCAGATCACGAGCTACAACGTCAAGAACCTGCAGGTGAAGTGGACGCTGCAGCTCGGCGTCACGGACTCCCTGGAAGCTCCGCCCATCGTAGTCGGCAACACCATGTACATCCTCACGCCGAAGCCGAACACGGTGTACGCGCTCGACCTGACGCGCGAGGGCTTCATCAAGTGGTCCTACCGCGTCGACCAGCCGAACCTCTCGCAGGCCAAGGCGTGCTGCGGCGCCCAGTCGCGCGGCATCAGCTACGCCGACGGCAAGATCGTCCTCAACTCGCTCGACGGCCAGCTCATGGCGCTCGACGCCAACACGGGCACGGTCCTCTGGAACACCCAGGTCACGGATCTCAGCATCACCGAGACCACGACCAACGCCCCCCTCATCGTCGGCAGCAACATCCTGATCGGCAACGAAGGCGGCGAGCGCGGCGTGCGCGGCTGGGTGGCCGCCTACGACCTCCAGACGGGCGAGCAGGTCTGGAAGTTCTACAACACGGGCCCCAACGCCGACATGGGCATCGGCGAGCGCTGGAACCCCTTCTACGAGATCGACAAGAAGTGGACCGAGCCGGGCGTCGACACCTGGTACGGCGACTCCTGGAAGCTCGGCGGCGGCACGGCGTGGGGCTACTTCACGTACGACCCCGAGTCGAACCTCTTCTACTACGGCACCGCCAACTGCGGTCCGTGGAACCCGGACTACCGCCGCGACCCGGCCACCGCGCCCGGTCTCGACCAGTACCTGTCCAAGTACTGCGCCTCGACCATCGCGCGTGACGCGACGACGGGCGAGATGGTCTGGGCCTACCAGAACACGCCGCAGGACCAGTGGGACTTCGACGAGCCGGGCCAGAACTTCGTGGCCGACCTCACCATCGACGGCCAGGTCGTCAAGGCCCTCATCAAGCCCGCTCGCAACGGCTTCTTCTACGTGTTCGATCGCCTGACGGGCGAGCTGGTGCGCGACGTCTTCGCGTACACGAACGTCAACTGGGCCTCCGGCGTCGACCGCGAGACCGGCATGCCGATCTACAACGAGGACGCCCTGACCTACACGGACATCCCGACCCCGATCTCGGTCTGCCCCTTCATCGCCGGTAACAACTGGTACAACGACGCGTACTCGCCCGCCACGGGCCTCGTCTACTTCCAGGCCGAGAACCGCTGCGCGACGTTCACGGGCACGGAAGCCGAGTACACCCCGGGCGAGAGCTACATCCTGATGAGCTTCACGGACATCGGGAACGGCCCCGGCGGCTGGACCGGCGAGCTGCAGGCGTGGGACCCGGTCACGGGTCAGAAGGCCTGGGGCCTCAAGACCTCGACCGGCAACGACGCCAAGCCCGTCTTCGCGACGGCAGGCAACCTCGTCTTCGGCGGCACCGACACTGGCGAGTTCCGCGCCGTGGACGCCCGCAGCGGCCAGGTCCTCTGGACGTTCCGCACTGGCTCCAACTTCCGCGGCTCCCCCATGAGCTACACGGGCCCTGACGGCAAGCAGTACCTGGCGGTCGTCACGAGCCAGGCGCCGACGGACCCGCAGATCGGCACGGACACGACGGCAGACGCCGCCGGGCGCTACCGCCGCGCCGGTACGACGCTGTACGTCTTCGGGCTGCCCTGAGCATGCTCGAACCGCCTCTCGAGCACCGCGAGGCGGCCTAGCTTGAGACGAGCGTGCGGGCAGTCGCGACTGCCCGCACGCTCTCTTACACACCGCGCCTGCATCACAGCCGCACCGCAACCGCACCGCGACAGCCAAACGCGACGAGATGAAAGAGTAGGCAGCCGACCATGCTTCGAGGCGCGAACGCGACAGTATCTACCGCACAGGACCCATCTACCGCACGGAGGCCAAGGCACCCCACCGCCCTCCGGCACCCGCGAGGCACCGCCGCCCGCAGGCTCGGCGCCACTTATCTGACGTTGCTCGTATCCCTGACCCTGGCCACGCTCTCGACCGGCGCGGCGCAGGCCACCGACCACGCATGGGAGCTGCGCGTCTGCGCCGCCCCGGACGAGATGCCCTTCTCCAACCAGGCGGAAGAAGGCTTCGAGAACCGCATCGCGGACATCCTGGCCGATGAGCTCGGCGCGCGCCTGACGTACGACTGGACGGCCTTCACCTCCGACCTCATCAACCTGCACTTCGCGGAAGGCGCATGCGACGTGATCATGGGCGTGCCGGACGGCTTCGAGAAGGGCCTCAACACCATCACCTACTACCAGAGCCCTTACGTGCTCGTCTACCGGGCCGACGCCGGCTTCGACATCGACGACATGGACGACCCTGACCTCGCCGACCTGAGGCTCGGCGTGCAAGGGCTCGGCATCCCGCCCCACGAGGCCCTGCGGCAGCGCCGGCTCATCGACAGGGTGGCCCGTATCTACGGCGGGGAGGAGGGCAAGGACCGGCTCGGCGTCGTGGTCAGGGACGTCGCATCCGGCGCCATCGACGTCGGCTTCGGCTGGGGTCCCGTGATGGCGTACTACGCCGCCCTGAGCCCGGTCGAGCTCGTCGTCAAGCCGGTGGAGCCCGCCTTCGACTTCCCTTCCATCTTCCAGTACATCCCCATGACGGTGGCGGTGCGGCGTAACGACGTCGCCATGCAAGAACGCCTCAACCGCGCCATCGTCGCCAGGTGGGACGACATCCAGGCCGTGCTGCGCGAGTACCGCGTGCCCCTCATGGACATGCCCGCGCCCTTCCTCGGCGACTTCACCCTGCCGCCTACGACGCTGCGGGTCGGTGTGGTGATACCCATGCCGACCGGTGGGCGCACGTTCGTAGCCGGCGTCAACGACCTCGTCGGCAACGCGGCCCGCATGGGCGCGCTGCAGGCGGAAGGGGTCGTCAACCAGTCCGGCGCCGCGACCGACCGGGACGTGCGCGTCCTGTTGGCCAGCAGCCCGAGCGCGGCGGCGGCGACACGGGCGGCGGACGCCATGCTCGCGCTTGGCGAGGTGGACGCCCTCGTCGGCGGCGTCGGCGCCGGCCAGGCGGAAGCCCTCGCGGAGCTCGCCGCCGCGCACGGCGTGCCGTTCGTCAACATCGGCTCGCCGAGCCTCGCCCTGCGCACGGAGTGCCGGCCGACGACCTTCCACGTGCAACCGTCCGCCGGCGCCTACCTCGACGCGATGGCGCGCCTCTACCGGAACGGGACGGCCCCGCAACGGTGGTACGTCGTCTACCCGGAGGGCGGTGAGGGCGAGGAGCTCCTCGCCAGAGCGACGCTGGCAGCCGCGACCGTTGGCGACGTCGTCGCCGGGAGCCGCGCCGTGCAGCCCGGGCGCCCCGTCTACTTCGACCTACTGGACGAGGCGAAGAGCCTGGGGGCCGACACGGTCGCGGTGTTGCTCGACGCCGCCGATCAGCTGGCGCTGATCGGTCAGGCGGAGGATGACGGCTACACCCTGCGCATGGCGCCCTTCCCAGACCCCGTCACGCAGACGCGGGAGTTCCTGGCGTCCACCAACCGCTATGGGGTGGGCAAGGACGTGCCGCGCATCCAGCTCTGGGAGCCCACGCTCGGCTCCGCCGCGGCCGACATGAACGAACGGTTCGCGGCCCGCTGGGGTCAGCCGTTCGACGCCCCGGCGTGGGCGGCGTACGAGGCCGTCGCCGTGCTCACGGCCGCGGCGCGGCTGACAGACAGCGCAGACGGCGCAGCGCTGGCGGCCGCCCTACTGGAGGTCGACGCCGGTAGCCTCGGCGGCAAGGCGGGAGACGTCGGCTTCCGCCCGAGCGATCACGAGCTGCGCCAGCCCATGTACGTGGTGTCAGTCAACCGGAACGCCCAGTGGGGGACGACGCTCTCGCAGCGGCTCGCGGCCGGTCGCCTGGTGGGGACGTTGCCGGAAGGGCCGTTGGGCGCGGCCGAGCTCGACGCGCTGGGCGGCGTTGGCGCGCCGGACTGCGGGTTCTAGCGGCTCACTTCCAGATGACGAGCTCGTCGAACGAGGACGCCCGTTCCCGGTCAGGCGAAGGGAGGTTGCGCCTGGCCGTAGGGATCGGCTCCATGGTCGTCTCCGGCAAGACCCGCGCCCCGAACGGATCGATGGTCCCGTAGTCTCTCGGGGTCCGAGGCGGCCTGATGGCCGAGGCGCGGGCGGCGGCGATCGCTTCGGCCGTTACGGTCGTGACGCGCTTGAGGAGTTCCTCCGCCTGAGCGGGCATCATCGGCTTGGCGTAGAAGTAGCCCTGCGCCGTGTCGGCGCCGAGCCTCCGGAGGAAGTCGCGTTGATACGCCGTCTCGACACCCTCGGCCACGACCTCCTTGTTCAGCTTGTGCGCCATGGCACAGATGGCCTCGACGATGGGGGTGGCGTTCTCGAAGCCGCTCGACGTGCGCACCACGTTGCGCTGCAGGGCGCTCCTGACGGCCGGGTCGACCTCGTGTGCCGTCGCGGGCTCGCCCCGTAGTGGCCCCTGGCCGAGCTTCTGGACGAACGACCTGTCTATCTTCAGGGTGCCGATCGGGAGACTCTGGAGGTAGGCGAGCGACGAGTAGCCCGTCCCGAAATCGTCGAGCGCTATGCGCACGCCGAGCCGCTGTAGCTGCCTCAGGATGCGGACCGCCAGGTCCTTGTCGCGCTCGAGGACGCTCTCCGTGACCTCGAGCTCGAACAGGCCCGGGTCGATGCCGGAGTCGCCGAGCGCGCCCTTCACCGTGTCGACGAAGTTCGACTGATGGAACTGTAGCGTCGACACGTTGACGGCGACGCGCACGGGCACGAAGCCCTGGCGCAGCCACGCGCGAAGCTGCATGGCGGTCTCGCGCAGCATCCAGTGCCCGATCGGGGCGATCATGCCCGCTTCCTCCGCCACGGGGATGAACTCGGCCGGCGAGACCTTGCCGAGGTCGGGCGAGTGCCAGCGGAGGAGCGCCTCGAAGCCGACGAGCGAGCCGTCGACTATCCGGAACTGGGGCTGGTAGACGACCTTGAACTCGTTCTCCGCCAGGGCGCGCCTGAGCACGCGCTCGAGCTCGAGACGCCGCGTGAGGCGCGTGCGGACCTCGACCGTGCTGAAGTTATAGGCGTTCTTGCCCGCGACCTTCACCTGGTACATGGCCGCGTCGGCCGACTGGAGGAGCGCCTCCACCCCGACCCCGTCGCGCGGGTACAGGGCGACGCCTATCGAGGCCGAGACCTGGAGTTCGCGCCCTTCGACGGTGAACGGGCTGCTCAGCTCACGGACCAGGCTCTTCGCGATCTGCCCGGCCGCCTGCTCGTCCCGCACCCCCACGAGTGCGACCATGAACTCGTCGCCGCCCACCCGGCCGACGAGGTCCTCCTCCCTCACGTTGCTCAGCAGGATCTGACCGACCTCCCTGAGGAGCTTGTCGCCGAGGTCGTGGCCGTACGTGTCGTTGACGAACTTGAAGCGGTCCAGGTCGACGAACAGGAGCGCCAGCCCGCTGCCCGTGGCGGTGGCGGCGTCGAGCTCCGCTTTCAGACGCTCCTCGAAGGCCCGGCGCACCAGGGTGCCGGTCAAGGGGTCGACGAGCGCCTTGCGCCGGGCGGCGCGCTCGTGGTGGAGGTTGTGCTCGAGGCGCCGCATCCAGCCGACGACGAGGCCGGCCCCGGAGCAGGCGAGGAACGCGAACATCTGATCGGCCTGCAGGAGGCTCAGCGGGTTCCACGTCGCGACCCCGAGCGCGTCCATGCGGACCTGCACGGCGAGGTAGCCGAACACGCCGCTCGCCAGCCCGCCGACCGGGCCCCAGCTCCAGCCGGAGACGGCCACCGGGAGCAAGGCGACCAAGGGGGCGTACGAACCGGCCAGCGCGGCGATCTCGCCGTACCCGACGAGGTAGGCGCCCCATAGGAGCAGCGGTGACAGTCTCTTGAGCCAACCGGGCATCTTGCATGCAGGTTAGCCGGGCCGCGTGACGAGCTTCTTACGCGCCGGGTGACAACTCTCACGCGTAGACGCCTCGGCCGGACGTGGCGATCTCGCCGCCGGCCATCACGCACCGCTGACACGCGCGCGGTAGCACTAGGGCGTCTCGCATAGAGAGACGCGTCGCCCACGCCAGAAGGTAGTGACTGGGAGGCGCCAAAGCGGGTAGCATTGCGGCAATCTCCAGCGAGGCGCTTTGGCATGGAAGCTACTTCCGGTCGAGGGCACACCGGATACCCCGAGCGCCCGGCAGACCTACCCGCAGGTCTGGAGACCAAGGAGGAAGTGGATGAAGATCAAGTTCGTACCCCGCGCACTGGTGCTGCTCGTCGCCGCCCTCACCGTCGGCGCCTGGAGCTCGGCGCAGACGCTCACCATCGCGATGAGCGCCCAACCGGACACGCTCGACCCGCAGGTCACCGCCGCCACGGCGGCCTTCCAGGTGAGCAAGTCCATCTACGACGGGCTCGTCGAGGTCGACCAGGCCGGCAACATCGTGCCTGCCCTCGCCAAGTCGTACACCGTCAGCAACGACGGTCTCAGCTACACCTTCGAGCTGAACGACGCGACGTTCCACGACGGCACGGCCTTCGACGCCCAAGACGTCGTCGCCACCCTGGACCGCATCAGGGACGAGGCCACCGGCTCCTCGAAGCGCAGCGAGTTCGCCAGCATCACCAGCGTGACGGCCGTGGACGATCACACCGTCACGATCGCCCTGTCGCAGACGAACCCGGCGCTCCTCGCCAGCCTCGCCTCGGGCTGGGGCGCCATGCTACCGAGCGAGAAGCTGGCCGAGGGCTACGACTTCGGCAACCAGCCGATCGGGACCGGCCCCTTCAAGCTCGTCTCCTGGGTCCGCGACAACGCCATCACGCTCCAGCGCAACGACAGCTACTACCAGGGCGCCCCCGCGCTGGAGCAGGTCGTCATCCGCTTCGTGACGGACAACGCCGTGCAGTACCAGGGCCTCGTGACTGGCGAGTTCGACATCATCGACAACCTGCCCCAGGCGCAGCAGCCCACCGTCGAGGCCGACCCCTCCCTCACCCTCGTGCGTGAGCCGTCCGGCACGGTCCTCGTCGCCGCGCTCAACGCCCGCAACCCGTACCTGAACGACGCGCGCGTGCGCCGCGCCCTCAACATGGCCGTCGACACGGAGATCGTCATGGAGGTCGCCTACGGCGGCGGCCCGCAGGTCGGCACGTTCATGGAAGCGGGCAGCCCCTGGTACCCCGACTCCGTGCAGCCGTTCCCGTACGACCCCGAGAAGGCGAAGGCCCTCCTCAAGGACGCCGGCGTGCCGGCCGACTGGACCCTGCGACTCGTGCTCCCGCAGCCGTACCCGCAGCACATCCAGGCGGGCCAGATCGTGCAGGACTTCCTCAGCCAGGTCGGCGTCAAGACCGAGATCTCCATCGTCGAGTGGGGCGTGTGGCTCTCCGACATCTACGGCGGCCCGCGCCAGTTCGACATCACCGTCATCGGCCATACCGGCAAGCTCGACCCCTCCGGTCGCCTGACGGGCCTCGGCACCGACCGGAACTACACGGGCGTGATCGACGACGACGTCGCCAACTGGATCGCCCAGGCCAACTCGAACCCCGATCCGGCGATGCGCCGCTCCCTGTACTCCCAAGCCCTCATCCGCCTGCACGACGACGCGCCGTTCATCTACTTCGGCACGGCCGAGCGCGTGTACGCCAGGAAGGCGAGCGTCCAAGGGTTCTGGATCACGCCGCTCCTCGACTCCTTCGACTTCAGGACGACCAGCTTCCAGTGACCGGCCGGCCGCCGACCCCGGCGGCGTGAGTCAGTAGACTCAAGGCGCGAGGCGACGACGGGTGGGGCCAGCCATCAGGCACCCCACCCGTCATCGCCGACCCCCCGGGCACCGTAGCCGACCAGCGAACCCATCGTGCCAAGGTACTTGCTCGTACAGACCCTCTCCTTCATCGTCACGCTGTGGGCGGTGCTGACGCTCGTGTTCGTCGCGATGCGCGCGCTGCCCGGGGACGCCGCGACCATCATGGGGGGGCTGGACGCGACCGAGTCGCAGACCAGTGCCCTGCGCGCGCAGCTCGGCCTCGACCGCTCGCTGCCCGCCCAGTACATCGGCTACCTAGCCGACATCGTGCAAGGCGACCTCGGCAACTCCTTGCGCGAGCGGCGGCCCGTCGTCCGAGTACTCGTCGACCGGCTGCCCGTGACGGTGACCCTCGCCAGCATCTCGTTCGTGCTCGCGCTCGTGATCGGGCTGGGCTTCGGCCTCCTCGCCGGGCTCCGACCCGGGGGCCCGTTC
This sequence comes from Deinococcota bacterium, assembly GCA_963170125.1. Lineage (GTDB taxonomy): Bacteria > Deinococcota > Deinococci > Deinococcales > Trueperaceae > JAAYYF01. The sequence goes on along the minus strand of CAUJFI010000100.1, from coordinate 398 downwards.
GACCGGATCGCCTTGCTCTTCACGACGATCGCGCTCGCCCTCCCGGAGTTCTGGTTCGGGTTCCTGCTCATCCTCTTCTTCGCCGTTCAGCTTGGCTGGTTCCCCGTGATCGGTCTGCCGCCCCAGGGGCTCACGCTGGCCGCCAGCTGGCACCTGCTCCTACCCGCCATCACTCTCGCCATCCCGAGGGCGGCCCAGGTGGCGCGCCTCGCCCGGGCCCGCGTGCTGGAGGAACGACGTTCCGACTACGTCCGCACGGCGCGCAGCAAGGGGCTGAGGCCCAGAAGCGTCGGCAGGCACATCGCCAGCAACTCGCTCCCCGGGGTCATCCCGCTCCTCGCGCTCGAGCTCGGCGGGCTCCTCACCGGCACGATCGTCGTCGAGCAGGTCTTCGGGCT
>CAUJFI010000099.1 GCA_963170125.1 Deinococcota bacterium | reverse complement strand
CCAGGCCATGGTGTTCGGCAACATGGGCGAGGACTGTGCGACGGGCGTGGCCATGAGCCGCAACGCCACGACGGGCGAGAACCACCTGGAAGGCGACTTCCTCGTCAACGCCCAGGGCGAGGACGTGGTGGCCGGCATCCGTACCACGCAGCCCTTGGAGGAGCTGGCGGACGTCATGCCGAAGGCGTTCGCCGAGTTCGCCGCCATCGCCAAGCGGCTCGAGCGCCACTACCGCAACATGCAGGACATGGAGTTCACCGTCGAGCACGGCAAACTCTGGGTCCTCCAGACCCGCGACGGCAAGCGCACGGCCCAGGCGGAGGTCCGCATCGCGGTCGAGATGGTCGAAGAGGGCCTCATCGAGCGGCGCGAGGCCGTCAAGCGCGTCAAGGCCGAGCAGATCGACTACTTCCTGCACCCGCAGTTCGAGGCGAAGGCGCGTAAGGCCGCCAACAAGCTCGCGGCGGGCCTCAATGTCTCGCCCGGTGCCGCCGTCGGCGCGGTCGCGTTCGACGCCGACACGGCCGAGCGGTGGGCCAAGGACGGGCGCGCGGTGGTCATGGTCAGGCCGGAGACGAAGCCGGACGACGTCCACGGCATGCTCGCTGCCAAGGGCATCCTGACGAGCTCCGGGGGGCGCACGAGCCACGCCGCCCTCGTCGCGCGGCAGTTCGGCAAGCCCGCCGTCGTCGGCGTGGCCGCGCTGCACATCGACCTCGACAAGCGCGACATGGCCGTCGGCGACATCGTCATCAAGGAAGGCGACGTCGTCTCCATCGACGGCACCGTCGGGGACGTCTACCTGGGTGCTCTGCCCACCGTCATCCCCGACATCGACAACCCGTACCTCACGAAGCTCCTCGCGTGGGCCGACGACATCCGCACCCTGGGCGTGCGTGCCAACGCCGACTACCCGGCGGACGCGCGGCGGGCGCGGACGTACGGCGCCGAGGGCCTCGGCCTCGTGCGCACGGAGCACATGTTCTTCGAGACCGAGCGCATCCCCATCGTGCAGAAGATGATCATGGCGCGCACCACCACGGAGCGCGCCGAGGCCCTCGCCGCCCTACTGCCCCTGCAGCGCGGCGACTTCGAGGGGCTCTTCCGCGCGATGGACGGCCTGCCCGTCATCATCCGCCTCCTCGACCCGCCGCTGCACGAGTTCCTCCCGTCGCACGACGAGCTCACCAGCGCGCTGGCCGACCTCAAGATGCAGCTCCAGCACTTCCGCACCTTCGAGGAGATGGACAAGGCCCTCGCCGTCATCCGGCACAAGCAGGACCACCTCGCGCGCGTCACCGAGCTGCGCGAGGCCAACCCCATGCTCGGCACGCGCGGCGTGCGCCTCGGCATCCTCATCCCCGAGCTGACCCGCATGCAGGTCAGGGCCGTCTTCGAGGCCGCCTGCACGGTGAAGCGCGAGGGGCTCGACGTGCACCCGGAGGTCATGATCCCGCTCGTCAGCCACGTGAACGCGCTGCGCAGCCAGAAGCGCGCCCTCGAGGAGGAGGCCAAGCTCGTCATGGCCGAGCAGGGCGTGAGCGTGGATTACCGCTTCGGGACGATGATCGAGGTCCCCCGCGCCGTCCTCACGGCCGGCGACCTCGCCGAGGACGCCGAGTTCTTCAGCTTCGGCACGAACGACCTGACGCAGACCGCCTTCGGCATCTCGCGCGACGACGCCGAGAAGGGCTTCCTCATGCACTACCTCGAGAAGGGCATCCTCGAGGAGAACCCCTTCGCCACCATCGACGAGGCCGGCGTCGGCAAGCTCATCGAGACGGGCACGCGCCTCGGTCGCGCCGCGCGACCCGACCTCGAGGTCGGCATCTGCGGCGAGCACGGCGGCGACCCGGCGTCCATCCACCTCTGCCACCGCTACGGACTCGACTACGTGAGCTGCTCGCCGTTCCGCGTGCCCATCGCGCGGCTCGCGGCGGCGCATGCGGCGCTCAAGTACCCGAAGGTCGTCGAGGCGGGTGGGCCGATGAACGGACCCGCGCGGGACGCCGCCAAGGAGTTGGTCGGGGCGTAGGGGACGGTGACCGTTCAGCCGCGCGCTCACAAGGCGCGGCTCGCGACGTGAGCGCGAGAAGGGCTCGGTGGCCTCGGGGGGCGCCGAGCCCTCGGCCTGTCGCTTCGCGGTTGACCTGTGCCCACTGAGAGCGTCCGATGCATGGACGGATGTCCGAATCACAGACATGCCCAGAGCATGGGTAACGACGCGCCACCGGTTCGGCTCTCGGGGCGCGGCCAAGTCGCCCTTTCCGCGGACGTGCGTCGGGTGCTTGGGCTGCCAGCGAGCTCACCGAGGAGGAACTCGCCGAGGTCCGCGGTCGATGGGGCCTGCAAGGGCCATCCTCGACGCCGAGCGCAAGCTCGTTCGCAAGTACCCAGGGCGCTCGAGGTGATGACCGTGGCGCGCTTTCGCAAGGCAGACTACTGAGTTCGGAGGGCCGCTCGCCGGGCCCCTCCTGTGGTCGCACGCCATGGCGGTGGTGGCGCGGTTGGGATGAGCCGTCCCGGTTGACCGGCTCGGCGTGTCGCGCCGGCCGAGTCCGATGAAGGTGGCGGTGCGGCACGGTCTTCGCGCAGTGCGCGCCCGGTTGCCGCGGTATCGTTCGACCGAAGTCGAACAGCGCGCCGCTGGCGAGCCTGCCGCAAGGCGGCTCCGTCCGAGGGGCCCGTCCAGGAGGCGCGCGCAAGGAGAGACCGTGACCAACGGGTCAGATACCGCTCCCACCACCGGCGCGCCCGCGGAGGGCGGCGCCCAGCGCACGCTCAAGGACAACCTGGTCGTCACGCGCCACGAGACGACGATCCTCGGCAAGAAGATCGCCTACACCGCCACCGCCGGCACGATCGTGATGAGCGAGGAGGCGGTGGGGGAGGGCGAGAAGGCGGGCAAGTTCGAAGGCGTGAAGCCGCGCGCCGAGGTCTTCTTCGTGGCGTACGAGCTCGACTGTGTGAGCGACAAGAGCAAGCGGCCCGTGACGTTCAGCTTCAACGGCGGCCCCGGCTCCTCCTCCGTGTGGATGCACTTAGGCCTCTTCGGCCCCAAGCGCGTCGAGCTCGACGACGACGGCTACCCGTCCGCGCCGCCGTACCGGCTCGTGCCGAACGACGTTTCACTCCTGGACGTCACGGACCTCGTGTTCATCGACCCTGTGAGCACCGGCTACAGCCGGCCCGTCGAGGGCGTGAAGGCGAAGGACTTCCATAGCGTCGACGCCGACGTGGAGAGCGTCGGTGCCTTCATCCGCCTGTACACGGGCCGCTACGGGCGGTGGGGTAGCCCCAAGTACTTGGCGGGCGAGAGCTACGGCACGACGCGCGCCGCCGGCCTGGCCGGGCACCTCCAGGAACGGCACGGCCTCTACTTGAACGGCCTCATCCTCGTGTCTGCGATCCTCGACTTCGGCACGGCCCGCTTCGGCCCGGGCAACGACCTGCCGCCGCTCCTCTTCCTGCCGACGTACACCGCGACCGCCCACTACCACGGCAAGCTCGACGCAGAGTTGCAGGCGCTCCCCCTGGCCGTGCTGCTAGGGCGCGTCGAGGAGTTCGTCCACGAGCGCTACGCGCCCACGCTCTTCCTCGGCGACCGGTTGCCGGCGGAGGAGCGCCTTGAGGTCGCCGGGTCGCTCGCGCGTTACACGGGCCTGAGCCGGGAGTACGTCGAGTCCTCGGACCTGCGCATCGACATCTTCCGCTTCACCAAGGAGCTGCTCCGCTCCGAGAGCCGCACGGTCGGCCGCATCGACAGCCGCTACACGGGCGTCGACCGCGACTCGGCCGGCGAGCACTTCGAGTTCGACCCCAGCATGTCCGCCACGCAAGGTCCGTACACCGCCACCCTCAACGACTACCTGCGCGGCGAGCTCGGCTTCCAGACGGACCTGCCCTACGAGATCCTCGCCAACCTCTACAAGAGCTGGAGCTACAAGGACGTCGAGAACCGCTACCTCAACGTGGCCGAGACGCTCAGGAAGGCCATGAGCATCAACCCGTACTTGCGCGTGCACGTGGCCAACGGCTACTACGACCTCGCCACGCCCTACTACGCCACGCTGCATACGTTCGCCCACATGGGACTCACGCCGGAGCAGCGGGCGAACGTCTCCATGTCGTTCTATGAGGCGGGGCACATGATGTACGTGCAGAAGGAGTCGTTGCTGAGGTTGAGGGGGGAGATCGAGCGGTTCGTCGGCGATCGCGCGCTCTAGCCTAGCCAGGCATCGGCCGGGCGATCGCCATCCCTATAGATGTGAACGCTCCTCGTCGAGGCACGCATCAGCAAGCGCTTGCAGTAGTCCGACCGCCGCCTCCGAAAGGATGTCGTTAGGCACGAACACTCTCTCCGTGTTCACGAACTCGCTCACGAAGGGTATATGGACGGCGGGCTGTAGCGCTCGCATCTGCAGTGAGTAGAGGACCGGTTGCAGGGCCGCGACGGCCCGGCTCCCGGCGGACACCCCTCCGTAGGAGACGAAACCGACTGGCTTGCCGGCCCACTCCTTGAACAGGTAGTCGAGCGCGTTCTTCAGGGGCGCGCTGAAGGCGTGGTTGTATTCGGGCATCACGAAGGCGAAGGCGTCCGCGGCGGCTACGCGTCGGCTCCAAGCCTTCGTGGCCTCTTGCGTGTAGCGCTGCAGGCTCGGATGGAACGGCTCCGTCATGAAGGGGAGGCCGAGTTCTGCAAGGTCTACGAGGTCGACGGCGAAGGTGCCGTGATCCTTCGCTACCCCCTCGAACCAGCGGCCGACTGGTAGTCCGACCCTTCCCTCGCGGACGCTCGCGATGATGATCATCAGAGTTGGACGGTCCTTGAGCTGATTGCCTGATGCCATGTGGATGTCCCATCTATAGTCTGGGTGTCATGAGGTTGGCTCGTGACCCTCTCGTTCGAACTGGTGAACGGTAGGCAGCCAGTTGTGCTCTCGAAGCTCTACAGGTTGCCTCCCGGTGTCCTGGAAACGGTGCTGCCTAACCTCCTACCCGGGGCTGCGGCTCATGTGCCGACCTGCGATATCCCCGTGTCACTCGAGCCTGCCTTGACCATGAACCTGCGCGCAGTTTACACAAGGCAAAACGCCAGTTATAATCAAAAATGTACAACATTCGTCGGCCGGTCGGGTCATCGAACCCGGGCCAGGTGCATGCGGGAGGCTGAGCAGGTTGGCCAGAACGCTCAAGAGCATAGAGGGGCTCCTGCCCGCGGTACGCCAGTTGCGCGTCCTGCGCGAGGTCGAGGAGCGCGGCAGCGTCCAGGTGCGAGAGCTGATGGACCATTTCGCCGTCTCCGGTGCCACTATCCGGCGCGACCTCGACTGCTTGGCGGAGCGCGATCTCGTCCTGAGGACTCACGGCGGGGCCATGGCCCGCAGGACCAGCACGTCCTTCGAGACGAACTACGAGGAGAAGCGGAAGGCGTTCACGGCCGAGAAGCGTCGCATCGCAAGCGCCGCTGTGAGGTTCGTGCTGGACGGCGAAACGGTGATACTCGACTCCGGCTCGACGACTTTCGAGGTCGCTCGTCTCCTAGCCGAACGCAAGAACCTGACCTTGATAACGAACGACCTGTTCATCGCCGGGCAGATAGCTTTCGATCCGAGTATCACGGTCATCGTGACGGGAGGCACGCTCCGGGAAGGCTTCAATACCTTGGTGGGTCCCCTCACGGAGACGTTCCTGCGTAACGTCCGCGTGGACCACACAATCCTGTCGGCCGACGCGGTCGACCCCGCCTTCGGCATCTCGAACGCCACCTTCGCAGAGTCTTCCATCAAGCAGCTGATGGTCGAGGCGGCCGGCCACGTGACCCTCGTGGCGGACGCCTCGAAGTTCGGCAAACGTGCGCTAGCGAGAGTCTGCGCGCTGGACAAGGTGGACGTGGTGGTCACGGACGACGCTCTTAGCGACGCGAACCAGAAGGCGCTTCTGCAGGCAGCGACCAAGTTGGTCCTGACATGACGAACACAAGACCAGCGAGCCCAGCGGCCCGCGAAGGAGGAGTCGGATGAGTTGGCTGGAGCCCTTGTTCGGGGTCGGAAGACCGATTATCGGCATGTGTCACTTGCCGGCCTTGCCCGGCGACCCCGGCTTCGATGCCGAGAAGGGCATGCGAGGTGTCATCGCGAGGGCCGAGAGAGATCTCGCCGCCTTGCAGGAGGGGGGCGTGGACGCCGTCCTGTTCTCCAACGAGTTCAGCCTCCCTTACCTCACCAAGGTTCACCCCGTCACCACTGCGTCTATGGCGCGCGTGGTGGGCGAACTCCTGCACGGAGTGCGCGTGCCGTTCGGTGTCAACGTCCTGTGGGACGCGGAAGCCTCGCTCGACTTGGCGGTCGCCACGGGGGCCTCGTTCGTAAGGGAGATCTTCTCGGGCGTCTACGCCAGCGACTTCGGACTCTGGAACACTAACGTCGGGGAGTTTGTCAGGCATCAGCACGCTATCGGCGGTGCCCACGTGCGCTTGCTCTTCAACGTCGTCCCCGAGGCGGCCCAGTACCTGGCCGGGCGCGACTTCGCCCAGATCGTTCGCACGACCGTCTTCAACTGCCATCCGGACGCGCTCTGCGTCTCCGGGCTGACCGCCGGCTCCGCCACTTCGACGGCCGCTCTACGGGTCGTGAAGGACGTGGCGCCCGCCACGCCCGTGTTCGCGAACACTGGCGTGCGACTGGAGACCGTCGCCGAGCAGCTGTCGGTTGCGGACGGAGCAGTGGTCGGCACCGCCTTCAAGTCCGGCGGAGTGTTCGAGAACCCAGTCGATGTCTCCAGGGTACGCGCGTTCATGGACCGAGTGAACGAGGTCCGCGGCCCGGTCACCAGCAAGGGAGCCCAGCGTGCCTGACGACCTGATTGTTCGCAACGCTCAACTTAGGCAGCGCGCCGGCCTCGTGGACATCGGTGTAGCTGACGGCGTCATCACCGCGATCGAGCGCCGGATAGCCGGCGTTGGGAGGCGCGAGATCGACGCGGCGGGCCGCCTCGTCACGGAGCCGCTGGTGGACTGCCACTTCCACATCGACAAGTCGTTCTTCGGTGAAGTCACGGGGCGCTACGACTATCCCCTGAAGGAGCGCGAAGCCAAGGCCGCCGCGAGCTTCGAGGGCGAACCGCGCTCCGGCATGCTCGACTACGAGATGAGCCACGAGAACGTCGTGCCTGTCGAGGAGACGTGGGCGTTCAAGCGCACGTACACGGTGGATGACGTGGCTCAGCGTATTGGGCGTGCCCTCGACCTGGCCATAAGTTACGGCACCCTGGCCATGCGCATGTTCGTCGACGTCGACTCCTTCGCCGGCCTCACGGCACTGGAAGGGGCCGTGAAGGCCCGCCAACGCTACGGCGCCACCATGGACCTCCAAATCTGCGCGTTCCCGCAGGAGGGCCTAAGGACGAACGAGGAGAGCTTCGAGCTCATGGAGCGCGCCCTAGTTTCCGGCGCCGACGTGGTGGGCGGGCTCCCATGGGTCGAGTGGACGGACGCCGCGGCGAGCGCGCACATCGACTTCTGCTTCGAACTCGCCAAGCGCTTCGACAAGGACGTCCACTTCCTCTGCGACGATGCCCCAGACCCCATGTCGCGCACGCTGGAGATGGTGGCGGCCAAGACGATCGCCACCGGCTTCAACGGCCGCGTGTCCTCGAGCCACAACGGCGCGCTCCGGCACTATCCGGACGCACATGCCGTGCGGGTCATCAACATGCTCAAGCAGGCCGGGGTCAACATGGTCGCCAACGCGAACGTCAACTCGCTCGGAACCTACACGCGCGTCCCGGAGCTTCTGGCGGCAGGTGTGAACGTTAGCTTCGGCCAGGACGATCTGGACAACTTCTACTACCCCCTGGGCCGCGCCGACATGCTCGACGTCATGAACTTCACCGTTCACATGGCGCATCTGGCGACGCCGCGTGGTTTCGAGACCGCCTTCGACATCGGCACGTTCAACGGCGCACGCACGCTGAGGCTCGGCCGCTACGGCATCGCGGTAGGCAACCCGGCGAACATGCTCGTCTTCGCGGGCCACAACGCCCACCAGGTCCTGCAGATGCAGTCGGACAGGAACTACGTCATCTCCAAAGGTCAGGTCGTGTGCGAGACGAACCGCACCAGCGCGCTGCAGCTCATCGGGGCGCGGTGATGCGGGCGTTCCTTGGCCACGCCAGGCCCGACCCGGTGCTGGTCGCCGGCGCGTATGCCGCCTAGGCGGAACCTGGCCGAACTCACTTACACCGAGGTCGCGGCCCTGGAGAAGGCGGGTGGCCTGGTCGTCCTGCCCCTAGGCTCCACGGAGCAGCACGGGCCGCACCTCCCGCTCGCGACGGACACTATCCTGGCCGATCAACTCCTGGATGCGGCCCTGGCGCTCCTGCCCCAGGAGGCCCGCGTCTGGCGTCTCCCGACGCTCCCTTACGGCAAGAGCAACGAGCATGCCGGCTTCGCCGGAACGGTGACGCTGTCGCACGGGACGCTCGCAGGCGTTCTGCACGACGTGGCACGCGGGGTGGCGGAAGCGGGCTTCACCCGCCTTGCGTTCTTCAGCGGCCACGGTGGCAACACTCCGACGCTCGACGTCGTGGCGCGCGACGTACGCGCCGGTACGGGCCTTCACTGCTTCGTAGTCGACCCCGGCATCCAGTTCAGCGCCGTCACCGGGCTCTCGGAACGCGAGCGCGACCTCGGCTACCACGCCGGTCAGGTGGAGACGTCGCTCATGCTCGCTCTGGAGCCCGGGCTCGTCCACATGGAGCGGGCCGTGGCCGAGTTCCCTCCGCCGAAGCCCGGCAGCGTCGGTCTCGCGGGACCGGCGCGCAAGGCGTGGTTGACCTCGGACGTCAGCAGGAGCGGCGTTCTCGGCGACGCAACGGTTGCGGACGCGGCGCAAGGCGGGCGGATGCTCGACGAGATCGCCGGCGCCGTTGCGGCCGTCCTGGCCGCAATGACGGAAGAGGCGCCGCCGCCGGGAGGCGAGACGAGATGACGGCAGCCGCGCCTGGGTGCGCCGGACGACGAGCGGGGGTAAACCTTCATGATCGCTCGTCTCCAAGACGCCGGCGGCTGCATGTGGAGCCGCCGAGCGGAGCCTTGACGCCTGGTGCGGGCCTGAGTAACCTTGCACAAACGCTCGTGAATGCTCTTATTCGTTCATCAGGTCCTAGGGCCGGTGGCATGGGGGCGATGGACCTGCAGCCATTTCGTATGGAACCCGGGCGGCTTCGGAGTGTTCCGGCATCTGCGGCACCGCATTCAGCTCTTCGCTTAGGAAGGTAGATGTGAACCAGCTAGAAGGCAGGAGGATCCTCGTCACCGGAGCGGGCTCCGGCATAGGCAAGGCCATCTCGCTCATGCTCGCGGCACGCGGCGCCGAGGTTTGGCTTGCCGACCTCAACGCCGATGCCGCGCGCACTGCCGCGGCGGAGGCAGCGGCCGCGGGCGGCAAGGCTCACGGCCTCGAGGTCGATGTCACCCGGGCCGCCAGCCTGGCTGCGGCCGCCGACGAGGTCTTCGCGGCCGCGGGCAGGCTCGACGTGCTCGTCGCGAACGCAGGCGTGTCCACCATGAACCACTTCCTGGACGTCACGGAGGAGGAGTGGGACTTCAACTTCTCAGTCAACGCCCGCGGCACCTTCCTTACCGTACAGACCTTCGCCAAACGCATGATCGCGCAGGGCCCGATAGCCGGCAGCGAGGTGCGCGGAAAGATCGTGACCACCGCTTCCATGGCCTCTCGCCAGGCCGCTCCCTTGCTCGTTCCCTACTCGGCATCGAAGTTCGCCGTAGTCGGCTTGGCACAGGCCGCCGCGAAGGAACTGGCTGAGCACAAGGTGACCGTCAACGCCGTCAACCCGGGGTTCGTGAAGACCTCCATGCAGGAGAGGGAGATCGTCTGGGAAGCGAAGCTCAGGGGCATCAGCGCCGACGAGGTCGTGGCTGATTACCTGCGCCTGACGCCCCTGGGGCGCATCCAGACCCCCGAGGACGTGGCCAAGATCGTGGCGTTCCTAGCCGGGCCGGATTCCGACTTCATGACAGGTGAGGTCGTCGAAGTCAACGGGGGTGCCTGGATCTCGTGAACCGCAGCCTTCAAGCGTCGAACCGGCGCACCTTAAGAGCGGAGGTGAGTCAGCCTATTCTGTCGTCCACGCTTAACCGAGCCGCATTCAAGCTAGACCTTAGGAGGATCACAGCATGAATGGAATCAGGCGAGCCGCAACCTACATGGTCTTGGCGCTATGCGCCATGGTCCTGAGCGTAGCCCCCGCGCAGAAGAGCCAGTACGCAGGCACGAACCTCAACTTCATCGTCGTCTCCGATCAGTTCTCGGCGGCGCTCGAGGCGCTGGCGCCGATCTTCCAAGAGCAGACGGGCATCAACCTTCGCGTCACCGTCCTCGGGTACGGCGAGCTCTACCAACGCGCCATCGCGGACTTCATCGGCCATACGGCCCAAGCGGACCTCTACTCGACGGACATCGTGTGGAGCTGCCAGTTCGCAGAGAACGGCTACCTGACCGACCTGGCGTCGCTCATCAAGCAAGACGCGGCCGAGCTCGACCTCGATGACATCCCGACCGTCATGTGGACGACCGGCAGCTGCGGCGAGCAGCAGATCGCCTTCCCGCTCGTCGGCTACGCCGGAGTGCTCGCTTACAACAAGGCCGCCTTCGACGCCGCTGGCATCGCGGTTCCCAAGACGGTGGCCGAACTCGCCGCGGCGGCGCAAGCCCTCACCAAGGACGGCAAGGCCGGCATCGTCATGAACGGTCAGCGCGGCACGCCCGCTGCGCAGGACTGGATGTTCTACATGCTGATGAACGGTGGGACCATCCTCGGCCCGGATGGCAAGCCCGCCCTCAACAGCCCCATCAACGTCGAGACGCTCGAGCTCTACGCCGACCTCTTCAAGTACGCGCCCGACGGCGCCGTCTCATACGCCTGGGGCGAACGCGTCACCTCGTTCAGTGAGGGCAGCTCGATGATGATGGTCGACTGGTCCGCCGGGCTCGACTACCTCAGGGAAGGCGCCGTGCCCGTCTCCGGTAGCGCCGCCATCACGACCACCCCTGTCAGAGAAGGCCTGGACCCTGTCTACCCGTTCGGTGGCTGGGGCGTCGGCATCAACGCGGATTCGCCGAGCCAGGGCGCTGCCTGGGAGTTCATCAAGTGGCTCTCCAGCCCCGAGGTCCAGAAGCAGTACGTGGAACTCGGTGGTAAGCCCATCCGGCACAGCACGCTCACGGACCCCGACCTGGTTGCCAAGTACCCGTTCCTGAGCACGATCCTCGAGGTCGTCGAGCACGGTGACGGTGACTTCCGGCCGCGCATCACGCAGTACAGCCAGATCGAGGACGCCGTCGGCCTCGCCGTCAACCTCGTGGTCACGGGTCAGGAGAGCGCGCAAGCTGCGCTCGACGCGGCCCAAGCGACCGTAGCCCCCCTGTTCCAGTGACGACAACCCCCCCCTCGTAGACGCAGTTCATAGCGCTTTGCGGCCGGCGCTGGCCGGTCGCAAAGCGCACTAGAGGGAACGAGGCGATCAAAGCGTGATCTCGAGAAGCACCACAGACCTGGTTTCCCCTAGGGGCGGCGCACCGGAGCGCAGGCGGCGCTTCCGGCTCGGCCGCCGCGCGGGCCTCGCTTTCTGGGTCGCACCCGCCCTGCTACTCGTCGGCGTCTTCGCCATCTACCCGGTCGCTTATTCGGTTTATATCTCGTTCTTCAAGTACAAGCTGACGGACCCGACGAAGTCGCAAACCTTCGTCGGCTTCGGCAACTACCTCTCTGCCCTGGCCGACCCGTCCTTCGTCGTTGCGGTACGCAACTCGCTTGCCTTCGTGGTTGGCGCCGTCGGTGTCGAACTCCTCTTCGGGTTGGCACTCGCCGTGCTGTTGAACCGGGAACTCCCCGGCATGGCGCTCGTCAGGTCCATCCTGATAGCGCCGCTTACCCTAACGCCCCTTGTGGTCGCGCTCGTATGGGGCGCCCTATATAACGCCGACTTCGGGCCGGTCTCTTATTACCTGAAGCAACTCGGCTTCCAGCTTGGCCGCGGGCCGGTCGGCGAGCCGTCACTCGCTCTCGCCTCGCTGGTCGTCATCGATGTCTGGCAATGGACGCCGCTGATGGCGCTGCTCCTGTTCACGGGCCTGCGAAGTCAGCCTCTCGAGCTTCACGATGCCGCGCAGATCGATGGCGCTTCGAACTGGCAACGTTTCCTTCACGTCTCCCTCCCTCTCCTGAGGCCGACCATCCTCGTGGCGCTCGTCATCAGGACGATGGACGCCCTCAAGCTCTTCGACTCGGTCTTCGCCATAACCGGGGGCGGTCCGGGCCGGGCGACCGAGGTCGTCAACTACTACATCTTCAAGGTGGGGTTGACGTACTTCGACATCGGCTACGCCGCCGCGATGTCCAACCTGCTCCTGATAATCATCGTGGTCCTCAGCGCCCTATACCTGCGCGTCCTGCGCACTCCGGGGAGCGCATCGTGACGACTACGGCGAAAAGGCGCTGGTTCGGCAACACCGTGTCGTACTTGCTGCTGTTCCTGACGGTCGCCTTCTTCCTCCTACCGCTCATCTGGCTCATCGGGACGGCGTTCAAGCCGCGCCTGCTGTCGTTCTCCGTGCCGCCTACCTGGTTCTTTCAACCGGTGCTCGACAACTTCCTCACGATCTTCCGCCAGATGCCCGTGCTGCAGTACTTGCGCAATAGCGTCGTCGTAGCGGTAGGCTCCACGATCCTGGCTGTCGTGCTCGGCGTTCCGGCCGGTTACGGACTTGCCCGCCACTCCGGGCGGACGTCCAACGCGCTCGCGTTCGCGCTGCTCGTGATCCGCATGGTTCCGCCGGTTGCCATGCTCATCCCCTTCTATCTACTCATGCGTGACTTCCACCTGCTAGGCACCTATTGGAGCTTGATCTTGCTCGACGCGGTGCTGAACGTGAGCTTCGTCGCCTGGTTCATGCGCGGCTACTACGCGGGTGTCCCTCGGGACATGGAGGAGGCGGCCTGCTGCGACGGTTGCACGCGCTTCGGCGCCTTCGCCAGGGTCTCGCTGCCGCTGGCCCTGCCCGGGGTCGTTACGATCGCCCTCTTCTCCTTCATCGCTTCCTGGAACGACTTCCTTTTCGCCATGCTCCTGACCGGGCGCAACACCCGCACCTTGCCGCTCGGCATCTTGGAGTCGTACCGGGCTTACGAGGTGAGCTGGAACCTGATGGCAGCCGTGAGCCTCTTCGCCGTCGTGCCGGTCATCCTGTTGGGCTTCGCCCTCCAGCGTTACTACGTGAGCGGTCTCACGATGGGGGCGGTGCGGGAATGACCGCCAAGCGAACGGAGCTCTCATGCTAGTAGCCATCCTTGCCGTCATCGGTGGATCGTTCTCCGGGCTTCAGGCTGCTCTCAACGGGCGACTCGGCCACCTCACGGGCACGGTGCAGGCTGTGCTCATCTCCATAGCCACGAGCTTCGCGGCCATCCTGCTCATCACCACGTTGACGCGCACCTGGGGCGCGTTGCCGCGCCTCGCCACCATCCCGGCCGTGCTCTTCACGGGGGGCCTCGCCGGCCTCGCGTTCGTGTTCACCATCACGTGGATAACGCCCCTGCTGGGAGTGACGGCTACTCTGGTGCTGACCATCCTTGGTCAGCTGACCATGGGGCTAGTCCTGGATCACTTCGGCATACTCCGCGACGCGGCCGTCCCCGTGACCCCCCTGCGCGTGGTGGCGATCCTACTGGTGGTCGTGGCTGCCTACCTCAGCAGGCGCTGAGCGGCGCAAGGTCTTTCAAGAACGGAGCTCGATGAAAGACGCGATCATCGGCATCGACATCGGAACCACCAACACGAAGGGCGTGCTGGCTTCTACGACCGGCGAGCTCATAGCGGTAGCCAGCCGGGAGGCTACGCTCTATTCTCCGGAGCCGACGTGGGCGGAAGGCGACGCGCTGCAGTGGTGGGCTAACACGAAGTCCATCCTCGCCGAGCTGATGGCCGGCGCGGGCGCCGATCACCGCGTGAGAGCCCTGGGCGTCAGCGGCATGGTTCCGACGCTCATCCCATTGAGCGCGTCCGGAACGCCCCTTAGGAGGAGCATCCAGCAGAACGACGCGCGTGCGTCCGTGCAGATCGCCGAACTGGAACGCCGGTACGGGCAGGACCGGTTCTTCGAGCGCACGGGCGGATCCATCAACCAACAGGTCTTGGCGCCGAAGCTCATGTGGCTCGCCGAGCGCGAACCCGACGTCTTCGAGCGCGCCGAGGTCTTCTGCGGCTCGTACGACTACATCGCCTACCGCCTCACGGGCGAGCTCTTCGCGGAACACAACTGGGCGCTGGAATCCGGGCTGCTCGACATCACGACGGGCGCGTGGTCGGATGAACTCCTTGCCCTCGGGGGCATCGACGCGGCCCGCCTGCCAGGAGTGCGGGCCTCACACGAGATCGTCGGAGAGGTCAGCCTAGCGGCGGCGGCCGAGACGGGGCTGCCGGTCGGCACGCCCGTGATAGCCGGCGTAGCCGATCACGTCGCCTCGGCGTTCGCGGCGGGCGCATCCGGCGCCGGGGACCTCCTCCTGAAGTACGGTGGCGCCGGCGACGTTCTCTACAGCCTGGCGAGCCTCAAGACCGATCCGCGGCTCTTCATCGACCACCACGTGGTCCCAGGTCTCTACTACCTGAACGGCTGCATGGCGACGAGCGGCAGCCTCGTGAAATGGTTCGCCGCCAACTTCTGCTCCGCCGACGAGGCGGCTGCCCGGCAAGCCGAACTCTCGCTGTACGCGTACCTGGACGAGCAGGCCTCCGCGCTCCCGCCTGGTAGCGATGGGCTCGTACTGCTGCCGTACTTCCTGGGAGAGAAGACGCCGCTGCACGACACGTTCGCGCGGGGCACCATAGTCGGACTGGGGCTCAATCACGGCCGGCACCATCTGTTCCGGGCCGTGCTCGAAGGCGTGGCTTACGGCTTCCGGCACCATGTCGACGTGCTGCAGGAGCTCTCCCTGACGCCGGCGAGGATCCTCGCGTCCGATGGCGGTGCCGCGAGCGACCTCTGGTTGCAGATCACGGCCGATGTCATCGGCAGGCCCGTTCAGCGGGTGATAGGCCACCCAGGATCCAGCCTGGGAGCTGCCTTCGTGGCCGGCAAGGCCGTCGGCCTCTTCGACGACTGGTCCGAGGTCGGGAGGTTCGTCAGTCTGTCCGAACCGTTCGAGCCTCGGCGTGCGGCGCGGGCTGCTTATGACGAGTATTACGCGCTTTATCGGGAGACATATCAGCGGCTCGTGGATATGTATCCGCGGTTGGTTGGGGTGCGGGGGAGGGTGGATCGCGGCGCTGCTTGACTTGTGGGTCAAGAGCCGCGTTGTGGTAGGACGGAGACGCTCAGGAAGGCGAGGAGTAAGACCCGTTCGGGGTGCGCTCGATCGCGGTCTGGCCAGCCGGGGCTGCGCTGCGTTGCGTATGTTGGTGCATAGGGGCTGACGGTGGGATAGCGGGCAAGCGTTTCTCAACGTTTTACTAGACTCGGCACATGATGTATGGGCCGAGGGAGTCGTTGCTGGGGCGGTTCGTAAAGCAGACCCTTAGCCGTAGACTGGGAGTTATCTGACTCTCCACCCAGTTCGTTCGTAACGTAGCGTCTTGCTATTTGCGCCGCTATAGGTGGGTACGCCATCACTCGCGATTGAGCCTTGCAAGACCACGTCTTCGAACGGACCTTGCAGGCCAAGCTCATACAAGAAGCGAGTAGAGATAGACATGCTGTCGACCTTGGCAGGTGTGAACCAGCACGGAGCTGGTGGCTCCAGCGTCACATCTACCGAGTCGTCACCAATGCGAGTTCGGATGCGTATCTCGTCTCCGTACCGTCTCTCGTTGGCGCCATAGGTCTCATCGAAACGCAGTGCGCTGTCGGAGGCGTGCATGGCTTTGCTCAGCGCCTTGCCGACGACATTGTCATGCACTTTTGCCCAACCGACTTCCTCACGAAGGTTGTTAAGAGATTCAATATGGTAGACGAGTTCCAGTAGCCATCTACTGTCTCTAGGCAGATGAAGCGTTGGACGCTCTGCGATGAGTCTACGAGTCAACTCGAGGGCCGGAAGGTTCTCATAGACAGTCCCCCAGCCGTGGGGGCCTCTTCGTTCGGCAACGGGTGTAAATGGCGCATCTGGACTCAGGACTAGCATCCTTGGACGGTCGACTCCCAATGGTCGCGAGTCATCCCGTTTACGGTGACGATGCACCCTGCCTAGCCTTTGTAGAAGAATCTCTACAGGTGCAAGATCTGTCGCCATCAGATCGAAGTCGATGTCGAGACTTTGCTCGACTACCTGGGTGGCTATTAGTAGCGATCCGCCTGAAGGACCATCCTCCCCGTAACGCCATGAGACATCAGCGTCCATCATGGAGCGGTCAGGTGGCAGAAACCGGGAATGGTAGGCGGACGGGGGACCCTCATTCACGGGGGACCAGAGCACGTCAGCGGCTATGCTCGTCATTCTCTCTACCGTTACGATCGCGTCTCTCACAGTGTTCCGCAGGATGCATACTCGTGCGCCCCCCCTGGCCGCAGCAACGGCTGCCTCTAGGCCGTCGTGCTCGGAAGTGAGTTGCCAGTCGTAAGTGTGGGTGCTACTCGTGGCTTCAATAGCCGTGTCCTGCCAGGTGCTTTGTGGAGCCAAGGTAGAGAGTGTTGGGAAGGGCCGGCTTGTAGCCTCAGAGAGGCTTCTGATGGGCGCCGGTCCAAGTGTGCGCAAGGCGGAACTCGACAATGTGGCAGACATCAGGACGGTGAGCCCCCCAGCATCCGAGTGAAGCTGGAGCAGCCTGTGAAGGATGTCTAGCATATAGTCGTCGTGAGAATGGACCTCGTCGACAATTAGGAGAAGCCTCGAGAGCGCTGCCAGCCGGAGATGAGCATGCTTCACCGCCAGCGCAGCTAGTAGCGCTTGATCTATCGTGCCGACCACGACTTCCGCAGCCAGAAACTTCTTGCTGCTCTCGGTAGACCAGCGAGTCAGTTCAGAGTCGTCTGTGGGTTCCGGGTATTCGACGACCTCGGACTTTAGCGGAACTATAGTTGTATTTGAGTTCGGACCACGTCCTCCTGCAGCGAGCGTTACCTCTGGCGGGTCAGTCGGATAGAGTCGTGGAACCATTTCGCTTATGCGCCGATGCATCGCAGCTGCAGTAGCTCTTGTTGGCAAGGCGAATAGCAGGCCGCTGACGTCGCCGCGTGACCTGAGGCGAGCGTAGAGTGCCAATGCGGCCTCAGTCTTTCCGCTGCCTGTGGAACTCTCTATAAGCAGTCTGGTGCCGGGCCCGGGTAGTGGCATGTTGACGACGTGTTTCTGCAGAGCGGTCGGGGTAGGGGCGTTTGGGCCGCCATCCTCGGAGAAGACCTTTGGGAACAAATCCTGGTAAATCCTTGGTGCCGCGAAACTCGTTACCGGACGAGATGCGACGACGCCGATTTTGCGGCAGGCGAAGTCGGCTCTGTCTGTAGCCTCTTGCCAGTAAGCTTCGATATCGTTGTCGGCATCGGGGGCGAACGGGAAAGCGGCGACGGTAGAGCCGATCCAGTCCGCGAGTGTTAAGGCGCCTGCGAACAGATGCCCAAATGCGGGATTAGTGGGAATGTGATCAACAGGACCGAATCTGTCGAGCCCGCTATGCCTTCCGGCCAATTGTGAGAGCCTACGGATCTCTTCGATAGGCGATCGTCCGTCCGCTTCGGCTACCCAGAGTTTGTTGACGCGCTCCAATTCGAGATATGTCAGTTTGGAGCCGTGCTCAAGGGTGTAAGGCCTCCCATGGTGAGCGATCGTTGCCTCCAGCAGTGGGAGCATGTCCGGGAGTTCCGCGAACCGGGCTCCAATCGTGGCTAGCATTACGTCGGTCAGCGGCTGGGGTCCACCCGGGGACGCGGTTCCTTCACCTGCTAAGGACCGGAAGACAACTTGAACATGACCGTCCGACGGAACAATGTTGCCGGCTAGGCTTGCCCTAAGTGCCCGCTGGAAAGAGTGGTTCACCTTACCGAGATCGTGCATGGCCGCCAAGTAAATCAGTAGCGCTATCAGAGATGGTGCTAGGCGGCCCTTTGCTAATGAGGCTAGGCCTCGACGTATGCCAGAGTCCTCCTCAAGAAGCCGCTTTAACACAGCAGCGACGTCAGCGTTGTGGGCACTCAGCGGATGCCAGCGGGCCTTCTCCGGTAGGACCTCGCTCGGAAATGGCTGGGTGTCCGAGCGTTTTGCCCGTCGCCTAGGCGTCTTCGCTATGAAGAGCGTTGGTGGGGGAGTGGTTGGATAGCCTGATTCCATCATTCTAGTGAACTCTAAATCTTGACAAGCCAATCGAGGTGTGTTACACTAAACCATCCCAGGAACCTACATCGGGGTGGGCCGTCTAAATCTTGGAGCAACGCTCCGAGCGAAGGCCTTCCCCGCGGCAGCGGGGCTACGCATTTACTGGTGAGCATAGGTGTTAACGATGGTCCTCTCGTAGGCTGAGACGCCGAAGATTGCGCTCGGCGGGGGTTAAGATGAATTTGCTAACGGATTCAATTGTAACGACTGTTACCCACGGGGCTGTTGAGAAATCCTCACTTTCTGCCATTATCGCGGCGCTTCTCGTTGGAGAGGACTTAACCGGCTTTCCACGCCTGGCTGCTGAGCAACGGCCTTATTTCTACCGCTTCTCTGTTCGAACTGCAGGTAAGGCACTTCGGGCCCTGGGGATGACACCGGGTCAGGCGGAGGGCCTTCCCGTAGATGAACTCGAACTGAGACTGATCACGGCTCTGTTGGATGTCACTAACCAAGACGACTGGCTTCTCTATCAGCCTGACTACTCAAGATCCGCCTTCTTGCAGCCACCGACGCTATCCGGTAAGGATCCAGGGGCCTGTGGTTACCGTGCAGAGGATTGTAGCATCCTTACACAAACACTCGGAGGTAAGGGCCACGAACGCAAAGTCGGTGTAACTCGGGCGCTTGACATTGAGGGCCTAGTGTTCGCTCTTATTGAATACCAGTCAAGTGTGCCTTTCGGTGGTCGAGGCAACTACGAAAGTCAACTCATGGGCTCCAGATCCGGGGCTGGAAGCGGGACTCCCTTCATGGGAGTAGTTATTGGCGGCTCCCTTGCTAGAACTTTCAGGCATGATGTTGGTGTCCTCTTGAATAGCTGGAATGAGACAGCGCGGTACCTTCAGGGCGATCGCTGGGCCCTGTGGACCGAGTCCTGGGATGGCTCCGATCAGATACCCTCCACGTCATTGGATCCTGCCTTCATTCCATTCGCGAGGCTTGTGCGGTTGGGCGAACCGAAGAATGGGGTTTTCGATAGGGTATGGTTCCATACGTCAGAGGGTTCAAGGGTCAACGACCTGAGCAACGGCGGACGGCTGGGTGATCCATTCACTCCTTTAGTACCTGATCCCAGGGCCGGCCACTTGAAAGTCAGAGGCACGTTGAAGAAGGGCTACGACTATATTGAAATTGCCAGGCTTCTGTTCGAATTAGATGGAGCGAAATGCTCTCCAAGTGTAGCCGCCATTGCAGCTGGTCTGGCAAACGTAGACGACGTATCTGTAGTGTTCGAGGGCACCGCGTATGAGCAAGGCAAGACTCTTGGTTTCCATCGCCGTTCTGTACGTTTGCCTAGGGGGGCTCGGGCATTCGGAAGACTGTTCGGAGCTGGATCGATAGTTGCATCTGTTCATCATAAGATGTTAGAACTTACTCAGAATGCTAAGAAGACATTGCGCTCCGCGCTTTCGCTTCTACTCACTCATGAATACCTTGCTTCCGATTCTGCGCGTGCCAAGATCGACGAGCGGCTCTATACTCTTGACGCGCTGATAGATGCCCACTATTTAGACTTCCTATTTGAGGCGGCGCTAGCCGATGACGCGGAGAACCGCACTCGTTTATACAGCAAGTGGCTCTTCGAAACGATTGTGAACGAGATCTATCCGGCGGCGGCACGTGCCCTCCCCAGAAGCGAGGGCAGGCATTTCGCTGACCGGGTTATCTCAGAAGCATACCTGCGTGCAAAGCTGCGCGAGAGGCTAGAGATAGAGCTTGAAGCCGAATCGGTAGAGGAGGCAGTGTCGTGACGGATAGGGACGTGGTGACTCCTGCACAGAAGTTCACGTTCGAGGCGCGGGTGCTCGGAGTCTCGGGGTCGGTGAAGGATAGGGCTAGGGGGGGTCCGATGAGCCGAGGCGACCGAGCCGAACTGAGGCGTATGCGAGGAGAGGCTGAGATTCCTCCTGATCAGTTCTGGGCCCTCGTGGCGAAGTACGACATCTCTAGGTACGAGGAGGCGTTCTGGAGGATAGTCGTGCCTCTCATGGTCGAATATCCGCACCGGTCTGGCCTGTCCGCCGGCAGGGCACTTGCCAGGGCAGGCGTTAGCCGTGCACGGGTCGAGCGCTGGCTCCGCTATGATGCTGATAGAGCTAGAACTGAGGCCAAGCGGCTGCTCTCCAAAGTGGATGATGGCTTTGACTGGGCTCGCTTTGCTCGGCTCCTTTGGCATTGGGATGAGCAGAACAAGTTGTCGTTCGCGAGAGACTACTACCTGGCTCCCGAGAGTCGCAAACAAGATTCAGCAGCCCAGAAGGGGGACTGATTTATGAATAAGCCGGTCGGAGATATGGTTCAGGTTCATATGCTCACCGCCTACCCCGCATCGCTACTCAATCGCGATGACGCTGGCTTGGCGAAGCGTATCCCTTTTGGGGGAGCAAGCCGGACGAGAATTAGCTCGCAGTGCCTAAAGAAGCATTGGCGTGAGTCTACCCAACTTAGCTCTCTTGGCGACTTAGCCGTTAGGAGCACTCGCGTCTACGAGAGACTCGTGGCCGCTCCGCTCCTAGGGCAAGGCGCGAGCGAGGAAGAGGCCGTGACTATAGCTAAATGGCTCATGGGTAAGACGGTAGACACCAAGCCGTCGGGCAAAGACGGTGGCCTTGAGTCCACCCAGTCGTCACAGCTGCTCGTGTTGACCAAGGCAGAAACCGATTTCTTGGCTGAGACTGCGATATCCATACTGCAGAAGTTAAGAGATAATAGTGTCGCTATCACCGATTCGGCGCTGAACAAAGATGGCGGGCTTGACGATAGGACGACCAGGGAGGTGCTCAAGGCGCTGCCTGCCAGCATTGATACCGCGCTGTTTGGGCGCATGGTCACCTCCGACTTGTTCGCTCGAGTGGATGCTGCAGTGAGTGTGGCCCATGCCTTCACCACACATGCAGAAGCCTCGGAGACGGACTACTTCACGGCTGTCGATACTCTCAAGGGATTGGGCGACGATGCTGGTGCGGGACTCATCCAGGACACGGAACTCACGTCGGGCGTCTTCTACCTCTACGCAGTCATCGATATGAACCAGCTTAGAGATAACCTCGTGGGATTTGAATCCGGAGCTGCGGAGCGGCTGGCTGCCAATCTCGTTGAGGCGATGGCCACTATCACCCCCTTGGCCAAACGTGGTTCCACCGCACCATTCTCCTATGCCGAGTTTGTGATGCTCGAGCGTGGGACGACTCAGCCGCGGACGTTAGCTAACGCCTTCTTGAATCCGGTGCCAGTGATAGGCACGCGGTTAATGAATGCCTCCATTGAGGCACTCCTCTCACACCGGTCAAAGCTTCGTGCAATGTACGGATCGCGGGGGCTGCAGGCGAGAGCCGCCAGTATTCACCCGCTGCCAGAAGGGGATTTCTCGTCATCTACGCTGGCTGACCTAATCTCTCAGACGTTCCACGTCGAGAATTGACTATGGAGCATGACTACCTTCTATTGCGGCTCGATGCTCCCCTTCAGTCGTGGGGGGGCGTAGCCTTCGACCCTGTACGGCCAACCAGACCGTTTCCCACGCTGTCCGCTATCGCGGGCCTGTTGGCGTCGGCGCTCGGGTGGACGTATCGAGATGGTGAGAGAACTACTAGTCTTCAGGACTCTCTCGACTACGCGGTCCGGCAGCTTCGTGAGCCGCGAGTCATAGTCGACTATCAAACCGCTGACCTTGAGGGTATTGGCACGGCTGGATGGACGCGGTGGGGTGTCGAGAAGCGCAGTGGCAGTGCCGCACGCGGCACGCAAATCCTCTGGAAACACTACTTAGCCGATGGAGATTTCCTGGTGGCTGTGGGAGTCTTTGATGGCTCGCCCGTGAACGTCGATCAGTTACAGGATGCGCTGCTAGAGCCAGCGAGACCGTTATTCTTGGGACGTAAGAGTTGCCTTCCTGCACGACCGCTTCTCGCGTCGCGAGTAACCTCAGCCTCTGCTTTCGATGCGCTTGTGGAGTACCAGGTTCCTGAGTGTGAAGGTGAACGAAGATCGTCATCCAGGCGAGACATGATCGTCTGGTACGCGGATGGTCGCGGACCGGTGGAAGGAGATCCGGAGTTCGTTTGGGATAGGCGGGACTTCTCGGAGGATCGATTTGGGGGCGAGCGTATAGTCAGAAGGATTCGCGTCAATGGCCCCGTGCCGCCTGAGCCGAGGGAGACAATATGAGCGAGCTCTTCTTCAGCAGGCTCGAGGTCTTCTTCGCTGATGTCAGCACTCAGGAGCGGGGTGCTACTCGCGGATATCTTGTCCACCAAGCAGTCGCCAACCTTTTCGGGCAATACGACTCTAGACCCTATCTATACCGGTCAGACGCGAGTTCTCTAGATGGGTCTGAAACGATACTTGTACTTTCATCCCTCTTGCCATGCAAGGAAGTTGCGCATGGCAAAGGCCTCGTGGTTTCTTCCCTTGAGACAACTATCTATCCAGATAGTTTCTCTGAAGGAACTCGGCTCGACTTCGAGATATTGCTCAATGCCACGAAAGATATTGCTCAAACACGCGGGAAACGTTCGAGCCGCATTGATATATGGGAATCGGTTTGGCGGTCGGACAAGTCGACGCCATTGGATCCGCACTCAGTATATGGTGACTACTTGCGGCGTCGCTTAGAGGGCCTAGCAAGGATAGAAGTGGCACGAGTAACAGAACGCAAGGAAGTGAAAGTTCGCAGGTCGATCAGGGAGAAAGCCCCTATCGTCTTCGTAGCTGCTAATGTTATCGGTACGTTGACAATTGTCGACCCGGATCGGTTCAGAGCACGCCTTGCCCGGGGCATTGGTAGATCGCTTTCGCTTGGTTGTGGCCTTATGTGCCTATCGCGACCAGGTGCGGTTCTACCTCGTCGGTATGGAACGGCGCTGCTGACTCCAAGAACCTGATGCTGCAGATTAAGAACCGATTGTCGTTCTTTTATGTAGAGCGGGGGAGTCTGGCGGTCATTGATGGTTGCCTAGTCCTAACTGACAATGATGACAATGTGCAATACGAAGTACCCGCTAGGGCAACCGCATGCATTCTGATCGGACCTGGAGCCACCGTTAGTACTGATGCGATGCGTCTTGCGGGACGCTACGGTTTAGGGATGGTCTGGGTGGGCGAACGTGGGGTCAGATGCTACTCGGCGGGCAGATCATGGTCACAGAACACAGAATGGCTCGAGAAGCAGGTAAGAGCCTATGCAGACCCGCAACGGGCTTCGATTGTTGCCAAGGAGATGTTCTTTATGCGATTCGGGGCACGTATCGAGCGAGAGACGCTTGACGAGCTTCGTGGCGTGGAAGGCGCTAGGGTGCGCGAAGGTTACAAGTTAAAGGCAAAAGCCTTTGGGGTGGTATGGAATGGGCGCAACTACATACCAGGTAATCCGCTTGGTGAGACGGATGCTTGTAACCTAGCACTCAATGTTGCGAACGTCTGCCTCTATGGCCTGGTTGAGACGGCTTGTCACGCTACCGGAATGAGTGCTGCCTTAGGGTTCATACATAGGGGGTCGTCTCTTTCATTCGTTCTCGATATAGCCGACTTGTACAAGTTTGAACACAGTGTACCGCTTGCATTCAGACTAGTTGCTGAGCATGGCGGAGGTCCTTCGGCGTGGCCCGGGCTGGAGAGTGACATAAGGAGAGCGGCTCGCGATGACTTTCGGCAGAGTAGATTGTTGGATCGAATAGTAAATGACATGACGGGGTTAATGGATGCTGGTTCTAGTACTTGAATCTGCGCCTCCAAAGGTCGTCGGCTACTGCTCTTCTTGGGCCCTCCAGGTCGCGACGGGGGTATATGTGGCTAATTTACCCAAGCTCCAACGTGAGTCAATCTGGCAGCAGATATCAGACTGGGCAACTCCAGAAACAAGGGCGACGATGGTCTGGAGTTCATACACGAGCGAACAGGGGCTGCAGGTCTTATCTATCGGCCATCCGCGTCGACGAGTTATTGAGCGTGAAGGCCTTCTTATTTCCACGTGGTTTCCTCGACCGCGTGAGAACCTTGACAATCTAGAATAGCCGACTAGAGCGCATAAGCCACGGGTCGATTGCCATGGATGGCGCTTATGTGGATGAGTGCCCTGCGATACTGATAGATTCTAAGAGTGATCCCCGCGTACGCGGGGGTAGGCCTTGACGCTACCGATCGCGCTGGTCCTCTTATGGGTGATCCCCGCGTACGCGGGGGTAGGCCCCCATACTTGCTGCCGGTCCTTTCCACGTGCCGGTGATCCCCGCGTACGCGGGGGTAGGCCGCCGCCATGCAGGCCGGGGCCACCGAGATACCCGTGATCCCCGCGTACGCGGGGGTAGGCCGCCGTGCGTGGTGATGGTGCTGCCGCAGTCGCAGTGATCCCCGCGTACGCGGGGGTAGGCCCGGCGACGGCGTCATTCACGCAGCCAACTACAGGTGATCCCCGCGTACGCGGGGGTAGGCCTAGTCGCCTGGCGTGTACGTGGCGAGTGTCGGGGTGATCCCCGCGTACGCGGGGGTAGGCCCGACGTTCCCCGTCGCGAGGCACCTGACGGTGCGTGATCCCCGCGTACGCGGGGGTAGGCCCGGCCGCATTGACGTGACGCGGCACCGGAGCGGGTGATCCCCGCGTTCGCGGGGGTAGGCCGCGCTTGAGGCACTTGCGACGGACGTGCGCGTGGTGATCCCCGCGTACGCGGGGGTAGGCCTTGGGCGCGGCCATCGGCACGCTCATCGGTGGTGTGATCCCCGCGTACGCGGGGGTAGGCCCGTGATGAGGCCCGTCACCACCGACATGACGATGTGATCCCCGCGTACGCGGGGGTAGGCCGCGCCCTGCGCTCGGCCCTGTTTCTGGGTTCACGTGATCCCCGCGTACGCGGGGGTAGGCCTCCGTCTCTGAGCGAGTACGTGGAGGATGTGACGTGATCCCCGCGTACGCGGGGGTAGGCCCTACAGGTCGGTTGTGCAACGAATCGACCACGAGTGATCCCCGCGTACGCGGGGGTAGGCCCGGCGTCGCCACGCTGGATTCCGGCGGCAAACTGTGATCCCCGCGTACGCGGGGGTAGGCCGCTACGAGCGGTCAATGAGCGGGGAGTGGGGCAGTGATCCCCGCGTACGCGGGGGTAGGCCCGCGACCCAGGCCGCGATCAGGGCCGGATACAGGTGATCCCCGCGTACGAGGGGGTAGGCCGGCTCACGATGACGCCTCGGTAGCGCTGTCGGTGTGATCCCCGCGTACGCGGGGGTAGGCCTCTGTAGCGGCACCGTTCGGGGTGACGCTCACGGTGATCCCCGCGTACGCGGGGGTAGGCCCCGAGAGGACCTTGAGCGTGTGCGTGCCTCTGGGTGATCCCCGCGTACGCGGGGGTAGGCCCGGTGACAACCTCGAAGCCTCTGGCACCGAGACGTGATCCCCGCGTACGCGGGGGTAGGCCGGTTGAAGCTCCAGACCTCCTAGTCACCGCGGTGTGATCCCCGCGTACGCGGGGGTAGGCCGTCGGCGCGGATGGCCGCGATGGCGGTGGTGTTGTGATCCCCGCGTACGCGGGGGTAGGCCCGCGGCGTCGATCGACTGGAACTTGCGCGCCCAGTGATCCCCGCGTACGCGGGGGTAGGCCTCCCCCTGGGACGAGGGCCTAGTCATCCCTGACGTGATCCCCGCGTACGCGGGGGTAGGCCCGAGTGAGGGGCTGCATGTTGGCCTGCTGTTCAGTGATCCCCGCGTACGCGGGGGTAGGCCGCGAGCGTTCGCCGACGCCGGCGACGAGCTGGAGTGATCCCCGCGTACGCGG
>CAUJFI010000098.1 GCA_963170125.1 Deinococcota bacterium | reverse complement strand
GAGCGGCCGGTGCTCCACCTGCGCATCGCGACCTGGCTCGAGCGCTACGCGCCCTTGAGCTTCTCTGCCATGACCGCCGAGCACTTCTCCTTGGGTGGGGCGCCCGACGCCGCTTACGCCCACTACCTCGCCGCCGCCGACCTCGCCACGGCGCAGGACGACGCCGAGCGCGCTTTCGAGCTCTTCGAGCGCCTGCTTGGCCTCCCCATCCCGCCGGAGCTCCAAACGGAAGGCGCCTTGGCGCTGACGCAGGCGGCCCTGAGCCTCGGGGTCGCCGAGCGGGCACGGGCCGCGTTCGAGCGGGCCGAGACCTACCTCGAGGACTGCGCGCCGGAAGCGCGCCGCGAGCTCGCCAGGGTGCTCGAGCAGCTCGGGCACGACCTGGCGCTGCTGACGTAGCCGGCCTTCGCTGACCAGGGGCGGGCGGCGCTCGAAGGTGCCGCGGCCGCGAGCGCCTCAGCCGCAGCCGACCCGCTACCCGACCCTGCGGCCGAAGACGGCGAACCAGGGCTTGAAGCTGGGCTCGAGCTCGACGAGTTTGCGCGCCAGCTCCCCCCTATCGGCCGGCGGGAGGGCGGAGCGCAGCTCGGTCAGGTAGCCCCAGCCGCGACGCTCGGAGAGGTCGAGCGCCCGCTCCGCGAACACGCCCTGGTACCAGAGCAGCCGGTCCCAGCCGGCCCTGGTGCGCGGGTACTCGAAGGCCGCCAGGTCGCCAGCCTCGGCGCTCGTGCCGGCCACCTGCCAGAGCGACCACTCGGTCAGGCGCAGCAAGGCGTCGCGTTGGCCGGTGGCCCGCAACGCCTGCACGAAGAGGTAGGTGGCGTTCAGCTCGTCGAGCCACTTGAGGCGCGTGCGCAATCCGCTCAGGTTGGCGACAGCATGACCCCACTCGTGCCCCACCATCAGGTCGACGAACTCGCCGATCTGCGCCGGCGCGCTCACACCCGCGCGCGCAGCCGCGAGCATGGCGCCGTCGAACCGCTGCAGCAGGCGCGGCTGATGATCGGCCGCCACGATCACGTTCGCCTGCCTACCGCCGACGGCGGTGCGCGCGAAGGGCAGGCCGTACGGGTAGCGCGCGAGCTTGTGCCAGTCGCGCAAGTCCACGACGAGCAGGGTCACGTCCGCCTCCACCCGTAAGGCGGTGCGGGCCGCCTCGTGGAGCGGGCGCAGGAACGCTTGGATCTGCCCGGCCCGCCTCCGCGCCCCCGCCGAATGGCGCGCCGGCAGCACGTCGTCTCGCAGGGGCCGGAGGTACACGCCGGCCAACGCGGCGGCCGGGTTGGCCGGCGCGGCCGGGTTGGCCGGCGCGGCCGCGCTGGCCGGCGCGGCCGGCGTAGAGCCGGACGGTCGCCCGTCGGCCACGCCGCTCGGTCGCCCGTCCTGCCTGGTGCGTCTGGGGTTTGCCATGCTGATCGCAGTCTAGGGGAAGCCGACCGCGGCCTTGCTATGCTCGGCGGCATGAGCGTCTGGTTATGGGCCGTGATCGCGTTCCTCGCCGGCACCGGAGCCGGATGGGGGCTCTCGGCCTACTTGCGGGGCAGGCAGCCGAGCGAGCAGCGGCTGCGGCGCCTCCAGGGGGTCCTCGACCGCTTCCAGGGCGAGGTGGCGCAGCACTTCCAGGAGTCCGGCGAGCTGATCACGCGCCTCAGGGCGGACGTGGAGTCGCTCTACCACCACCTGGAGAGCGGCGCAGCGCGGCTCACGACGGAGGATGCCACCCAAGCGCGCCTGCGCCAGCTCGAGGAGACCTCGGCGACGCAGTCGGGGCACGCCGCCGCCGACCGGACGAGCGAGCGCTAGCCGCCGGACGCGGGCGCGACCGCCGGATCCGGCCGCGCCACCGCCGACCCCACGCGCGCCGCCACGGACTCTGGGGCGACCGCCAACTGGCCACCCCGCCGACGGCGGCTGCTCACCACGCAATGGTCCGACCACCTCGGCGCGGAAGGCCGATCGTGAAGCCGGGAAACCCGCTGCAGGGCGAATTTCCTCATGTTTCGACCCCGGGGCCGCGTGATAGACTCCCGGGCGACGTGAAGCGGCTGCTCCTCACTCTCACCCTGCTGTTGACCTGGGTCACGGCCGCCGCTCAAGAACGGCACAACTACCTGGCGGTAAACGGTACCGTCGTCGACGCCGCCGGCCCCTATTACTTCATCAAGCAGGGCGATAGCTCCAACGCCTTCGCGCGGGCGCAGCCCCTCGCCGAAGCCATGGAGCTCACGGTCGACTACGTCGCCGACGAGAAGGTCCTCGTGTTCTCCGACGGGTTCAGGACGGTGCGCTTCAACGCGACCGCCGATATCGTGGCCGGCCTCGCCAAGACGCCGAACACCGTCACGCTCTCGCCCGCCCTTGGCGGTCAGACCACTTTGGCGAGCCCCATGGCCATCCTCGTCGATGGGGTCGCGTACGTTGCCGTCACGCCACTCGTCACGGCCTTCGAGGGCGAGAGCTCGTGGAACCCTGAACGCCACATAATCACGATCGACACGTCCGAGCGCCTCGGCTACGCGCTCGCGCGGGCGCGGACCGGCATGACCGACGGCGTCTCGCGCGTGGCCATCGACATCCCGGAGAACGCCGACTACCAGGTGGCCGCCGGCGGCAAGGCCCTCGTCATCGTCCTCCCGGGAGCGCGCTCCGAAGCGTACGAGGTGACCGTGGACGACGCCAACCTGAGCGCGCTCAGCGTCACGAACGAGGCCGGTCGCGTCACGATCGGCGTGCACACCAAGTTCGACCTCGAGGCGTCCGGCAGCGGCTTCCGCGTCGGCCTGGTGCCGAAGGCCACCGGCCGCACCCTGTACGTCGACTTCGCCCCGAGCGTGGTCGGCGCGGCCGTGGCGGCGCTACAGGCGGCAGCGGCGCCGGCGGAGACCCCCGTGCAAGCGTTGCAGACCGTGCCCGAGCAGCGGCAGGTCGTCGTGATCGACGCCGGCCATGGGGGCCACGACCCGGGCGCGACCGGTTACGCCGTGGAGAAGAACATCGTCCTCTCGGTCGCCCTGCAACTCAAGCGGCTGCTGGAGGCGGAGGGGGTCGAGGTCATCCTCACGAGGGGCGACGACACGTTCCTGACGCTGCAGCAGCGCTCGCTGTTCGCAGCTCCGGAGCGCAACCTGTTCGTCTCGATCCACGCGAACTCCGCTGCCAACGCCTCGGCCGCCGGGATCGAGACCTGGGTGTTCGGCGAGCCGCTCAACCCGTCCCTCATCGACAGGGCGATCGAGGAGAACGGCGGCGGCACCGAGGGCCAGGCGCTCACGGAGGAGGCGCGCGCCAGCGCCCGAGACCTCGCGGCCGACATCCTGCGCGAGGCCCAGCTCAACTACTCGCTCACCCTGGCCGAGACGGTGCAACGCAACCTGATTGACACGACGGGCGCGCGCGACCGCGGCGTGAGGGCCAACCTCTTCTACGTGATCCGCACCGCCCGCATCCCGGCCATCCTCGTGGAACTCGGCTTCGTCAGCAACCCGGAGGAGGGGCGTGACCTCGCCTCCTCGAGCTACCAGGGCAAGCTGGCCCAAGCGTTGGCCGACGGCCTGCTGGAGTTCCTGCATGGTGGCGGCTTGGTCGCGAGGCGCTAGAAGCGCCAAGGCTAGAGAACGGCCGTTTGGGAGCGGTGTAGCATGTTGGGGCATGTCACGCCGCCGCCCCGACCGACCCTCTCGAGCGCGCGACGCGGCCGCTTCGACGGTCGCGGGCGCTGGCGGCGTCGTCTTCGGACCCGGCGGGAAGGTGCTCCTCCTGAGGCACGGTAGCGGTCACTGGGTGTTCCCGAAGGGGCACGTCGAGCTGGGCGAGACGCAGCTCCAGGCCGCCCTCAGGGAGGTGGCCGAGGAGGCGGGCGTGCGTGCGCACTGCGACCACCCGAAGCGCACCTGGACGACCTACTACCGCAACCCGCGGGGTGTGTACCGGCTCATAACCTGGTTCCGCTGCGAGGCGGAGGACACCGCGACCAACGTCACGGAGGAAGCGTTCGTGGCGGGAGGCTTCTACCCGCCCGCGGAAGCGTTCGAGCTCCTGACGCACCGCACCGACCGCGACCTCCTCAGGCGCGTCCTGAACGAGGGGGAACGAAGCGCGTGAACGAGACGGGCGGCGACGGCCGCGGCACCCGAGCGCGTCAGACCGGTGCTGCGCAATCCGAGCAGGCGACGTTGGGGCTGGGCGCCCAGAGCGCGAACCGGTCCCAGGACGCCGACCCGGGCACCGGGGCTGGCGCTCAAGGGATGCTCGGCGACACGGGTGAGCACAGCGCCGAGTGGCTCCTCGAGAACCTGCGCGCCATCAGGCACTCCGGCACCCTGGCGCTGGCGGACGGCAACGGCACCACGCTCCTCCTCCTCGCCCGCGGCCAGGTGGAGGCGAGCTTCAAGCTCGGGCCGTACGCGCACCTCGATGCTCCGGAGCAGCGCTTCCATCTGCATACGCACGAACCCTCCGTGACCCCCCAGCTGCCGCCGCGCTTCCCCGCCAGCAAGTCGCCGCTCCTGCGCGCGCTGCCGCGCCTGGCCCCGCCCCAGCGGCTGACCCCGGGCGCCATCGACCTACCCGACCTGCTCGAACGCCTGCATGAGTCCGGGTTCAACGGTTGCCTCAGCTACGCGACCGAGCGCGAACGCTCAGTCGCCCTGCTCGTCGGCGGCAGCGTGAGGGCGGCCGTGCATGAGGTGGGCGGCGCGCTCCACGACCGGGCGGAGGCGATGAGGGCGCTCCAGAAGGCCGGCCAGGCCCGCGCCAAGGGCCTGCTGGAGCTGGACGCCTTGGAGCCCGCCGTCATCCTGCCGCTCGCGGCGCTCGCCCTCGGCAGGAGCGCGCCGGCCGACGGCCCGGCGTTCACCGGCCTCGAGGTCTTCGGCTCGGGCTTCAGGTACTACAAGCAGGGCCAGGCGTTCCTGGAGGTCCTTGCGGCGACGGAGGGTCCGACGCGCCGGTACGCTCTGGCGGAGCAGGCCGTCGAGCGCGCCCCGCAACTCGAGCTCCCCGACGAGCCCCCGGGCTGGGAGGACCGCCGGTTCGCCCTCACGCTGCGGGGCCGCGACGC
The DNA here is from genome assembly GCA_963170125.1 of Deinococcota bacterium. Taxonomy (GTDB): domain Bacteria; phylum Deinococcota; class Deinococci; order Deinococcales; family Trueperaceae; genus JAAYYF01. Next base: position 29,542 of record CAUJFI010000098.1, on the reverse strand, counting down.
GCTCAACCCGATGACCGCCCTGCACATGAGCTTCCGCTCCGAGCACGGCGCCGAGGGCCAACGCCTCCTCGAAGCGCTCGGCAAGGGCGAGACCCTCGGCCACACCGCAGAGGCGCTCGGCCTGGAGCTGGGCGACATGCGACCGTGGCTCGAGCGGTTGGAGGGTTCCGGCATGCTGCGCGAGGTGGCGGTTCGCTGACGCAGCCGAGCGCCAGGCGCGTCAGTCGGTGTCAGCACCGGCCCCGAGCCAGACAGGTCTAGCCAGCCGCCGCGCACCGTGTGCGTGAGAGCGGCGTCAGAGCCTCGTGCCGCTTCGTGCCGTATCCTAGTCTGGCTTTGAACGAGCCCAAGGAGTACGCCCCCGTGATCGAGCGCACCGACGAGGTCTCGCTCCGCGACATCTACCTCATCTTCTGTCGCGGTCTCCCGCTCATCGTCATCGTCGCAGTGGCGGCGGCCGGCGCGGCGTTCGCGTACCTCTCGACCCGCCCCGCGGCCTTCGTGGCCAGCGCCACCGTCCAGGTCACGGCCCCACAACCGATCACGTCAGGCGAGCTGGCGAGCCTGGTGCCCCAGGTGGGCATGGGCATGCAGTCGTACACGTCGTTGGCGATGTCGAACGCCGTACTGACGGAGGCGCTCGAGGAGGCCGCGGCGGCACCGGCCCGGCGGGAGGCTGCGGAAGACGGAGGGGGCGAGACGACGGCGACGACGACACAGGTCGCCCCGGCGCCTACCGCCGGCCTGACAGCCAGGACGACCGATCCAGAGGCCCTGCAGGGGCTGACGCAGAGGCTCAAACTGACCGCCATCGACACGGCGAACCAGTCGCGCGGGCAGCTCACCGTCCAGCACACCGCCACCGCCGGCAGCCCGGCGCAGGCGGCAGGCCTCGCCAACGCCTGGGCCCAGGCCGGCGCGCGGGCTGCCACGGCGGCCATGCTCGGCGCCGTCGACGTCTCGGTCACCGCGGCCACCCGGGAGCTGGCGGCGCGGGAAGCGGAGCTCGCCAGCGCCAGGGACGCCTGGACGGCCTTCTCCAAGGAGGACGCCCGGCCGGCCCTGCAGAGCCAACTAGCGCAGTTGGCCATCCAACAGGCGGCCGCCCGCTCGCGCCTCGCCGAGTTGGACATCCTGATCGTGTCGAACGGCGCTAGGCAAGCGCTCCTCTCGGCCGCCGCCGCCGCGCGCTCGGAGGCGTCGCCCGAACCGTTGGAAGCGCAGGTCAGGACGCTGGTCGACGCGGGCGTGCTCGACGCCGCCACGGCCGCCGGCTTCACGGCCGCCATCGCTCAACTCCCGGCCGGGGTGGCCAGCGGCGACCAGAGCGTCCTCGCGCTCGTAAGCCGCGCGCGCCTCGAGTCGTTGGCGGCGGACCTGGCCGGCCAGGTAGCCGAGCGCGACCAGCTGCAGAACGACTCCGACAGGGCCGAGCGGGAAGCGACGGTGCTGCGCGAACGACTGGCCGACCTGGAGCTGCGCGCCGCGACCCCGCAAGCCGCCCTGCGCAACGCGACGGCGGCGTACGACCGCGTGACCGCGGTCATGCCGCTCCTCACCCTCCAGCAGGGCATGGTCAACGACGCCGCGCGGGTGATCATCTCCGCTTCCGAGCCGCTCGAATCCAAGCCGAGGAACCGCCTCACGATCACCGTGGCTGCCCTCCTCGTCGGCGGGCTACTCGCCACGCTCTTCCTGTTCCTGCGAGCAGCCGTGGCCGAGCCGGCTGCACCCGCGCGCGCGCCCCGCGTGGCCGCGGGCGGCGGCAACCCCTTCAGTAGCCAGGTGCCGACGGGTACGGACCAGCGTGACGCGCAGGCGCGGCAGGGCCCGAGCCGGCGTAGTTAGGACGGCTCCGACCGTGTCACCGTTGTCAACTGCCGGCGGCCTGCTGTTGACCGGCGGGAGCGGCGTCCTGGGGCGCGAGTTACTCCCCTTCCTGCCGGGCGCGGCGGCACCGACCTCGCTGGAGCTGGACGTGACGGACGAACGCGGCACCGCCCGTGCGATCGCGGCGGCCGAGCCGCGCGTCGTCGTCCACTGCGCCGCCTACACGGACGTCCGCGCGGCCGAGGTCGAGCGCGAGCGGTGCTGGTCCGTCAACGTCGTGGGCACGCGCAACGTCGTGAGGGCCGCCAGGGAGGCCGGCGCCCGGTTGGTGCACGTCTCGACGGATTACGTGTTCTTCGGCGACCGCGGGGGCTACCGTGAGGACGATGTGCCCGGTCCGGTACGCAACTACTACTCGCTTACGAAGCTCATGGCCGAGGAGGCCGTGCGGGCGCTGCCCGGCTCCCTCGTGGTGCGCACGAGCTTCCGGCCGCGCGCGTGGCCCTACCCGACGGCTTTCGACGACCTCTACACGTCTCAGGACTACGTCGACGTCATGGCCCCGCTGCTGGCCGAGCTCATCGCGCACCTGGACGAGGTCGAGGACGACACCCTGCACGTCGCCACTGAGCGCAAGAGCGTCTTCGAGCTGGCCTCGCGGAGGGCGCCCCGGGTGCGGCGCGCGAGCAAGGTCGAGGCCGGCGTGCCGCTGCCGGACGACGTCTCCCTCGACGTGACGCGCTTCGCGCGCTTGCGCTCCGCATGGCAAGGACGAGGGCGGGCGACGCCGTGAACGTGACCGCCCTCGCCATCCCGGACGTCAAGCTGGTCACGCCGACCGTCAAGCCGGACTCGCGGGGCTTCTTCCTGGAGCGGTGGAACGAGGCGGCGTTCGCCGAGGCGGGGTTGCCGCTGCGGTTCGCGCAGGACAACCACTCGCGCTCGACCCGCGGGGTGCTACGCGGCCTGCACTTCCAGACCGGACGGCACTCGCAGGGCAAACTCGTCGGGGTGGCGCGCGGGAGGATACTGGACGTAGCGGTCGACCTGCGGCGCGGCTCCGCTACCTTCGCCAGGTGGGTGAGTGTCGTGCTCGACGACGTCGACCTGCGACAAGTCTGGGTACCGGCCGGGTTCGCCCACGGCTTCCTCGTGTTATCGGAGGTGGCAGACGTGCTGTACAAGACCGATCGTCCGTACCTGCCCGCCGCGGACGCTGGCGTCCGTTGGGACGACCCGACCCTAGGGGTCGACTGGGGCGCCGCCGGTCCGGTCCTGTCCGCCAGGGACTCCCAGCTGCCGCTCCTGGCCGACCTCGAGGCGTTCCCGGAGGGCAGACCGTGACGACCTACCTAGTGACGGGCGCGGCGGGCTTCATCGGCTCCGCACTCGTGCGCCACCTCGTAGCACGCGGCGGGGCCGGCAGCAGACTCGACACCGCGGCCGACACTAGCGGCGATGACGGAGCCTTCGACAGGGCCAGCGACAGATCCGACGAAGCCGTGCGCGTCGTGAGCGTAGACGCCTTCACCTACGCGGCCGACCCGGAGCGCCTGCGCTCGGCAGGGGGTGAGCCGGCGCACCGGCTCGTGAGGCTCGACGTCAACGACGTAGCGGGAGTGTCGGCCCTCCTCGATGAGGAGCGCCCTGCGGTCGTCTTCCACCTGGCCGCCGAGACGCACGTCGACCGCTCCATCGACGGGCCGGGCGCCTTCCTGCAGGCCAACACCGTCGGCACGTTCAACCTGCTGGAAGCCGTCAGGCGCTACTGGCAGGGTCTGCCGGCCGCCGAGCGCGCCGCGTTCCGGCTGGTCAACGTGAGCACGGACGAGGTCTACGGCAGCCTCGGTCCCACGGGCGTGTTCGACGAGAGCAGCCCGTACGCCCCGCGCTCGCCGTACAGCGCGAGCAAGGCCGCGGCCGATCACTTCGCTGGCGCCTACTTCCACACCTTCGGCCTGCCGGTGATGACGACGCACGCCGCCAACAACTACGGGCCGTTCCAGTTCCCGGAGAAGCTCGTGCCGCTGGCCATCAACCGCGCGCTGGCGGGCGAAAGCGTGCCCATGTACGGCGACGGCGCGCAGGTCCGCGACTGGCTGCACGTCGACGATCACGCGCGCGGCCTCGTGGCCGTGGCGGAGCGCGGCGCGCCGGGCGCCACCTACCTCATGGGCGGCGGCCACGAGCTGCCGAACCGCGCCCTCCTCGAGCGGCTCCTCGGCCATCTCAACGACCTCGCTCCCGGCCGAGGCGACTACCGCCGCCTGATCAGGAGCGTCGCCGACCGCCCCGGCCACGACCGGCGTTACGCCGTCGACTCGAGCCGAGCCGAGGCCGAGCTCGGCTGGCGGAGGCGCGTGCCGTTCGACGATGGCCTGCGAGACACCGTGCGGTGGTACGTGGAGAACCAAGCGTGGGTCCGTTCCGTGACCGAGCGCTACGACCTCGGGCGCCTCGGCCTGGGCGTGGCAGCCGGGGGGGCGCGGCGGCCATGAGCCTCGGCCTCCGCCCCACCGGCCCGGACCGGGTCGGGCATGACCGCCGTCACGCGCGGGCGGCAGCATGAGCCGGCGCGGCTTCGTGCTGGCCGGCGGGGCCGGCACACGCCTGTACCCCGCCACGCTGGCGGTGAGCAAGCAGCTCCTGCCCGTCTACGACAAGCCGATGGTCTACTACCCCGTCACGACGCTGATGCAAGCCGGCGTCCGCGAGGTGCTCGTGATCTCCACCCCCAGGGACCTCCCGGCGTTCCGCGAGCTCCTCGGCACGGGTGAGGCGTGGGGTATGCGCTTCGAGTTCGCGGTCCAGGAGCGGCCGGAAGGCATTGCGCAGGCGTTCCTGATCGGCGCGGGGTTCCTGGCAGACCACCCCGCCGCGCTCGTTCTCGGCGACAACCTCTTCCACGGCCACGGGCTCGCGGGGATGCTGCGCGCCGCTCACGAACGCGCCGACGAGGCGTCCGTGTTCGGCTACCAGGTGAGCGACCCAGAACGCTACGGCGTCGTGGCGTTCGACGAGGCGGGGCGCGCCACGAGCATCGAGGAGAAGCCGGCCGAGCCGCGCAGCCGTTACGCCGTCACCGGCCTCTACTTCTACCCGGCCGGCGTAGCGGAGGAGGCGCGCCGGCTGCGGCCCTCGCAGCGCGGCGAGCTCGAGATCACGGACCTGAACCTCGCTTACCTGCGGCAAGGGCGCCTGCGCGTCGAGCTGCTCGGCCAGGGTATGGCGTGGTTGGACACGGGCACGCACGAGAGCTACCTGCAGGCCTCCAACTATGTTGAGACGCTCGAGGCGCGGCAGGGCGTGAAGATCGGCTGTCCGGAGGAGGTCGCGTTCAGGAACGGCTGGATCGGCGCCGAGCAGTTGGCGCGCCTCGCCGACGGCATGCGCGGGAGCGGGTACGGGCGGTACCTGCTGGGGTTGGTGGAGAGGTAGGCGCGACCGTGCGCCGAACGGTGCCTGAGCGCGCCAAGTGCAGGGCGGTCTTCCGGAGCGCGGCGCGGCCGCCGCGAACGTGGGAGGGGAGCGAGCGCAGATCGGTAAGCGTGGTTAACGCAAATCGGTCAGCGTGATGAACGCAAAAGATACATCGTATCGTCGCCCTCGGCCGCCTCACCGCGAGCTGAGGAGAGCCGCGGCAGTACTGCCGCGGCTCTCCTTGGCCCTCCAGAGGGCATGGGGTGTAAGGGCTAGTCCCGCCCAGAAGCGTTCGCCTTGATCGCGTCGGCGACGAACTCGGCGAGCCCCGCGGCGCGCTGTTCGTAGTGCGCGGTGAAGCGCGGGTCTGCCAGGTACATCTCGGCCAGGCCGCGGTGGATGGCGTAGCCGCAGTCGTAGTAGAAGCGCGAGATGAGCTGCCTATGGGCCTCGGCAGCCTCCAGGGCGCGCTGGTCCGTCGGGGAGACGCCGGCGGCCAGCAGCTCGGCGAACCTGGCCTCGATGGCCTCGCTCTCCTGCGAGATGCGCAGCCAATCCTCCTTCGTGTAGCCCTTGGTGCGGCGCTGGCTCTCGCGGTAGGCGTCCGTGCCGCCCCAGCGCTCCTCGGCTTCCTTGGCGTGCTTCGTGGGGTCCTCCTCGCCGAAGACCTCGAGCAGCTCCTTGGGGTTGAGGTTGATTCCCATGTGTATAGCCTCCATCTGTTTGCGTAGCGACCGCCGCATGGCGAGCAACTTCTCGAGCCGCGCGTTCAGCACCGTCTCCTGGCGCTTCAGGTGCTCCATGGGGTCGGCGGCCGGGTCGGAGAGGAGCTCCTGGATGGCGCCCAGCTCGAGGCCGAGCTCCCGGTAGGCGAGCACGGCGTGCAAGCGCTCCAGGTCGCTCGGCGTGTAGCGCCGGTAACCCGCCTCGCTGCGCTCGCTCGGCGACAGCAGGCCGTACTCGTCGTAATGGTGGAGCGTCCGGACGCTCACGTTCGCGAGCCTGGCCACCTCGCCGACCGTCAGTGCTTCGTCCTGGGTCCGTCTCACAGGCATGCGCCTCCTTCCCGCCGTTCACGGTAGATCCTTACGTTACGTGAGGGTCAAGGGGCCTGGTCGGGAAGGGAGCGGTAGGCCCCTATGCGCAAGGATGCTACGGGCTCTGGTAGCTCTTCGAGCGGTGGCTGACCTCAAGGGCGAGGATCACGAGGTGATGCCTATCCACATCGCAAAGGACTCGGTAGTCACCGATGCGATAACGCCACACGCCCCGGAACTCGCCAGTGAGACCCTTCCCCCGGGCATAGGGGTCGTCCAGGGCCGCGACGGCTTCAAGGTAATCGACGATGCGTGACGCCGTAGACCGATCCAGGTTCCGTAGCTGCTTAGTGGCGGTGGCCGAGAAGCGCAGCTCAAATGCCAAGCTCGCGCCTTAGCTCCTCGACGCCGATGGTGGGCTCGTTCTTCTCGAGGATAGCTACCGCGAGAAGGTAGTCCGCCCTGTCCTCCAGGAACTGCTCGATGGCCTGACGCACGTAGTAGCTCTTGGTACGACCCGTTGCCTCCGCCAACTCGCCGAGCCTGGCATCGACCTCCGGGTCCAGTCGCACGGTCAACATGCCGACACCACCTCCTTCCCCTTGGGTCGGCCAAGTATTACATGTAATACGACAAGCCAGCTGACCGCTGATCTCTCAAGGCATACCGCGAAGGCGTCTTGCCGGCCATGGGCTCAAACCTAGCGACGCTTCACGCCCAGGAAGCCCGAGCGCGTTACGCTTACGGCAATGGCACCCGACGGAACGACGAACCTGGACCTAGAGGCCCTACGCGCCGGCGCATACGCCATCGCCAAGGCCGCCGGAGAGGCGATCCTCGCGATCTACGCCACCGACTTCGCCGTCAGCACGAAAGCGGACGCGTCACCGGTGACGGCCGCTGACGTCGCCTCGCAGACGGTCGTCGAGGACGGCCTCGCTAGGCTCACGCCCGGCGTGCCGGTCATCGCCGAGGAATCGCCGGCCCCGGCGTTCGAGGAGCGCAGGACGTGGCGGCGCTTCTGGCTAGTCGACCCGCTCGACGGCACCAAGGAGTTCGTCAAGCGCAACGGTGAGTTCTCCGTGAACATCGCCCTGATCGAGGACGGCGTTCCCGTGCTCGGCGTCGTGCACGCGCCCGTCGCCGGCCTGACGTACACGGGCGTCGCCGCGCATGCCGGCAAGCCGGCGAGCGCCTGGCGTCTCGACGCGGAGGGCAACGCCCACCCCATCCACGTCCGCCCGCCCACAGCCGAGGGGCCGGTGCGTGTGATGGTGAGCCGCTCCCACGCGAACGCCGCGACTGCGGCGTTCATCGAACGCCTGCGCGAGCAGTACGGCGAGGTCGAGACCACCGCGCGCGGCTCCGCCATCAAGACCTGCCTAGTGGCAGACGGCACGGCCCACTTCTACGCGCGGCTCGGGCCAACGATGTGGTGGGACACCGCGGCGGCCCAGGCCGTGTTGGAGGCGGCGGGCGGGGCGATGACCGAGGCTAGTGGCGGGCGGGCGCTCAGGTACGTGGGGGAGGCGTTGTCGAATCCGGGGTTCGTGGCGGCGGGCGGAACCTCATGTGGGGTCTGATCCGCTAGAGCCTACGCCACGCTCGACCAGGCGGATGTCAACGGTCATGAAGGATACGGCCTCCGCCGGCCTTCCACTTGTCCCCCAGCCAGCGATCGAGCGATCGGGGTACATACCTGCCGGTACCGTTTGTCGGATAGTTCGTCAACTCTCCGATGAACACCTTGTTGCCGACCTGAAAAGTATCGACACGCACGAAGTCGACTCCCTTCCCCAACTGCTCGGCCAGGCACACAGCCTCTCGCCAACCTGAGGGTAGCTCGGGCGGCTCAGATGCTTCGCTGAAGAAGTCGCCGTGATACTCACCGAAACGCGCTGGAACAGGAGAACCGTCCCGGAGATAGTGGTTGAGGGTCTTGCGCTTACCGCTAGGGATATCCAGTCGCAACAGCGCGCACCGACCATCGAACACGAACAACTTCAGGTCTGCCGGCGGTCCACCATCTGACCCGTGCAGGTACTCCTCGGCGAATACTCTCGGCGTGCACAGCGAGTAGGCCCACTCGCCATTGTTGGTGGCATACCGCCGCTCCAACCACGCATCCAACACCGCCACCACCTCAGAGAGGCGTATGGAGTCAGGATGCACACTATGCCTGGAGAAGGGGCGGCCCGGTTCTGGCAAGCGGGCGAGCGAATCGGCCGCCTCGAACACCAGGATTACCCCGCCGGAAGCGTGGCTAACTTTCAGCGCGTACTCTCGAGGCAACGCCGTGAAATCCAGGTCCGAGGTGCGGGCTGCCTCCCCCAGGACCGCAGGGGTATGGTCGGACCCTATGCGCTCCATGACGTACCGTTTGGACGCGAGTTTATCAGCAAATACGCCCAATAACTGTCGGCGATCGTGAACCATACGATACCGAACCATTTCGTTGAACGTACGCGGGTTGGCAGTCGCCAACCGCATGAGTCGCGGCTGCCCAGAGCGGAGCGCCAACTTGAACAGGAACGCGTGCGGGTTCCGCAGCGCCTCCCGGACCCTCCTGACAGCTCCGGCATTCGACTCACTCATCTCGCACGACCCCACTGGCAAGCGTACCGAACGCAATCTCCCTACGAAAGCGCGCGACCACCGCTACGACAAGAAACGCGTTGAAGGCCAGTACCGTGAACGACATCGCTGCCACCGCCCCAATGGGCCCGGCGATCACGCCTCCGGCGCCCAGCGCGGCTAGCCGCGTCACAGTGTAGATGGCTTCGAAGGTCACATGCCAACGCTGGATGCGTAGCAACGGCACGAGGCTAACGGCCGGGATGTTCACGAGCCCAGCGAACAGCTGGAGACTCAGGAACCTGGCGAACTCGCCAGCCGTTCGCCATTCTTCCCCAAGGCCCCACGCGAAGAGCGGTGGCCCAAACGCGACAAGCAATGTCGCTGGAAGAGCAGCGAGCGCCGCAAGACTGAGACTAACGCGGACAGTTATCCGCGGCACGTTCGGGGAATCGATGCGTCTGCTCAGGTAAGGGTAAAGCACTTGTCGTAACGACTGGCCCACCAAGTTGGTAGGAGCGGTCACTAATCTGGTGGCTAGGAGGTATTGGCCGGCAACCCCAGGACCAAATGCCCCGGTCAACAGGACCGCAGGCAGACCCTGCCCTATCGCGTTCAGCAACGACTGAGGGGCACCGTAGACGATGAAATCGGCGTACTCCTTGAGGACCTTGCCGACCCCGGCGAAGCTCACGGGCGCGCGTAGGTCGAGACGCCCAGCGCGGGCCGACCTACCGAGCAAGGTGAGCGTGCCTACGGCCTGCCCGGCGACCTGACCAGTCAGCATCCCCGCGGCTCCAAGGTGCGCCACGCCGAGCCCGACCTGTCCAGCGGCGCCGACCGCGCCGCGCGCGACTTGCGCGCTCGCCAAGCGTCCGAACTTGCCGACCCGCGTCGACCAGTAGTTGAACACTTGGAACGTCCCGAGCGAACCCACGTAGAACGGGAGTATGCCGAGCAGCGGCGCGAGCGCCGGCGCGCCGAGCGCTCGCGCGGCCGCCTCACCCGCGACGAGGACGGCCAGCGCCGTGGCGCTCACGACCCCGGCTATGACGAGCAACGCCGCGACCATCACCCGTTGAGCGTCCTCGTCGGCCTTGGGCACGACGACCGCCAGCTCGAGCCGCAGCGCCGCGACGACCCCGATCACGGTCGCGACCGAGAGGAACACGCCGACCACGCCGAAGTCGTCCGGCGTGTAGAGGCGGCTTAGCAGCGGCGCGGCCAGGAAACCGATGGCCTGACCGACGGCCGTGCCCGTCATCAGCTTGGCCACGTCTCGCACGCCGCGTCTCACGGTGCCAGGAACGCCTCGGCCACGGGTCTCCCCTCGCCCCACACCCTGCCCAGCTCCAGGTCGAACCCGCGCGGCTCGAAGCGCACCACCCCCCCATCGGGATAGTGCGTGACCTCACCCACGACGATGCGCTCGGGGAGGCTGTAGAAGTCCACCCGCGCGAACGCGAACGGCTCCGCCAGCTTGGCGGCCGCCCAGAGCATCTCGTCGAGCCGCGCCGGCGCGCTCACGGACGTGCCGAGGAGCGGGTACTCGCAGGCCACGGCCAGCGCACGCCACTCCGGCGTGTACAGGCTGCGGCGGTGGTCGGTGAACCTGTCGCGGTCGACCTGGATCAAGCGCGCGACCCCGCCGAACGTGAACACCTTGTAGTCGTCGATGGGCTTACCGGGCAGCAAGTTCTCCTCGAACACCACGCGCGGCGTCAGGTCGCGGTAGGCCCACTCGCGGCGCTTCCAGTAGTACGAGCTCGCCAACCAGCCGGCCGCCAAGGCCCTGGCCTGCTCGTCGGTCAGGTCCGAGCCGGTAACGATGCGGTTCCAACCGCTCCCATGCGTGCCCTTCATCACGTACTCGGAAGGCAGCTTCGTCACGTCGATGTCCGCGGCCGACTCGACGACGGCGTAGAGCCGCGGGAGGTAGTCGTCGCCGAGCCGCTCCTGCACGTAACCCCGCAGCGTGAACTTGTCGGCCGTCAGCGCGATGAGCGGGTCGCGGTCGCGCACCCGCTTGGCCAGGAGACGCTCGGTGAAGGTCTCCGGGGCGTCTAGGTCCGGCCAGTAGCCTAGCTTGGCCAGGCAGTGCAGCCGCGCGAACGCCGCCGAAGGCAGGACCCGCGCCGCGGCCGTCAGGAGCTTCCGTCTCACGCCGCGCCGCTACCGTCCTCGGCCCGGTCGAACCGGAAGTGCGCTTCCCCCAGCCGCCTGGCGCGCAAGTCGGCCACCAGGCGGGGCAGCAGCCTCACCGGCTCCACCAGGTAGCGCCGCCACAGCCGGCGAGGCTCGGCCACCAGGCGGAAGAGCCATTCGAGCCCCAGGCTCGAGAGCCAGCGCGGGGCCATGGGGATGGCTCCCGCAACGTAGTCGAACGCCGCTCCGCAGGTGCCGACCACGGGGGCCGCAATCCGGTCCAGGTAGCGCCGTAGGAACTCCTCCTGCCGCGGCATGCCCATGCCTACGAGCACGATGTCGGCGTCTTCCCGCGCGATGCGCTCGAGGCGCCTCGTGACCTCGCCGTCCGAGTCGTCCAGAGCGAAGTAGCCGTCCTCCGTCATGAGCTTCAACCCGGGGTGCTCCGCCCTCAGCCTGGCGGCCGCGGCATCCGCCACCCCGGGCCGGCCGGCCACCACCACGATCCTCCACCCGCGCTCGGCGGCGGCGGCCATCAGGACGGGCATCAGGTCCATGAAGCCCGCCCGCTGCGCGCGCGTGACGGGCAGGCCGAGCAGCCTCGCTATCCACACGAGCGGCATGCCGTCGATCCTGACGACATCGGCGCGCGCCTGAAGGTCCGTGAGCGCCGGGCTGCCCGGCGCCAGGTACGCGCTATGCATGTTCTGGCTGACGAGGAGGCGTCTCGCTCGGCTCCTCACGCCCTCCTCCACGACCCCGAGCCACTGCTCGCGCGTCACGGGCGATATCCTCACGCCGAGGACCCTGTAATCAGTCCGAGGCCGCGTCTGCCGGCTCCCGCTGGACCCGCTGCTCACCGTGCCCTCGTTCCTTCCGCGCCCTGGTCCGCGCCCCTTGCGTGACGTCCCAGCTGGCCGCGGCCAGCACCAAAGGAGCGTACACGCCAGGGTACAAGACCGCCAGGTCCACCAGCCCCTGGACCGTCAAGGCCACGACGCCGACGACCAGCGCGCCCCCGGCGAGCGAGCCGTGCTCCAGCTGCTGGGTCAGGAGCCGGCGCGCGCCCAACGCGAAGAGCACGAGCGTGGCGGCGAGGCCGACGGCACCCCCACATACGAGGGCTTCGAGCAGCACGCTATGGGTGTGAACGGCAGCCGCCAGCGGCAGCGAGGGTTCGACGACGGGCGCCCAGCGCGTCCACGCCCCATCGCCAAGACCCGTCCATGGCGAGAGGGCCGCTATCCCGAGCGCCGTCGAGAAGATGGGTCCGCGCTCGAACGAGCCGAGCACGGAGTCGACGTCGGGGCGGAGGCGGGCGATCGCGACCAGGCCGGCGCAGAGGGCCGCGACCGCCACGCCGAGCCGGGGCAACGTGCGCCGCCAAGACGGGCGCCCCCGCCGGACCGATACCGCGACGACGATCCCCAAGAGGAGGCCGAGCAGCAGCGACCGGCTGCCGGCGGCGAGCAGCAGGAGCCCGCTCGCTACGCTCCCTGCGACGAGCGCGCCGCGCCAAGCCGCCGCCGCCGGGCCGCCGCCGCTCGCGATCTGGGAGCCCGTCACGACGAGGAGCGTCCAGAGGGCCAGCGTCGTGGCGGCGGCCGTGTTGGCGTGCGGCAGGAACCCGGCCGACCTGCCTAGGTCGCCGTTTACCACTACCCCCACCGTCTGCAGCGTCAAGCCGAGCACGGCGAGGCCGGCCAGGCACGGCGCCAGCGCGGTAACGGCGCGCGCCGCGCCGGCGCGGTGCGCGAAGGCCGCCCGCGCCAAGACGAGGAGGAGGACGGCCCCGCCGAGGAGCCACGTCCGGCCTTGGGCGGCGGACGCCACCAGCACGCCGAGGAGCGCGACGAGCGCGACGTCCTTGAGCGCTCGACTCACGGCGTCACCATCTCCAGCCGTAGGTTGCGGTCCTCGGACCCGCTGACCAAGTCGTTGGTGAAGGAGACCAACGCCTCCGTGGCGGGCGGGACGACCACCAGCACGCCCTCGGGGCCGACCGTGCCTTGCCAGGCCGTGTCAGCACCGGCGTCTCGCACGTAGGTCACGCTGACAGCCGGACCGACCCCCTTCGCCGGGCTACCAGACAACCGCACGACCCGTTCGCGTGCGCAGCCCGGCAAGCCGACCAGGGCGTTGGTGAAGGCCTCGAGCACGCCGTCGGCAGCATGTGTCGCTCTGTCACCCGAGCCGGCGATCAGGCTCGGCCCGCCGCAGTCGCCGGTCGCGACGGACGCAGGCAGGGAGGCGACACTGGTCAAGGTGTCTCCCGGCACCGCGCCGGTGGCTAGGCCTACCGCGACCACGCAGACGAAGAGGCCGGCGAGTACCGGCCATCCGCCCAGGCCCGGTGCACGCGAGGGGCCGGGTGCGCCGCTAGTCGCCATACCTGACCCGCTGAGAGACGACCTGGACGGTGCGGACGCCGCCGAGCCTGTCCGGGCGCAGGACGAGCAAGTCCAGGTCGTACTCGCCCGGAGCCAACGACCGCGTAGCCGTCACCAGGCCGGTGCTCTGGCCCTCGGCCACCGGCTTGCGCGCGCCTAGCAGGCACGCTCCCTCCAGGTCGCAGACGCGCAGCTGCACCGACGCGCTCGGCCCGGCCGGTGCCGCCCCGGGCGGAACGTCCATGCCGAACCAGGCGGCGAACGGCGCGCCGTTCGGCACGGCCGGCGGGATGAACGCCCATACCAACCTGGGGGTCGGGCCGGCGCCCGCCACCCACGGCACGAGCCTGGCCACCACGGCTAGCGCCCCGACGAGGAGCGCGAACGCCGCCGACGCCAACACATAACGTCTCATTACGAAGCCAGCTCCTCGAGCACCACGGCGACGTACCGCCCGTACATGGCCTCCTGATCGAACTCCGACCGCTGGCGGTCGCGAGCCAGCTCCCCCACGGCCTCGGCCGCTGCCGGATCGGCGGCGACGGCGGTCAGCGCCGCCGCCCAGGCGCGCGGGTCGCCACCGGGCAAGAGCCATCCGACATCGCCCCCGGGCGCGGCCACCGGGTCGCGGTTCGCGGGGATGTCGCTGACGAGGACGGGGGCCCCGTGCGCCATGGCCTCGAGCAGAGCCAGGCTCAGGCCTTCATGTAGCGACGGTTGGACGAAGGCGTCGCAAGCCGAGAGCCAGCCGCCCACCTGCTCGCGGGGCACGCGGCCCAGGAACCGGACCCGCTCGACGACGCCGAGCGCATGGGCGCGAGCCTCGAGCTCCGCACGGGCCTCGCCCCCGCCAAGCACCACCAGCCGCCAGTCCGGCGCCAACGCGAGGGCCTCGAGCAACACGCCGTAGTTCTTCCCGGCCGTCAGCCGGCCGACAGCTACCGCCACCTTGCCCCCGGCCGGCAAGCCGAGGCCGGCTCGCGACCCATCCGACCCGCTCAGCCGCGGCGCGTAGCTGGGCTCGACGCCGTTGGCGATGACCGTCACGTGCCGCATGTAGGCCGGACCGTTCCTCGCGTAGCTGGCCGCCACGGACGGCGCGCAGGCGACGATCCTGGCGTACCAGCCCAGCCGGGCCACCGTCGCGTCGAGCCGGAGCGCGCCGCGGCCGACGCGGTCGCTGGCCGCATGGAGGGTGGAGACGACCCTCGAACGGGTCGGATACCTGGCGGCGAGCGCCGCGACCGCCCCGAGGAAGGGCGTGAACGTGACTATCACGGCCGGGCGCTCGAGCCGCAGGCGCCGCAGCAACCGACCCAGGTCGCGCGTGGCGACGACCGGCCGGGCCCACCGGGCCCCGCGCGCTTCCTCGTGCTCCCGCAGGTCGCGCAAGTAGACGGCGGAAGCGTCCACGCCGAGCGCGACCAGCCGCCGTTCGAGCCCGTCGATTATCGTCTTGGTCCCGCCTACGACGTCGCTCCTCTGCAGCAGCCAGACGCGCGCCTTCGAACGCCAAGCGGGAGCGCCGCTCACGGGTCCGCCATGCGCCCTTGGCTCGAGACGTCCCGGACCGAGACCGTGGGGCGGAGCAGCGGCGCCGCGGCCGGCAGGTAGGCGCGAGCGCCGGCCATGCACTGCAGGAAGAGGAGGAGCAGGAACAGGTTGTTGGGCCCCAACAGAACGGAGTCGGACATGGAGACGAGCAGCGCGGCGACGGTCACGACCACGCCCGTCTCGTGGTAGCGGGAAGCCGACGGCCCGGCCGCCAGCCAGCGCTTCAGGGGCAGGAAGACGAGCGTGGCGACGATCAGGAGGCCGACGACCCCGAGGTCGAGGCCGACATCGAGCCAACTGTTGTGAGCATGGCTCACGCGCCACGCGAGGGTCTGGCTGACCGCCTCGCCGCCGTCGCTACCCCAGAACGCCCGGTAGCCGTGGCCGAGCACGGACCGCTCGGCGATCTCGCCGAGCACCAAGGACCACAGGGTGGTCCGCCCCGTCACCGACGCGTCGCGGCCCACCACGGCGAACAGGCGGTCGGGCGCGACGCTGACGAGCGCGCCGGCCACCGTCACGCCGACGAGCACGAGCGCCACGAAGGCGGCGGCCAGTTCGGGCCGGCCGCGGACGAGGCGAACGACGACAGCCGTCCCGACGGCGCCCGCGACCGCCACCAGCCCGGTCGCCGACTGGGCCTGCGCGATCAGCGCGACGGCGAGCACGGTCATGAGCGCCCAGAGCACCCGCCCGGACAGGCGGCGTGCGTGGATGGCGGCCACGGCGAACAGCCCGCCGGCCAAGGCCATCTCCCGACCGAGGAGGTTCTTATGGAGGTAGACGCCCTTCCAGCGGCCGACGTGCGCGCCGACCTGATGGACGCCGAGGTCGGGCACCGCCACGGCCACGAGCACAGACAGGAGGGCGACGAGGGCCAACAGGACCGTGACGAGCGTGATGCTCCGCTTGTAGCCCAACGCCCCCACGAGGTAGGCGGCCACGAGGACGGCGCCCGCCAGCGCCAGCGAGCGCCTCGTGCTCAGCCCCTGGTTGACGGACCACAGGCTCGATGCGGCGGCGAGGGCAGCGAGGCTGAGCGGCAACCAGGCCGCCTTCAGGAGCGGCACGACGGGCCTGCGCCAGAAGCGCGAGCAGAACAGGAGCCCGACCACCACCAGGAGGGCGGCCATGGCGGCTTGCAGGCCGGGCAGGCCGTCGTCGAGGTCGACGGTCCCGGCACCGCCTGACGCGAGCAGGGGTGGTAGAACGGCGCCGGACAAGAGGAGGACGTACAGGAACACCGCGGCCTGGTCGAAGACCGCTCGCGGGCGGAAACGCAGCCTCATCGCGGGAGCAGCGCCGCTAGCCATCGCGGTCCCACGCTCTCGATATGGAAGTCGCGGCCGCGCTCGACCAGTCGCTCGGCGTCGGTAGGCCGGGAGAGCGCCAGCCGCATCGCCGCCGCGAGCGCGGCCGCATCGCCAACGGGTACCAGCTCGCCGAACTCGCCGTCCGCCAGGATCTCGCGAGGGCCAGAAGGGCAGTCCGTCGCGACCACCGGCACCCCGAGAGCCAACGCCTCGACCAGCACGTTGGGGGAGCCTTCCCACCGCGACGACAGGACCAGCAGGTCGGCGGTCCGCAACCACCTGAACGGGTTCGTCTCTTGCGTCACGATCTTCACGCGCCCCCCAAGGCCGAGCGAGTCTACGAGCGCGCGCACCTCGGTCTCGAGCGGGCCGGAGCCGATCAGCAGCAGGCCCGTTCCAGGCCCGGCGTCCAACTGCCCGAAAGCCCTCAAGAGGGTGGCATGGTCCTTCTGAGCCGACAGTCTGGCGACGCAGACTACCCGCTTGGCGAGGCGGTCGTACCAGTCGTCCCGCAGTTCGGCCCCCGCCCTCGCGAGCACGCCGTCGTCGAGACTGGCGTTGGGCAGGGCGACGACCTTGGCGGGGTCGACGCCGTAGGCCTCCTCGACACCCTCCTTGACCCCCTGCGAGACCGCGACGACCAGGTCGGCGCGGCGGTAGGCGGCCGCGAGCAGGCGCCTCATCGCGGCGCCAAGACGCCGGGAGTAAGGCGCCTCGTGACGCGGGTCGTTGGCCTCGCGCACGACGACCTTCGGACGCTCAGGCAGCAGGCGCGCAACGCACACTGCCACCGCGTTGACCTGCGGCAACGTCGACATCAGGCTGACAGGCCGCAGTCGGGCCAGCAGGCGGTAGAGCGGGACCACGGCGTTCCTGACCTTGCCCGCCGCTAGGTCGTGCAGGCGCACGTCGCCGTTGAGCTCGGCTGCCAGGGGGCCGGCGCCGACGAGCGTGACGAGATGGGTGTCGACCCCGCTCCCGGCGAGGTAGTTGGCCAAGCGTACGACCACCCGCTCCGCCCCGCCGACGCCGAGGTCGCGCAGCACCAACACGACCCTCGACTCCTCGGTGCCATGCATACGGTTAGCTATCCTACTAATTACCCCGACCGCGTAGGGGAGCGGCCACTGCTGGGCACCGCGGTAGACTCGGGCGGATGGCCGCCTTGCATAGCACCAGCCGTATGCAGCGAGGCGCGGCGTTCCTGGCCGGCGTCAGCTTCGCGGCGGTGCCGGCCGTAGGTCCGTTCATCGCCATCGCCGCGATCTTCGCGGGCCGTTTGCAGGTGCAGCGGGCGGACACCTGGTGGTGGCTGGCCGGACTCCTGCTAGGGGCACCGTACCTGCTCACGGGTCATCCCTTGGAAGGCGCCCTCGCCAGCACGCAAGTGCTGGCGGTCTGGCTCATCTTCCGGTCCGCGACGGAGTTCAGGCGCAACGCGCGCAGCGTCACGGTGTCGGAGGACATAGGCGCCGGCCTCGTCGTCGGCCTCGTCATCACGCTGGTGTTCGGGCTGAGGCAGATCAGCGCGTTCCGCTTCGACTTGGCTCAGACCTTCCTCGACGCCATCGCCTGGAACGTCCACCCGGCCATCTTCGGACACGCCATCCTCGTGCTCTCGGCGCTCCTCGCCATCGTGGTCCCGTCCCCGCCACTGCGGGTCATCTCGCTCGCTATCGGCGCCGTGGGGGTGATCGTGTCAGGGGCCGGCGAGGCCGTCTGGGCTTGGCTGGTGATCGCGCTCGGCCTCCAGCTCGTCGTCAGGCGCGGCACGACCATGACCCGTGCCGCCGAACGGCTGCTCATCGCGGTCATGCTGCTCTTCGCCTTCGGAGTGCCCGCCAAGCTGGGGCTGGGCACCACCGGCCTGCTCACGGACTTCGCTCCGCAGAAGGACGCCGTCAACGCGTTCCGAGGCACGGAGCTGGCCAAGGGCGACTGGTGGGTGACCCTTGGCGTCACGTTCACGACGCGTTCCGTCACCGTCGCGGGGACGCCGAGGACGGCGTTCGACGTCCGCAAGGCCTCCACCGAGTCGTGGTCCCGCCTGCAGCAGGTGGTGACGTTGCTGCCCGGAGAGACCTACACGCTCAGCGCCGCCATCCATGCGCAGGAAGGGGCTCGCCCCGGGTTCGACGGGTGGGGCCGGGAAGCGGTCGGACAGACGGCGGCCAACCTCGGCACCGTCCTGGAGAACGAGGTACACCGCACCACGGCGACGGGCCCCATCACCGTGATCTCCTCAAGCGCCCTGGAACTGGACGGAGGCTGGGTCCGCACCGCCGTCACCTTCCGTTTCGAAGGCGAACGGCCGCTCACCTGGTACGTCGGCGTCGTGCCGGACCGTTCGAGCGGCACGGGCATCACGACCTCGTTCGCCGAGCTGCAGCTGGTGAGCTCGTACGCGTTGCTGCCGTACCGACCCGGGCCGGCCGCGCGGGGGGTCACGGACCTGCGCACCTCGCGCCTGCCCATCTGGCGCGACGCGCTGGAGGCGGTGAGCGCCAAGCCGCTCCTCGGCTGGGGGCCCGGGGGGTTCCCGCTGGCCGTCACGACCCTGCATCCTGACGAGACACTGCTCCGGCCGGTCGCCGCCCACGCCCACAACTCGTTCCTCGCAGTCTGGGTCGACCGCGGGCTCATCGGCCTGCTCGGCCTCGTCGGCCTCTTCGCCCTCCTCGCGCTGCGCGCCGTGCAACAGCGCGACCAGCCCGCGGCGGCCGTCCTCTTGGGCGTCCTCATCCTCAACCTCTTCGACGCCACCCTCCTCTCCGGCGCCGTCATCTACCCACTGGCCGCCGTGCTCGGCTGGCGCGCCGTCGGCCGGCGCGAGGTGGCCGAGGCGGAGACGGGGGTCGGCAGCGCCACGGCCGTGCGGCTCGGACTGGCGCTGGCGGACGCGGTCGCGGGGGCGGGCGCCCTCTCGCTCGGCATGTACGTCGCCGGGCACTTCGACCCCGGCATGTCCCTCGCGGTCGGCTGGCGCCTACCGCTCGTCTACGCCACGCTCGCGTGGCCCGCGGTCGCCGCCGCGGCCGGGCTCTACCCCGGTTACGGGCTCCCCTCCTACCGGCAGTTGAGCCGCTCGGTGCGGGCGGCGTTCGCGGCCGCCGTAGCCGTCGGCTTCATCGCCCTGCTCCTGCCGGACGTGTTCGGCCTCACGGCGCCCGTGTTCTTCGTCGCCGTGCCGGCCGCCACGGCGCTGGCGCCCGTGATCCGTTTCGCGGCGCAGAAGGCCCTCCAGCGGCTGAGGCTCTGGGGAAGGCCGGTCGTGGTCATCGGCACGGAGCCGGCCACGGGGCAAGTGACGCGTCATCTGCTGGCGCACCCGGACATCGGCCTACATCCCATAGCCGTGTTCGGCGAGCGTGGAAGCTGGCCCGATGCCACCGTAGCCGTCTCCGGGACCCTCGAGGAGGCATGGAAGTATATCGACACGAACGAAGTCCGTCACGCGATCATCGGCCCAACCGCAGCCAGCTCCGCGGCCTTCGACCGAGTCCTCCTCCAACCCGGCAACCGCCTCAAGTACGTACAGTTCCTGCCCGATCTACGTGGGCTGCCCACCAACTCCGTGGTAGCCACGCCCCTGGGCGCCACCCTGGGGCTCGAGGTCCGCAACCAACTCGCGTCGGGCACTAACCGCGCCGTGAAGCGCATAACCGACTTCCTTGGCGCCAGCCTCCTCCTGCTCGTGCTTGGCCTGCCTCTGCTCGTCGTCGCCCTCCTCATCCGCCTGGATTCACGCGGCCCGGCCCTCTACCTTTCGCCGCGCATCGGCCGTTACGGCAAGACGTTCGCCTGCGTCAAGTTCCGCACCATGCACGTAGATGCCGACGAGCGGCTCCAGACGCTCCTGAGCGAGCACCCGGAGCTGCGCGAGGAGTACGAGCACTTCCACAAGCTCGAGAACGACCCCCGCGTCACGCGCGTCGGGCGCGTGCTGCGGCGCGTGTCCCTCGACGAGCTGCCCCAGCTCCTCAACGTCATGCGCGGCCAGATGAGCCTCGTAGGCCCTCGCCCGTACATGGAGCGCGAGCGCAAGGAGATGGGCGGCGAGCAGGACATCATCTTCCTGGCCCGCCCCGGCATGACGGGCTACTGGCAGACGGAGGCGCGCAACGACGTAAGCTTCGCCGAGCGCCAGGCCATGGAGGCGCACTACGTGCGCAACTGGTCGGTGTGGTGGGACGTCGACATCCTCCTGCGCACCCCGGCGGCCATGCTCGACAGAGCGGGGAAGTGACACGAGAGCCTGAGCCCACCGCGGCTCATGGCCCTGCGCCCATGCCGGCTCGAGGCGAGCCGCGCCCGCGGTAAAGTACGCCGTGCCTGCCAAGCCAGTAGCCAACGGTGCGTTGCGTGCGTTCGGCATCGTCTCGGCCGCCTCGAAGCCGCTCTACTGGCTGTACGAGCGGCGCCTGACGCGCGCCGTCAAGGCGGCCGGACACTTGCCACGCCACATCGGCATCATCATGGACGGCAACCGCCGCTTCGCGAAGGCCGCGGGCCTCGACGTCAAGGCCGGGCACGACTACGGCGCCACCAAGGCCAGAGAGGTGCTCGACTGGTGCCTCGAGCTCGGCATCCCGCACGTGACCCTCTGGGGCTTCAGCACCGAGAACCGCTCGAGGTCGGCCGAGGAGGTCGGGCACCTGCACCGCCTCTTCGCGGAGCAGGCGAAGAGCCTGCTGAACGACGAGCGTCTGCATGCGAACCGCGTGAAGGTCCGCATCATCGGCGACATCGCCGACTTCCCCGCCGAGGCCAAGGCCGCCCTCGCCGCCATGGAGGACGCCACGCGCGACTACGACGGCATGCACCTCAACGTGGCCCTCGGCTACGGGGGCCGGGAGGAGATCGTCGACGCCGTGAAGCGCCTCGCCGAGGAGCGGGCGGCCGAGGGCGCGACGTTGAGCGAGCTGGCCGCCGGCTTGAGCGCCGAGCAGATCACCCGCCACCTCTACACCGCCGGCCTGCCGGACCCGGACTTCGTGATCCGCACCTCGGGCGAGGTGCGCCTCTCGGGCTTCCTCCTCTGGCAGACGGCGTACAGCGAGTTCTACTTCTGCGACGCCAACTGGCCGGAGTTCCGCAAGGTCGACTTCCTGCGCGCCGTCCGGTCGTTCCAGGCCCGCGAGCGGCGGTTCGGGAAGTGAGCCGGTCGAAGTCGTAGCGACCGGCTCGTTCGGCTTCGCGGTTCGGTCGGTTCAAAACAGCTCGGCCACGCTCACGGCCGCCTGCGGCTCGACGTACGCGGTATCCATCTGCGCGAGCTGGAGCTTGCCCGAGATGTCGTCGTTGACGCCGTGCCAGTACGTGTAGCTGTCGAGGACCCAGATGCCGCTCTCGCGCGTGCCGTTGCCGCTCGCCTTCACGCCGCCGAACGGCATGTGCGCCTCGGCGCCGTTCGTCGTGTTGTTGATGCTCGTCATGCCGGCCTGGATCTCGTCCTTGAAGGCGTAGGCCCACTCGCGGTTGTTCGTATAGATGCTGCTCGAGAGCCCGTAGGCGACGGCGTTGGCCGTGGTGATGGCCTCTTCGATGCCGTCGACCTTCACGAGGTTGATGGTGGGCCCGAAGATCTCCTCCTGGAAGAGCCGCATGCCGGGCTTCACGCCCTCCCACACGGTCGGCCAGCCGTAGAAGCCCGCGTTCGGGTCGCCGACGAACCCCGAAGGCCTTGAGTCGTCCGTGATGCGCCCCTTGCCGTAGAGGAGCGTGGCGCCGTCCGCCTCGCCCCACGCGTACTGCTGCTCCCAGCGCCTGAAGAAGCGCTCGTTGATGAACGGGCCGTAGAGGACGTCCTCGGTCTTCAGCGGGTCGCCGATGCGGATCTTCTCGACGGCGGCCAGGTAACGCTTCTTGAACTCGTCGTAGACGGGCGCGTCGACGATGACGTTGCCAGCGCTCGTGCAGCGCTGCCCGCCCGTGGCGAACGCCGAGAAGACGGCGCCCTGCACGGCGTTGTCGAGGTCCGCGTCGCGCATGACGACGAGCGGGTTCTTGCCGCCCAGCTCCAGCGTCGGGTGCTGGAGGTTGCGGCCCGCCACCTCGCCGACGTAGCGGCCGACGGCGCTCGAGCCCGTGAAGGCGAGCTTGTCGACGAGGCCGTCGTCCATTAGCTCGATCACGTACTGCCCGGCCGCGTCCTTGCCGCCGCCGAACACGACGTTGAACACCCCGGCCGGCAGCCCGGCGCCGAGGAGGATCTTGGCGAAGGCGTAGGAGCATGCCGGCACGTCCTCGGACGGCTTCCAGACGATCGTGTTGCCCGTCACGAGGGCGGGGATGATCTTCCAGCTCGGCACGGCCACGGGGAAGTTACCGGCCGTGACGATGCCGACCACGCCGAGCGGCCGGCGGTACGTCATGAGGTCCTTGCGCGGCATCTCGCTCGGGACCGTCTGGCCGTAGAGGCGCCTGCCCTCGCTCTGGAAGAAGTAGCAGGTGTCGATGGCCTCCTGGACGTCGCCGCGGGCCTCCTTGAGCGTCTTGCCCATCTCGCGCGTGATGAGCCGGGCGAGGGGCTCCTTCTCGCGCTCGATGGCCTGACCGACGAGCCCGATGACCTGCCCGCGGACGGGGGCGGGCGTCTTGGCCCACGCCTTGGCGGCCGCGCGGGCGGCCCTGGCCGCCCCCTGGACCTGCTCCTTGGTGGCCTCGTAGAAGACGCCGAGCACGTCGCTCGTGTCGCTCGAGTTGCGGCTCTCGAAGGTCCTCTCGCCGACGACCTCGCGGCCGGCGTAGAGGTGCGGGTGAACCTTGCTCTTGCTCATGGGGCAATTACAACACGGGGTCGGCTGGGGTCTTGACTTACGGTTCGCTACGAGACGGCCTCGACATGGCGCGCCACCAGGTCCACGACACGTGTCGCGCTCGTAAGGGCGCGTTCGGCGTCCGTTTCTGCGTAGAAGTCCGACGGGGTGAGGTCCTCGGCGCCGTAGAAAGCCAGTTCAAGGTCGCGTCGCAACTGGCGCGAGATCTCGGCCAGCTCATCTATATGCAGCGCGAGTGCCTGGGGCAGGCGTGAGCGTTCGCTCAGCAACACTGGCGAGACATCGTGTATCCGCGGTGGCTCGATGCCGACTGCGCGCAGCAACGCCGGGTGAGCTCGCCTCCGGACAAGCGCCGGCGGATCTCCACGAGCCGGCGTGACACAGCGTAAGAACGCTCGAACAGGACTATCCCATGGATCGCGACCTCGGCCCAGAACCCGGCGACCGGAGCATCAGCGTCAGGAAGGTGGGCGAAGTGCGGTTCGATACAGAGACCGTTCCAAACCAACGGGGCTTCATCCCATCTGCGATAGAGGTCGCGGTTCAACCCGGTGCCGTTCGTGACGATGATGAGGGCGTCGAGGTCCGATCGGTCGGTCAGCTCGTCTCGCGCCCATGAGCCGTAGGCGACGATGCCGATGAGGCGGGCACCGAACATGCTCGCTGCCGCGCCTCCTCGGTAAGGGGCCGTTAGCCGAGCTTGTTCTGACTCAGCCTTCCGGGTCGGCCAAGTGCGTAGTCTCGTTCGTTCGGCATCGACAGACTGACGATCCATGGAGCTGCGTTCTTAGCGATGAACCGTTCGAGTAACGCTCGACTATTGACTACGTTGTTGGCGACGTCTCTAACGGTGGCGGCCTTGTTTACCTTGACCGTAATCAGCCTGGCCACCGCGGTGGTCACAGCAGCCTTCTCCGCGGGCACGAGCCTGATCCTCGAGTCTGCCGTGATGATCACGCGGCCGAGAGCTGCCACCCGAGGGATCCACTCGATGTCGGCCATGCCAATCATCCCCAGTCCGCGACTAGTGACTACATCAAATCCAGCGTTGCGCAATATGGACTCGACACTGCGCCCAAGGTTCTCATCTAGGAAGTAGCGCGCCATTCATGCCGCGTTCTCGAAGAAGATGGCGTTCTTTACATACGTTGGGTCTACGCCGTAATCCTCTGCGACCTGGCCCAAGGTTTCGCCGGCATCGACGCGAGCGACCACTACCCGCGTCTTGATGCCCGTCCCATACAGTGTCGGGGAGCCGAAAGCAACCAGTGGGGACAGCGTGATCGGGTAGTTGCCGTCCACCGACTCCTCGCCCAAGAAAGTGGGGTGCAGACCGATAGGGAACTCCCGCTCCGACCAACTGACCCTCGGCATGAACCCCTGGACGATCTCCTGCATCGCTATCTGACCGCTGTGGGAGATGGCAACGAGGTCTCCAAGGTGCGTCAGTAGAACCGACTTTCCGAAGGTAGAGAGGTCGTGGGAGAGCAGAACCCTCTCAACGCCTAGGACGGTGGCCGAGTAGTCCACGGCCTGCCTGATCGCGTCCAGCGACACGCCGTGGAAGCTCCGTAACTGCTTGACGACGAAAAGCTCCACGAGATCGTTGAAGCTCAGTAGGCTACTCTTGACGGCTCTCAATACCGGCTCGTAGCCGTCACCGGCCCTGCCCTTCGTCCACCAGCGCGCGGTGCTTTCCGGTATACGCAGGTACCGAGCGGCTGCTGCGATCGTGTACAGGGGCACATCACCCGGCTCCTGGCCACCGAAGAACGCTCCGCCGGCCTTCACTCGACTCCAGCCTTGGACATGTTGCGTCACGTCGCACCTCCCGCCCCGGTCACAGCGATTCTAGGCTAACGAGCTAGATCAGACGCAAGCGGCCAAGACCCAGTCGACCTACGCCACCTGCCCGCCCGAACGGCTTACTATCGTGCAGGTGCGCCCGGCCGACCAGGCCGGCCCTAGCCGTCCGCGGCACAAGGAGGACCACCATGCTGCGTGTAGCCCGAGAACCGAGACACCCAGACAACCCCGCCACGCGCGCATGTTCACGCCGCCCTGCGCGACGCGCCTCTGCCATCGCGCGCGCGCTCGTCGTCGTCGCTTCCTGCTTCCTGAGTGCCGCCCTCGCCCAAGGCGAGGTGCGCGTCTACTCCGTGATCAACGAGGACGACGTGAAGCTCCTCGCGGACATGTTCGAGGCCGAGACCGGCATCCACGTCACCTACCTGCGTGCCGCGACCGGCGAGCTCGTCAGCCGGGTGATCGCCGAGAAGGGCGCGCCGCAGGCCGACGTGCTCCTGGGCGGCCCCAGCTCGCAGCACATCGCCATCGCGGATACGGGCGCCCTCGCCCAGTACGCGCCGGCGGCCGCCGAGGCGCTGCCCGCTTACGCCGTCAGCCCGGAAGGGTACTGGACCGGCTTCTACCTGACCGCCCTCGGCATCGGCGTCAACGAGGAGCGCTTCCATCGGCTCTACCCCGGCAAGGCGTTCCCCGCCACCTGGGACGACCTCCTCGATCCCGCGTTCAAGGGCGAGATCGTCATGACCGACCCCGTGGCGTCCTCGACCGCGTACCTCTTCGTCCAGACGCAGCTCCAGCGCCTCGGGTGGGACGCGGGTTGGGCCTACTTGGAGGCGCTCGCGCCCCTCGTCGGCCAGTTCCCCGCCAGCGGTGGGGCGCCGCCGCAGCTCGTCGGCACCGGCGAGTACGCCATCGGCGTCGCCTACACGCACGCGCTCGCGCGCTACCGTCACGACGGCTTCCCCGTCTCGACCATCGTGCCGCCCGCCACGGCGGGTGAGGTCGGCGCCGTCTCGATCATCGCGGGGGGCCCGAACCCGGACAACGCACGGCGCTTCGTCGACTTCGTCCTCTCGGCGCAGGCGGAGGCGGCCTTCTCCGCGCAGTCGCTCACCACGCCCCTCAACCCCGAGGTGGCCCTGCCGGAGGGCGCCAACACTTTCGCCGAGTTCGACTTCATCGACTACGACGCCAAGTTGGCCGGCGACCAGCGCGACGAAGTCCTGCTGCGCTGGCAACAGGTGGTCCATTGACGTACGGCATCCGGTCGCTGGGCCGGCTGTGGCGTTACGACCGGGGGCTGCTCCTGGCGTACGGCCTGGTGGCGGCGTTCCTGCTCGTCTTCGTGGTCGGGCCGCTCGTGCGGGTGGCGTTCGAGCCGACGTTCGCCGACTGGCGCCAGGTGTTCTCGACGCCGCGCTGGCGCGGCGCGAGCCTGAACACCCTCACGATGCTCGTCCTCTCGACGGTCTCGTCGCTGCTGGTCGGCACGCTCTACGCCTACGCCGTCACGCGCGCGCGGGTGCCGGGCGCGGGCTTCTTCAGCGTCGTGCCCCTGTTCCTGCTGCTCACGCCGCCGTTCGTCGCCGGCCTCGCCTTCATCCTTCTCCTGGGCAGGCGCGGGCTGGTCACGTACCAACTGCTGGGGCTGGAGACGTCCATCTACGGCTGGCACGGCCTCTGGCTCGCCCAGACGCTCTCGTTCTTCCCCGTCGCCTACCTCGTGCTCCGCGGCGCCTTCGCCGCCATCGACCCGGGTCTGGAGCAGGCCGCCCGCGGGCTGGGCGCTAGCCGCGCCCAGGTCCTGCGCACCGTCACCTTGCCGCTCGCGACGCCCGGTCTGCTGGCGGCCGCGCTGTTCATCGCCATAGGGGTCCTCGGCGACTTCGGCAACCCCATGCTCGTCGGCGGCCGCTTCCAGGTCCTGGCGACGGCGGTGTACACGCAGCTCAGCGGCTGGGCGAGCTTCGGGACGAGCGCGGCCCTCGGGCTGCTGCTCCTGGTCCCCGCCGTCCTGCTCTTCGCCGCGCAGCAGTGGGTGCAGGGCGCCACCAGGGAGCGCTTCGCGACGGTCGGGGGGCGCGGGTCGTCGCTGCCGGCGCCGAGCGTCTCGCCGGCGTTGCGCTGGGGGCTCTTCGCCTTCTGCGTGCTCGTCACCCTGTTCGTGGCCGCCAGCCACGGCGTCGTGCTCATGGGCGCCTTCACGCGCCTCTGGGGCGTCGACTTCGGCCTGACCTTCGAGCACGTCGCCTACGTCCTCGGTCAGTTCGGCGGGCTCGGCAACAGCCTTCGCTTCGCCGCCGCGGCGGCGCTCCTCTGCACGGTCGTGGCGGCCGTGGCGGCCTACCTCGTGCAGCGCGCCAAGGTGCCGCTGCGCCGCGGCCTCGACCTCGCCACGCTCCTGCCTGCCGCCATCCCGGGCACGCTGATGGGGGTGGCCTTCGTCCTCGCGTTCAACCAACCGACGTTCCGGCTGACGGGCACGGCCAGCATCATCGTCATCGCCATGGCCATCTCCTACCTGCCGGTCGGCTACCGGGTCTGCGCGGCCGCCATGGACCAGCTCAAGCCGAGCCTCGACGAGAGCGCCGCCAACCTGGGCGCCTCGAAGCTCCGCATCCTGGCGACGATCACGGCGCCGCTAGTGCGCCAGGCGCTCATGGCCGCCTTCGTGTTCTCGTTCGTGCGGGCCGTCGGGACGCTCAGCACCGTCATCTTCCTCGTCTCGTTCGACACGCCGCTCGCCTCCGTCGCCATCCTCAACCTGGCGGACCAGGGCAGGTGGGGGCGCGCGGCCGCGTTGGCGAGCGCCCTCGTGGCCGTGACCATGCTCTCCCTCGGTCTCCTCTACCTGCTCACGGGGCGCTCCCTCAAACCGCTGGCGGAGAGCGCGCATGCCGGCGCCTGAGGCCGGAGCTCTCGCCGGAACGCACGTCCGGCTCGTCGGCCTGCGCAAGGCCTTCGGCGCCGCGGTGGCGGTGGACGACTTCTCGCTCGACATCGGGCGCGGCACCTTCACGACCCTGCTCGGCCCGAGCGGCAGCGGCAAGACGACCGTGCTGCGCATGTTGGCCGGGTTCGTCGAGCCCGACGCGGGCAGCGTGGTCATCGGCGGGATGGACCAGACGGGCCGACCACCTAACCTGCGCGGGACCGGCATGGTCTTCCAGGACTACGCGCTCTTCCCGCACATGACCGTGCGGGCGAACGTCGAGTACGGGCTGCGCATGCAGCGCTTCGCCAAGGGCGCGAGGGCCGAGCGCGTCGAGCGCGCGCTGGAGCTCCTCGGTCTGCGCGGCCTGGCTGGGCGCTTCCCCCATGAGCTGTCCGGCGGGCAGCAGCAGCGCGTCGCGCTCGGTCGGGTCATCGTCCTGGAGCCGCAGGTCCTGCTCATGGACGAGCCCCTCTCCAACCTGGACGCCAAGCTGCGCGTGCGCCTGCGCGCCGAGCTCAAGTCGTTGCAGCGGCAGTTGGGCATCACGACCGTCTACGTCACGCACGACCAGGAGGAGGCGCTGTCCCTCTCCGATCAGGTCGTGGTGATCGACGGGGGGCGCATGCAGCAGGCCGGCGCGCCCGAGGACATCTACCGGCGGCCCGCCAACCGCTTCGTCGCGGAGTTCGTCGGCCAGGCGAACGTGCTGCCCGTCGAGGTGTCCGCTGCCGCGAGCGGTCAGCGCCCCCTGGCGTCCGCCGGCGGCGCGGGGGCACTCTCCACGGCGCACGGGGGTCATGCGGCGACGGGTGGCGGCGTCATGACCACCGCCGCCGGGAGCCCGCTGGCGGTCCGTCTTCCCGACGAGCGGCGGCCGCCCGCCGGAGCACGCGGGGTCGCGATGGTGCGGCCGGAGCACGTGCGTTTGGCGCCACTCGGTCCCGCCGCGGCCGCCGGAACGGAAGACGGCTCCTGGCGTTGCCCCGCCAAGGTCGTGTCCCGCGGCTACTTCGGCGCGTACGCCAGGTACTGGCTCGAGCTCGACGGGGTGCCGGAGCCCTGGCTGGCCGACGTGCCCGTCTCCGAGTCGGGCGACGAGGCACGGCAGGCGCTCGCGCCCGGCACGGCCGCGACGGTCAGCGTGGGCGCCGGGGCCGCGTGCTGGCTGTGGTGACGGCCTGCGTCCACCGTCCGGGCAGCGGTGGCGAGCGCCGCCGCGCCCTCACGGCAGGCGCTGGGCGGCATGCGAGCCTCGGCAAAGCGCTCACGTCTTGCGCAAGTACCACACCTGCTCGCTCGGCCAGTCGCGCGCCCAGGCGTCGCTGACGAAGAAGCGCTCCTCGCCCGTCACCACCCTCGGGCGCGGCTCCCTGAAGCCCTCGATCTCGAAACCGACGTCCCCGAAGAGACCGATCCAGTCCTCGAACGTGAGGTTGAACTCGATCCCGCCGGGGTCGACGCTCACGTCCGTCCAGTCGAAGACGCGGGCGCCGAAGTAGGGGCGCACGAGCCGGTCGCCGAGGGCGCTGCCGTCCTCGGGGCTGAAGGCGGGAGTGAAGGGGTGGTTGCCGAGGAAGCGCAGGCGGCCGCCCGGTTTCAGGAGCCTATGCGCCTCTGGCAGCCACGCATGCGGGTCGCACCAGATGGCGGCGCCGTACTCGCTAATGGCGAAGTCGAAGCCGGCGCTTTCGAACGGCGTGCGCTCGGCGTCCCCGAGGACGAACTCGATGTCAGCGCCATGCTCCGCCGCCAGACG
>CAUJFI010000097.1 GCA_963170125.1 Deinococcota bacterium | reverse complement strand
CCGCTGCTTGGCGACCTCCTCGCGGTGGTGGGCGCGGCCGGGGCGGGCGGGTACTTGCTGCTCGGGCGTCACGTGCAGGCGCGGGGCGTCAGCCTCCAGGCGTACGCCGGGAGCGCCTACGCCGTCGCGGCCGTTTGCCTGGCACCCTTACCGTGGCTGACGGGCGCGCCGTACCTCGGCTATCCGCAGGCGACCTACGTCTTCGCCGCACTCCTCGCTCTCGTGCCGCAGGTGATAGGCCACACGGGGCTCAACTACGTGGCCAAGCACTTCGACACCACGGTGCTCGCCACGGCGCTCCTGCTGGAGCCTCTCGCCTCCGGGGTCCTCGCGTACCTGCTGTTCGGGGAGCGGCCCGCCACGACCACACTCGTGGGCGTGGCCGTAGTCCTCTGCGGAATGGTCCTGACCGTGCGCTTCACGCCCAAGGCTCGGGGCTGAGGAGCGACCGGGCGCCGCGGGCGCGCGAGAAGGCTTCCCTGACGCGATCTTCGGCGTCCTCACGTGCGCCGGAGGGCCAGCTCCACGTAGCTGGACTTAGTGCAATTTCCCACGATTCCTGCTACCATGTGACACGTGCTTGGGTACCGTGAAAGCTGCGAAACCTACGGACCACAAGCAGGGAAACCAACAGCTTCGCCAACTTGTCAGCGCGCCGGTTCTTGACGGGCGCGTGAGTCCGTTTGGGGCGCGCCTCCACGTGGCCGCCCCAAGCGAGGTCGATGGCAGGGTACGGGTACCAGGTGTGTTTCGCGAAGGGAGCAACGCTTTGAAGGACCAAGGCAAGACGTTCAAGATGGGTGACCAGGTCGTCCTACCGCCTTACGGCGTCGGCATCGTCGCCGGTACGACCGAGCGCGCCGTTGGTGGCGCGAACCAGAAGTACTACCAGGTCGAGTTCCCCAACGGAACGTCTCGAGCCTACGTCCCAGTAGCGGCGCCACAGGGCGCCGGGCTGCGCGCGGCACTCACCAAGGACGAGGTCCAGAGCGTCCTCGAACGGCTGCAGAACGGTCGCATCACGCTTCCCAAGCAGTGGGCGGCCCGCCACCGCAAGGTGACCGACCTCCTCACGACCGGCGACCCCTACCAGATCGCCACCCTGGCGAGCGAGCTCCGCCGCTGGGACCTCGAGCGGGGCCTGCCCGACCTCGACCGCCAGGCGTACCGCCGCGCCCTCAGGCTCCTGGCCGGCGAGATAAGCGCCGTTCTTGGCATCACCCAGCAAGAGGCGCGCGTCCTGATGGACGCCGGCGAGGAAGACGAACTCAACTGAGCCGCTGAAGCCCCCCGGACGCCATCACCCCTCGGGCGCCGCCTTCAACCGGGCGGCGCCCCTTCTCTTTCCTCCCCCGCCGCGCGCCCGGCCAGCCACCGCAGGGCCACCGCGTAGGCGGCGTAATCGTCTATCGCCACCGGCGTGGTGCGCAGGCCGGGCGGCACGAGCCGCCCCAGCCCCTTGGGCGGATGATCGGCGAAGTAGAGGGCCCTCGCCTCCAGCGTGGTGCCTTCCTCGGGCACCAGGACGGGCTCGAGGCCGCGCCCGCGCAGGGCAGCCACGACGGCGGCGCTACCCGTGCCGTCGCCCACGAGCACGGTGAGCGCGGCGGAGAGCTCAAGGCGCCCAAGGTCCACGAGCGAGACGACCTCGTGCCGCAACAGCTCCCCCGTCTCCGAGACGAAGGCGACGCCAAGGTTCCTACCGGGATCGAAAGCGACGAGCACCGTAAGCGACAGCCTAGCAGGCGTGGCCCGAACGACCACGGACCGTAGGCGCCCACCGACGCCTGGTGGGCCCCGACGCGCGCGGCGACCGACGACGGCACACCGCCGGAATGGGAACTGCCCGCCCCGTGAAACACGGGGCGGGCAGTCGGTCGTGTGGGGCGTCCGGCGCTCTAGCCGCGACCGGACGGTCGGGGCTAGAGCAGGAGGGTCTCGCGTATCCGGTCAGTTGACAGCGTCCTGGCGCGGGGATTCGTGCGGCGCGGCGGGCCGTTGGGCGACGGCCTCGGGCGCTCGGGGCGAGGTCTTGAGCTTATCGAGAGAGCGCTCGTCGGCGACGCGCGTGCGGCGGATGGCAGCGAGGCCGGTACCGGCCGGCACGAGCCGCCCGAGGATGACGTTCTCCTTCATGCCGACGAGGTCGTCGACCTTGCCGGCCAGGGCGGCCTCGGTGAGCACGTGGGTCGTGTGCTGGAAGGAGGCGGCCGAGAGCCAGCTCTTCGTGGAGAGCGAAGCCTTGGTGATGCCAAGGAGCAGCGGCTTCCACTGCGCCGGCTCCTTGTCCTGGGCGCTGAGCGACTGGTTGACTTCCTCGACGTCGAACCGCTCGGCCGTCTGGCCCTCGAGGAACAGGCTGTCGCCGGGGCGGTCGATCTCGACGTACTTGAGCATCTGGCGGACGATGACCTCGATGTGCTTGTCGTGGACGCTCACGCCCTGACCGCGGTACACCTTCTGGATCTCGTCGACCAGGTACGCCTGCACGGCGCCGGGGCCGCTCACCTCGAGAAGGTCGTGCGGGTTGACGCTGCCGCGCGTCAACGCCTGTCCGGCCGCGACCCTGTCGCCGCTGGCGACGAGGATGCGCAGGCCCTTCTCGACGCGGTACTGGCGGCTGAACTCGCCGTCGTCGCTCGTGACGGTGATGCGCTGGCGCTCCTTGTCCTCTTCGTCCTGCAGCTCGACGACCCCGTCGATCTCGGAGAGGATCGCCTTGAGCTTCGGCTTGCGCGCCTCCACGAGCTCGATGACGCGCGGGAGGCCCTGCGTGATGTCGGCGCCCGTCGCGATGCCACCCGTGTGGAACGTGCGCATGGTGAGCTGGGTGCCCGGCTCGCCGATCGACTCGGCGGCGATGACGCCGACGGCCTCGCCGAGG
The DNA here is from genome assembly GCA_963170125.1 of Deinococcota bacterium. GTDB lineage: Bacteria > Deinococcota > Deinococci > Deinococcales > Trueperaceae > JAAYYF01. The sequence goes on along the minus strand of CAUJFI010000097.1, from coordinate 11,292 downwards.
CTGACCTCGCGCATCATCGACATGTCGAGGCCGTAGCACTTGCGGCACACGCCGGCCCGCGTCTGGCAGGTCAGCGGGCTGCGGACTGCCACCTTCCGCAGCTCGGGCAGTTGGGCCATGTGCTTGACGATGACCTCGACGTCGGCCTTGTAGAGGAGCGTGCCGGCGCCGTACTGGACGTCGCCGAGGTCCAGGTCGAGGGCCAGCCGGCGACCGTACAGGCTCATCTCGATCTGCCCCTTCGGCCGCGCCCGCTCGCCTTCGTAGAGGTTGACCTCCTCGAAGTCGGCCGTGCCGCAATCGTCCTCGCGGACGACGACCTCGTGGGCCACGTCGACGAGCTTCCGGGTCAGGTAACCGGAGTCCGCCGTGCGCAGAGCCGTGTCGGCCCCGCCCTTACGGGCGCCGTGCGTGGAGATGAAGTACTCGAGCACGTCCAGGCCCTCGCGGAAGTTCGCGCGGATGGGCAGTTCGATGGTCTCGCCGGACGGGTTGGCCATGAGCCCGCGCATGCCGGCGAGCTGGCGGATCTGCTGCGGGTTGCCACGGGCACCGGACTGGGCCATGACGAAGAGGGGGTTGAACGGCATGTTCGTCTGGAAGTTCTCGAACACCGCGTCCTTGACCTTCTCCGTCGTGTCGTTCCAGAGGCGCACGACCTGCTGGTAGCGTTCGGCCTCGGTGACGAAGCCGCGCTGGAAGCCGGAGTTGATCTTGGCTAGCTTCTCCTCCGCCTCCTCGAGGATCACCTTCTTCTTCGGCGGGATGGCGACGTCGTCGATCCCGATCGTGATGCCGGAGGTGGTCGAGAGCTCGAAGCCGTACTGCTTCAGGCCGTCGAGGAGCGCGGCGGTGCGCTCGACGCCAAGACGCTTGTAGCTCTCGACGACGAGGTCGCGCAGGGCGCCACGTTCGTAGACCGTGTCGTAGCGCAGTAGGTCGCGCGGCACCTCGCCGCCGGCCTCGAGGGTCTCCCTGACCATGCGTGCGAAGAGGAGCCGCCCGGGGCTCGTCTTGATGATCTCGCCGTCGACCCTGGTCGTGACGACGTCCTGCATGTCGATGCGGTGCTCGGCGACGGCCAGAAGGGCCTCATCGACGCTGCCGAAGCGGTACATGAGGCGCCCGGCGCTGGTCGCCTCGCCCGCCACCGTGATGGCGGAGTTGAGGTCGAGCGCCCCAGCCTGGTATGCGGCGAGAGCGGCCTCCTCGTCGGCGAACTCCGTGCCGGCGCCTACGTGGCCCGTGTGGAGCTGCGTGAGGACGTAGAGGCCCAGGATGATGTCACGCGTCGCCTGGACGTTCGGGTTGCCGTGCGCCGGGCTCAAGAGGTTGTGGCTCGAGAGCATCTGAAGCCGCGCCTCGGACTGCGCGTACACGGAGAGCGGCACGTGGATGGCCATCTGGTCGCCGTCGAAGTCGGCATTGAACGCCTCGCACACGAGCGGATGGAGCTGGATGGCCTGCCCCTCGACGAGCACGGGCTCGAAGGCCTGGATGCCGAGGCGGTGCAGGGTGGGTGCGCGGTTGAGGAGGACGACGCGGTCCTTGATGACCTCTTCGAGGGCGTCCCAGACCTCATCGCGGGCGTCGCGGTAACGCTCGAGCATCTTGCGGGCGCTCTTGATGTTGGAGACGATGCCCCGCTCCTCGAGCTTCTTGAACAGGAACGGCTTGAAGAGCTCGAGCGCCATGCGCTTGGGCACGCCGCACTGGTGAAGCTGGAGCTGCGGACCGACGACGATGACCGAGCGGCCGGAGTAGTCGACGCGCTTGCCGAGCAGGTTCTGCCTGAAGCGGCCCTGCTTGCCGCCGAGGAGGTCGGTCAGCGAGCGCAGGGGCCGGTCGGAGCCGGGGTGCACGACGGCGGAGCCGCGGCGGCCGTTGTCTATGAGCGCGTCGACGGCCTCCTGCAGCATGCGCTTCTCGTTGCGCACGATCATCTCGGGCGCGCCCTGCTGCATGAGCTTCTTCAGGCGGTTGTTGCGGTTGATGAGGCGGCGGTAGAGGTCGTTGAGGTCGGAGGTGGCGAAGCGCCCACCCTCGACCTGCACCATCGGCCGCAGGCTGGGCGGCATGATGGGCACGGCCTCGAGGATCATCCAGGACGGCTTGTTGTCGCTCTCGCCCGCGCCGGACTGCAGGAAGGCGCGCACGATCTCGAGCCGCTTACGCGCCTTGGCGCGCTTGTGGCGGCTCGTGGACTCCATCTCCTCCACGAGCTCGGCCTCGAGCACCTTGAGGTCGATGTGGTCGAGGAGCTCCTTGACAGCCTCGGCGCCCATCTTGGCCTCGAAGTCGTAGCTCTCGATGACCCGCACCTGGCGCCTGACGAGGTCGATCTCGACTCGGCCCTCGATCTCGGACTTGATGCGACCGTCGTCGGCGAGGTCGTCGCCGATGCGGACCCGGTCGCCGTTGACGACGATCGGCTCGTCACGGTACGGGTACACGCGGGCGCGCGACACGACGATGCTGGCCGGGTGCGAGAGGCGCACCTTGCCGCTGGCCGCGGCCGTGATCTCCTGCGCGGCGTCGATGGCCCCGACGACCTTCTCGCCGGGCCGCACGGTGGCGCCGTCACCGACGAGGACGTGCATGGTCGGGTTCGTCTCGTGCGTCTCGGAGCGGTCCCACTCGACCTTGAGGGTCACCGTGACGTTGGTGCCCTTGGCCTTGCTGGCGCGCAGCGTGGCCGTTGCGCCGTGCGGCAGGGAGAGGGTGGTGCCGGCGGCGGCCCTGAAGAGCTCCGTGGCCGGCTCGACGAACTCCCCGCCCGCGACGAGCGGCTCGCACCCTTGCGGCACCAGGTAGGAGGCGACGACCTCCTCCGTGTCGGCGTCATGCAGGGCGAGGATGCCCCCCTCGCCGATGGGGAGGTACTCGACGACGCCCTCCGCCTCGCTGGCGACGACCAGGTCGGAGGCCAGCTCCGCGAGCGGCTGACCGCCCACGTAGCTCTCCTCCTCGATCCAGTCCTTCTTGGCCAGCACGATGCGCGCATCGCGCATCTCGTGGTAGTCGAGCGTGATCCGGCGCGGGAAGCGGTACTGCGCTATCCCGGCGATCTTGGCCTTGACACCCTTGGCGAGCTGCTGGCCGGGCTCGACGGCCTCGCCGTCGCGGATCACGGCGTCCTCACCGCCGGAGACGGTGTAGGTCTCCTGCAGGCCGTAGCGGAGCTGCCGGTACTCGTCGTCGGAGAGGAGGTCGCCGCGCTTCAGGGGGCGCCCGTCAGGCAGCCGCGCCTCGTGCGGGTTGGTGACGATGTACTTGGCGAAGTACAGGACCTGCTCGAGCTGGGCGGTAGAGAGGTTGAGCAACCCACCGATCTTGTTCGGGATGTCCTTTACGTACCAGATGTGGGCGCAGGGAGTGGCGAGCTCGATGTGGCCCATGCGGTAGCGGCGGACCGTCGCGCGCGTCACCTCGACGCCGCAGCGCTCGCACGTCTTGCCCGCGAAGCGCTGACCGCGGTACTTGCCGCAAGCGCACTCCCAGTCCTTCTCCGGCCCGAAGACGCGCTCGTCGAACAGCCCGTCGCGCTCGGGCTTGAGCGTGCGGTAGTTGATGGTCTCCGGCTTGGTGATCTCGCCGTAGCTCCAGTCGCGGATGCGCTTCGGCGAGGCTATCTGGATCTTGACCTGGGTGAACTCGCGGATCTCTTTCGTACGCGGCCCGTCGCCGCGGAAGTTGTTCTGCCTGTTGGTGTCGCTCACCAGTGCCGTCCCGTCTCGTCGAAGATGCTCACGGGCTTGTCGTCTGCATCAAGCACGCTGACGTCGAGCCCGAGGGAGTGTAGTTCCTTGACCAGCACCTTGAACGACTCGGGGATGGTTGGCTCGAGGACGTCGTTCCCCTTCACGATCGCCTCGTAAGCGGCGTTGCGCCCATCGATGTCGTCCGACTTGATGGTCAGCATCTCCTGGAGGGTGTAGGCGGCGCCGTGCGCCTTGAGGGCCCACACTTCCATCTCGCCGAGACGCTGGCCGCCGAACTGCGCCTTGCCCCCGAGCGGCTGCTGGGTGATCAGCGAGTACGGGCCGGTGGAGCGGGCGTGCATCTTGTCCTCGACCATGTGGTAGAGCTTCATGATGTACATGATCCCGACGACGATCGGCGCGTCGATGGCCTCGCCCGTGCGCCCGTCGAAGAGCACCGTCTTGCCCGAGCGGGCGAGCGCCGAGTGCGCCTCCGCCGCGGTGAGGTCGCGATCGATGATGCCCAGCTTCGCCGAGCGGCGGTAGACCTCGAGCGCGCGCGTGTCGGTGTCGAACCCGGCGGCCGCGTCCGCGGCGGCCTCGGCGCGCGCCGACTCCTCGAGGAGGTCCTTGATCTCGCTCTCGCGCGCGCCGTCGAACACGGGCGTGACGTACGAGACGCCGTGCTTGAGGGCCGCGAGCCCGAGGTGGGTCTCGAGGATCTGGCCGAGGTTCATGCGTGACGGGACGCCGAGGGGGTTGAAGACCATGTCCACGGGGGTGCCGTCCGCGAGGAACGGCATGTCCTCCGGCGCCAGGATCTTGGCGACGACGCCCTTGTTACCGTGGCGGTTCGCCAGCTTGTCGCCCTCGATGAGGCGGCGCTTCTGGGCGATGTAGACGCGCACCATCTCCTGCACGCCCGGCTTCAGCTCGACACCAGGGTCGCCCTTGCGGAAGCGCACCGTGCGCAGCACGATGCCGCCGTCGCCCGGCGGCACCTTGAGCGACGTGTCCTTCACTTCCTTGGCCTTCTCGCCGAAGATCGAGCGCAGCAGCCGCTCCTCGGGCGTGGGGTCCTTCTCGCCCTTGAAGCTCGTGTGGCCGACGAGGATATCGCCCTGACGCACCTCGGCGCCGATGCGCACGACGCCGTCCTCGTCGAGGTCGCGGAGCGCGGCCTCGGACAGGCCCGGGATGTCACGGGTGATCTTCTCCGGCCCGAGCTTCGTGTCGCGCGCTTCCTTCTCGAACTTCTCGATGTGCACGCTCGTGAAGGCGTCCGAGCGCACGAGGTTCTCGGACAGGACGATGGCGTCCTCGAAGTTGTAGCCGTCGAACGGCATGAGCGCGATGAGGACGTTCTGACCGAGCGCGAGGCGGCCGACCTCGGAGGCCGGGCCGTCGGCGAGCGTCTGGTTGGGGAGGACGCGGTCGCCGATGTCGACGACGGGGCGCTGGTTCAGGTTGGTGTTCTGGTTGGAGCGTTGGAAGCGCGTGAGCTGGTACTCGCGCTCGATGCCCCTGTCGTTCTCGACCACGACGCGGTTGGCGTCGACGTAGGTGACGTTGCCGGCCTCGGTGGCGAGCACGACGGTGCCGGAGTCGCGCGACACGCGCTCCTCGACGCCCGTGCCGACGAACGGCGCCCGGGCGCGGATCAGCGGCACCGCCTGAGACTGCATGTTCGAGCCCATGAGCGCGCGGTTCGCGTCGTCGTGCTCGAGGAACGGGATGAGCGAGGTCGGCACGGAGATGATCTGCTTGGGCGACACGTCCATGAACTCGACCTGATCGGGCGTGAGGAGCACGGCATCGCCCAGGTCGCGTGCCACGATCGTCTCGGTGGCGAAGGTGCCGTCGTCGTTGAGGGGCGTGTTCGCCTGCGCGATGCGGTGCTTGTCCTCGTCGTGAGCGTTGATGTACACGACCTCGTCCGTGACGCGGGCGTTCACGACGCGGCGGTACGGCGCCTCGATGAAGCCGCGATCGTTCACCTTCGCGAAGCTCGCCAGCGACGTGATGAGGCCGATGTTCGCGCCTTCCGGGGTCTCGATAGGGCAGATGCGGCCGTAGTGCGTACGGTGCACGTCACGCACGTCGAAGCCGGCGCGCTCGCGCGTCAGGCCGCCCGGGCCGAGGGCGGAGATGCGGCGCTTGTGACGGAGCTCGGAGAGCGGGTTGACCTGGTCCTTGAACTGGCTGAGCTGGCTGCGGCCGAAGAACTCGCGCAGCGCGGCGACGATCGGCCGGCTGTTGACGAGCTTCTGCGGCGTGGCCCCGTCGGGGTTGCCGAGGAGCATGCGCTCGCGCACACCGCGCGCCATGCGCCCGAGGCCGACGCGGATCTGATCGGCGACGAGCTCACCGACGGTGCGGATGCGGCGGTTGCCGAGGTGGTCGATGTCGTCGACCTGGTAGCCCTCCTCGCCGGCCTGCAGGCGCACGAGGTACTGGAGGGTCGGCACGAGGCCGTAGTCGACGAAGCGGCCGTCCTCGAACCCAAGGAGCGTCTTCGTGTTGAGAGGATAGTCGAGCTTGAGCTTCTCGTTCATCTTGAAGCGGCCCGCGTTGCCGAGGTCGTAGCGGCGGGGGTCGGCGAGGAGCCCGAAGAGGTACTGCGTGGCCTTGTCGACCTTGGGCGGGTCGCCGGGGCGCAGGACGGTGAAGAGCCTCAGCAACGCCTCGTCTGGCGTGATCCCGGCGGCGCCCTCGCTCTCGAGCGTCGGCTCGATCTGGGACTCGTGGCCGGCGAACAGCTCACGGATCTGGACGTCCGAGTAGCCGAGGACCCGCAGGAGGAACGTGAACTGGAACTTGCGCTTGTTCACCTTCATCCACAGGACGTTGGAGTTGTCGAACTCCACCTCGATCCACGGGCCGCGCTTCGGCATCGGGATGATGCTGGCCGTGTAGCGCTTCTGGTTGACCCCGACGATCGACTCGGTGAAGTAAACGCCTGGGCTGCGGTGGATCTGGGAGACGATGACGCGATCGGCGCCGTTGATGATGAACGAGCCGTCGTCCGTCATCAGCGGCAGGTCGCCCAGGAAGACCTCGTCCTCCTTGATCAGGCCCGTGTCCTTGTGGACGAGCTGGAGCTTGGCGAACAGGCCGGCGTGGTACGTGAGGTCCTTCTCGCGACAATCGTCTGGCTTGTACTCGGGTTCGTCCAGACGGTACTCGAGGAAGTCGATGACGAGGTCGGTCTGGCGACCGCGCTCGGTCTCGTCGATCGGGAACACCTCGCGGAAAGCAGCCTGCAGGCCGACGTCGTCGTCGCGCTCGGCCGCGCTCTTGCCTTTCTGCAGCAAGTTGTTGTACGAGGTGATCTGGATGTTGGTCAGGTTCGGCAGCTCGATGACTTCCTTGATCCTGCCGAAGTTCCGGATCTCGCGCATCTTCATCCCTTCGCTAGAAGCGGGGTCTCGCGTGGCGGCGCCTGGGTGACTCGGCCTGCGCGCGTCTCGCGCTCGACCGACGGCCCGGGCGTTGCCCGTTCTGGTCCGAATGTGGGTAATATGCGCTTCAGGCCCCCCAGACCCCGCACCCGTCTGGTGCGAGCGGTGGCGAGAGCATGACAAGATACCGCGGCGCCGCCGGTTCGGGCGGGCCGCTCCTCCCTGCGTTGGCCGATCAAGATATGTCCCCGCTGGTCAAACTCGTTGCCTCCCGGCGACCTCAGACTTTAACCGGCGTTCGCAAGTGCGCCGGTGACCCGCGCGACGTCTTCCTCGCTTCGCCCACTCGGTGACGCGCGCTTGGGAACGCGCGTCACCCTCGGGCGCGGCCGGATCACGGACCGCTTCTTCCTGGCATCCTGGCAACTGCAGCGACCTGGTCTCCCGGGCTCCGGGAGACCAGACCCTTACTTGACCTCGACTTGGGCGCCCGCGGCTTCGAGCTTCGCCTTGATGTCCGCGGCTTCGTCCTTGGTAGCGGACTCCTTGACGACGCCGCCCGCCTCCACGAGGTCCTTGGCTTCCTTGAGGCCGAGGCTCGTGATGGCGCGCACTTCCTTGATGACGCTGAGCTTCTTGTCGCCGCTCGTCGCCTTGATGCTGACCGTGAACTCGGTCTGCTCCTCGACGGGGGCCGCGTCGCCGCCGGCCGGGCCGGCCATCATCATGCCCATGGGCATGGCGGCGGCGGCTTCGACGCCCCACTTCTCCTTGAGGCCGTCCACGAGTTCCACGAGCTCAAGGACCGTGAGGCCGCTGAGCTGATCGATCACTGCTTGCTTGTCGAAAGCCATCTTAATTGCCTCCATCTTTCTGCTTGTCAACGTAGTTGTTCATCACGGTGACCAGGTTCCGCTGCGGACCTTCGAGCACTCCGACGAGCTGCTGGAGCGGCGCGATGAGCACGCCGACCAACTGGCTCTGGATCTGCTGCTTCGAAGGCAGCTTGGCGATGCGGACGAGCGCGTCCTCGCCGAGGGCACTCCCCTCGAGGCGGCCGCCCTTGGACTTGGGCAGCTCCTTGGGGTGAGCCTTGGCGAACTCGGTGATCGCCTTGACGGGCGCCACCAGCTCGTCGCCGACGAGCACGAGGGCCGTCGGTCCTTGCAACGTCGCCTCGAACCCCTCGATGCCCTGCTCCTTGAGCACGACGTTGATGAGGGTGTTCTTCGCGACGAGCATCCTCCCGCCGGCGGCGCGCACAGCGGCGCGCAGCCGACCGAGGTCGCCAGCGGAGAGTCCCTGGTAGTCCACCAGGAAGAACGTCTTGGCGTCGCCGAGTTGCTCGCGCAGCTCGGCGACCGCAGTCACGTTCCTGGGGTTGGCCATGGGAAACCTTCCTATTCTAGAACTACGTTCTCGGGTGCCGTTGGGCAACCCTCGAACAGGCCGCGAAGCGCGTGCCGGTCGCTCGAGCGCTTCAGCGCGCTCAGGTTCCCGACGCCTCGGCAGGATCTTTAAGCCTGGCGGCCCCTGCTGTCTCCAACGCCGAAGGTGCTCGGCTTGCGCTGCGCACCGGGATGCTTGGCTCAGGCCTCGGTCGTGGCGCCGAGCGCGATGCGCATGCTCGGTCCCATCGTGGAGGCGACGTGGATGGTCTTGACGTACTGACCGCGCGCGGCTTCCGGCTTCGCCGCCTCGACCGCGCCGCGCAGGGCGGCGAAGTTCTCGGCGATCTGAGCGGACGAGAAGCTCGCCTTGCCGATCGGGGCGTGGACGACGCCCGTCTTGTCGGCGCGAAACTCGATCTGACCGGCCTTGAGGGCGCGCACGATGCCGCCGATGTCCAGACCGACCGTGCCGGCCTTCGGGTTCGGCAGCAAGCCGCGCGGGCCGAGGACCCTACCGAGCTTGGAGCCGACCGCCGCCATCATGTCCGGGGTGGCGACCACAGCGTCGAAGTCCATCCATCCGCCGAGGATGCGCTCGATGATGTCGGTACCACCGACGAAGTCCGCGCCCGCGGCCTCCGCGGCGCCCACCCCGTCGCCCTGCGTGATGGCGAGGACGCGGACCGTCTTGCCCGTGCCGTGGGGCAGGGCGACGGTGCCGCGCACGTTCTGGTCGGACTTGCGCGGGTCGATGCCGAGGCGGAAGTGCGCCTCGACGGTCTCGTCGAACTTGGCGCTCGCGAGCTCCTTGACGAGCGCGGCGGCCTCCTCGACGGAGTAGGTGCGGTCCTTGTCGACCTTCTTGGCCAACTCGCGGTAACGCTTACCGTGCAGAGCCATCAGCTGGGCTGCCCTTCGACGGTGACACCCATGGAGCGCGCCGTGCCGGCGATGATGTTGGCGGCGGCCACCTCGTCCGTGGCGTTGAGGTCGGCCATCTTCACCTTGCCGATCTCGAGGCACTGCGCCCAGGTGAGCTTGCCCACCTTGTCCTTGTTGGAGGCGGCGGAGCCCTTGGGGATGCCGGCGGCCTTCTTGATGAGGTAGCTGGCCGGCGAGGTCTTGGTGACGAACGTGAACGAGCGGTCCGAGAAGATCGTGATCTCGACCGGCACGATCGCGCCGGCCTGCGCCGCGGTGGCGGCGTTGTACTCCTTCACGAACTGCATGATGTTGGCACCGTACTGGCCCAGCGCAGGACCGACGGGCGGCGCCGGCGTGGCGGACCCGGCCGGGAGCTGGAGCTTGACGATTCCGGCGACTTTCTTTGCCATGCTTCCTCCTTAGGCTCCCCCACGCACATGGCGAGGCGCGGGGTGGCGCGCCGCGTTCCGCGGCGCATATCGCTCGACTGCTTGCGGCGCTCGTCGCGAGCGCCCGGTGTCTACAGAGCGTGACGTCACGGCGCCTGACGGCGCCGCGCGGCGTCAGGCGCGGATGACCTGCGAGAAATCCAGTTCCACGGGCGTCTCGCGCCCGAAGATGGAGACCAGGACCTTGACCTTGCCGCGCTCGGGGTTGACTTCGGAGACGACGCCCGTGAAGTCGGCGAACGGCCCGGCGGTGACCTGGACCATGTCGCCGACGTTGAACGTGATCCTGACCTTCGGGGCCTCCCTCTGGCCTGTGACGCCTATAGCGGTGAGCATGCGGGCTTCCTCGTCCGGCGATAGGGGCACCGCGTGGGTAGCCGTGCCTACGAAGCCCGTCACCCCCGGCGTATAGCGCACGACCTCCCAGGCCTCGTTGGGCTCGTCCGGGTTGTCGCCCAGGTCCATCTGAACGAAGATGTAGCCGGGGAACAGCTTGCGGGTCGTCTCCTTCTTCTTACCGCCGCCGATATGCTCCATGGTCGTTTCGACGGGCACGACGACCTGATAGATCGACTCGGCCATGCCGAGCGACCTCGCCCTGCTCAGGATGTTCTCCTTGGCTTTCTCTTCGTGCCCCACGTAGGTGTGCACGGCATACCACTCGATGCTCATAGGGGTTCCTTTGTCTGGGGCCGAGCGTCACCCCGACCTGGGTCGGCTGGCTCTGACACCCACGGCGTGAGACGACCTGGGGTCAGGTGATCAGGCCGAGCAGGTTGCCAAGCGTGAGGTCGGCGACGAACAGGAACAGCGCGGTGACGAGGACGAATAGGAGCGTCGCCTCGGTGGCCTGGATGACTTCCTTGCGCGTCGGCCAGGTCACGCGGCCGAGCTCGGCTCGCGAGTTCCTCAGGTACTGGATCAGGCCCTTGAACACGAGTCTAGACCTTCACCTCTTTGTGCACCGTGTGCTTGCGGTCCCATGGGCAGTACTTCTTCAACTCCATCTTGCCTTGGGTGTTGCGCCGGTTCTTGTGCGTGGCGTAGTTGCGCCGCTTGCACTCCGTGCACTCTAGAAGCAGTTTGATCCGAACATCACTGGCCATCCTGGCCTCCCAATCAGACCTGACAGTGTAACCGGTTCTTGCAGGCTACGTCCAGGGGTCCGCTCGGACCCGACCCCAAAGCGGGCGCGGGCGCGGCTCCCGCGGCTTACTTCGTGATGCTGGTGACGACCCCAGCACCAACAGTACGCCCACCCTCACGAATCGCAAACCGCAACCCCTCCTCCATCGCAATCGGCTTAATCAACTCAACCGACAACTCCACATTATCCCCAGGCATCACCATCTCCACCCCAGACGGCAACGACACCACACCCGTCACATCCGTCGTCCGAAAATAAAACTGCGGACGATACCCCGAG
>CAUJFI010000096.1 GCA_963170125.1 Deinococcota bacterium | reverse complement strand
GTGTTGAGCGTGCCGTTGGCGGACGAGTAGGCGCTCGCCGGGGCCCCGCCCGCGCTGGGTCTGGGGCGGGGCCCCGACTCGGGCGCGGCGCTCCGGGCCCCCGCCGCGCCCGGCGACTCACACGCCGGCCAGCTCGAACTGCTCCTGGATGAGCGCCCTCGCCTCCGCCTGCAGCTCGGCCACCTGCTCGGACCCAGCGAAGCTCTCGGCGTAGATCTTGTAGACGTCCTCGGTGCCGGACGGGCGCGCCGCGAACCAGCCACTCTCCGTCACGACCTTGATGCCGCCGATGGGCTCGCCGCCCCACGGCGACCGGCTGAGGACCTGAACTATCCTCTCCCCCGCCAGCTCCTTCCGCCCCGCGCCGAGCACGGCCTCGGGGCTGAGGTTGCCCAGGACCCGCTTGCGCTCCTTGCCGGCCGGCACGTCGCTGCGGGCGTACGTGGGCGCGCCGTACTTGCGCGTGAGACCGACGTAGCGCTCAGCCGGGTCCTCCCCCGTCACCGCCCGGATCTCGGCCGCCAGGAGGCCGAGGATGAGGCCGTCCTTGTCGGTGGTCCAGGGCGCCCCGTCCGTGCGGAGGAACGTCGCGCCCGCGCTCTCCTCGCCGCCGAAGGCGAAGTCGCCCCCCAGGAGCCCCGGCACGAACCACTTGAAGCCGACGGGCACCTCGGCGACCTCGCGGCCGAGCCCGGCGGCCACGCGGTCGATCAGCGAGCTGGAGACGAGCGTCTTGCCCACCTTCGCGCCGGCCGGCCACCCTGAGCGGTGCGTGAAGAGGTAGTCGATGGCGACCGCGAGGTAATGGTTCGGGTTCATGAGCCCGTGGCTTGGCGTGACGATGCCGTGCCGGTCGGCGTCCGGATCGTTGCCGAAGGCCACGTCGAAGCCGTCCTGCAGCCCGATCAGGTTGGCCATCGCGTACGGCGACGAGCAGTCCATGCGGATCTTGCCGTCGTGGTCGACGGGCATGAACGCGAACGTCGGGTCGACGACGTCGTTGACGACGGTGATGTCGAGCCCCCAGCGCTCGGCGATGGGTCCCCAGTACGCGAGGGACGCGCCGCCCAACGGGTCGACGCCCATACGCACACCGGCCGCCGCGATGGCCCCGACGTCCACTACTGAGGCGAGATCGTCGACGTACGGGGTCACGAGGTCGCGCTCCTCGAAGGCGCCAGCCGCGCGTGCCCGGGCCAACGTCTGGCGCCGCACGCCCCGCAGCTCGGCCTCGAGGTAGGCGTTGGCGGCGCGCTGGATCTCGGAGGTGTCGTCCGTGCCGGCCGGACCGCCCTGGGGCGGGTTGTACTTGAACCCGCCGTCGCCGGGGGGGTTGTGGGAGGGCGTTACGACCACCCCGTCGGCCGCGAGGGCACCGCCGGGCGCCTTGCCGCGCGCGCCGGCCCCTAGGTTGTGGGTGAGCACGGCGTGTGAGACGACCGGGGTCGGCACGGCGGCGAAGCCGCGCGCCATGACGACGTTCACCCCGTTGGCCGTCAGGACCTCGAGGGCCGTGACGAGCGCCGGGGTCGAGAGGGCGTGGGTGTCGGCCCCGAGGAAGAGCGGCCCCGAGATGCCTTGCGACGCCCGCCTGTCGGCGATGGCCTGGCAGACGGCGAGGATGTGGTCCTCGTTGAAGCTGGCCGCCCCGCTCGTGCCGCGGTGGCCGGACGTGCCGAACGCCACGCGCTCCTCCGCCCTGCCGGCGTCCGGCTTGACGGCGTAGTAGTCGGTGACGAGGCGCGGCACGTCGATGAGGAGCGCGCGTGGGGCCGGCTTGCCGGCGAGCTGGCTCGTCCCTGGGCTCACCTGGGCACCCTCTCGCGCTGGTTCTCCGGGGTTGGCGGACGGTTCGCTCACCATGCCTTCACCTCTCACGGTCCTCGACGGCGCTGCGGGGCACTCTCACCGCCCAAGGTTACCGCGCGCCCGGCTCGGGGCGCGCGTCAGACGCGCCGCAGCCGGCCACGACCGCCACCACGCGCCGGGGCGCCCGCGCGCTCGCTAGTGGTAAGCTTGGCGCCGCTCATCGGGCGAACCGCCGCCCAGGCGAGCAGTGGCCCGGAAGCACGGCCAAGGGTGCGCCCCGACCGGCGGGGCCCGACTCCAGGGCGGTGGGAACGTGGACGCAAGTACCCGGCTGGGGACCTGCGCGCTTGAAGACTGCGCGCTGGTAAGTCTGTTGGAGGACGCATGGACCTGTTGATCACCCTTGTTCCGCTGGCCGCCATCTTGGCGCTGGTGGCAGCCTTCGTGTTGGCGCGCAGCATCATGGCCGCGCCGACCGGCGACGCGCGCATGGTCGAGATCTCCGACGCCGTGCGCCAGGGCGCCGCGGCGTACATGAACCGCCAGTACCGCACCATCGCGATAGTGGCCGTGATCATCGCCGCCGTGTTCGCCGTCGTGGCACTCACGTCCGGCACCGACCACGACCGCACCCTGTGGTGGTGGACGACGGCCGGCTTCGCCATCGGTGCGCTCTTCAGCGCGATCAGCGGCTTCGTGGGCATGAACGTCGCCGTGCGCGCCAACGTCCGCGTCGCCCAGGCGGCGCGCGGCGGGCTGGCCGGCGCGCTGCGCATCGCGTTCAGCGGCGGCGCGGTCGCCGGCCTCGCGGTCGCGGGCCTCGCGCTCCTCGGCGTCTCGGGCTTCTTCTGGCTCTTCCACGTGGTCCTTGGGCTCTCCAACCCCGTAGAGCCCCTCGTAGGCTTCGCGTTCGGCGCCTCCCTCATCAGTCTCTTCGCCCGCGTGGGCGGGGGCATCTACACGAAGGCCGCCGACGTCGGCGCCGACCTCGTCGGCAAGGTCGAGGCGGGTATCCCCGAAGACGACCCCCGCAACCCGGCCGTGATCGCCGACAACGTAGGCGATAACGTCGGCGACTGCGCGGGCATGGGCGCCGACCTGTTCGAGACCTACGCCGTCACCGCCATCGGCGCCGTCTTCCTCGGCTACCTGCTCCCCGGCACGGGCGCGGTCACGAACCTCGTCCTCTACCCGCTCCTCCTCGGGGCCATCGCCATCATCGCGAGCATCGTCGGCACGCAGTTCGTCCGCCTGCCGGAAGGCTCGACCAACATCATGGGCGCCCTGTACAAGGGCGTGTTCGTGAGCGCCGGCATCAGCGTCGTGGCGTTCGGCGTCCTCACCTACGCCATGTTCGACGGCTTCGACTTCAGCGTCCTCGGTCGCGACATGGGCTGGGGCGCGCTGTTCGTCGCCAGCCTCGTCGGCATCGTGGTGACCATCGCCATGATGTTCATCACCGAGTACTACACGAGCACGCGCTTCGCGCCCGTCAGGCGCGTCGCCAAGGCGTCCGAGACCGGCAGCGCGACGAACATCATCTCCGGCCTCGCCGTCGGCATGCAGTCGACCGCCTTCCCCGTCATCGTGCTCGTGCTCGCCATCTTCGTCGCCTACTCGATCGCGGGCCTCTACGGCATCGCCGTGGCCGCAGTCGCCATGCTCTCCGTCACCGGCATGGTCGTCGCCATGGACACCTACGGCCCCATCACCGACAACGCGGGCGGCATCGCCGAGATGGCCGACCTACCCGCCAACGTGCGCGCCAACACCGACGCGCTCGACGCCGTCGGCAACACCACCAAAGCCGTCACGAAGGGCTACGCCATCGGCTCGGCCGCCCTGGCGGCCCTCGTACTCTTCGCCGACTTCGCCGAGCGTCTCAAGCTCGTCGACCCCATCAAGTTCGGTGCGGGCGCCTTCCGGCTGGACGACCCCATCATCCTCGTCGGCCTCCTCATCGGCGCCATGCTGCCTTTCCTGTTCAGCGCGTTCCTCATGGAGTCCGTCGGCAAGGCCGCCGGCTCCGTGATCGAGGAGGTGCGCAGGCAGTTCCGCACCATCAAGGGCATCATGGAAGGCAAGGCGAAGCCCGACTACGGCAAGGCCGTCGACATCGTCACGGCGGCCGCACTGCGCGAGATGGCGCTTCCTGGCATCATCGCCGTGGCCGCTCCTCTCGTCGTCGGCTTCTTCTTCGGCCCGCTGGCGCTCGGCGGCCTGCTCATCGGCGTCATCGGCTCCGGCCTGATGATGGCGCTCATGATGAGCAACGGCGGCGGAGCGTGGGACAACGCCAAGAAGTACATCGAGGACGGCAACCACGGCGGCAAGGGCTCCGACGCCCACGCCGCGAGCGTGGTCGGCGACACGGTCGGCGACCCGTACACGGACACGGCCGGCCCGTCGATCAACCCGCTCATCAAGGTCATCAACACCGTGGCGCTCATCTTCGCGGGCGTGATCGCCGTGGCGGGCGGTTGGTTCTTGTTCTGAGGTGAGGGCGGGCAGCTGGTTGCGCCCACCGGCGCCGCCGGCGGCCACCGCCCAGCGCCGCCGCCTTCGGGCGGTCCCAAATAACCAGTCTACGCAAAGGGCCACGCGTTTTCCATGACGTGTGGCCCTGTTCAATGGTCGGCGCCGGCAGTAGCCTGGAAGTGGAAGGAGGTCTGGCACCATAGAGATCACGGACCACTTCTCGAAAGAGCGGCCCCTGCGCCACTAGAGGCTCGACCGAGTAACCCGGCTCCACCCGAAAGGCACCGCCGCAAGTCGCGAGACCAGGCTGTACGGGAGACGGGCACCGACGGAGCGAACGAAAGGCAGCCGGGGCCGTTCTCATGGCTGGTGTTCGTTAGGTACGAAAGTTCTTGCCACCGCGGGTTCGCACCTGCTAGAACTGCCTCTAGCGAGGACGCCTCCGCGTCGCAGTCAGGACCCGTAAGCGACTCGCGTAAGGTGACAAGGAAGGCGACAATGGCTTACGTCATCACCGAACCCTGCATCGGCGTCAAGGACGCCTCGTGCGTGGACGTCTGCCCTGTGGAGTGCATCTACGAGGCCGACGACCAGTTCTACATCAACCCAGAAGAGTGCATCGACTGCGGCGCCTGCGTTCCGGCCTGCCCGGTGGACGCCATCTACCCCGAGATGGACGTGCCGGAGGACTGGGCCTCGTACATCGAGAAGAACACCCGCCTCTCGGGCCTGTAAGCCGGTCCGCGGGCGGGTTCCGGCGCGCCCGGAACGCACCCGAACCGGGCTATACGGCGTAGACCACGTCCACCGCGTGCTCTACGCCGTCATCGATTAGCCGCGTGACGAGGTTGGCCGGAGCGGCTCCCGGCCTAGCCAGCAAGACGTAGGTGCTCGCCCCATGGCGGTACCGGACCTCGAACCCCGGCCACTCCGGCGGAACGTGGGGGTCGAGGCGCAGTTCGTCGCCCACGCGCTCCAGACCTAACAACCCCTCCAGCCCGAAGCGGTAGAACCAGGCCGCCGAGCCCGTGTACCAGCTCCAGCCGCCACGCCCAACGTGCGGAGGCTGGCCGTAGACGTCCGCCGCGAGCACGTACGGCTCGACCACGTAACGTTCGGCGCCCTCACGGTCGGCGGCGTGCAGCACGGGGTCGAGGAGCCGGTGCAGGGCGTGGGCCTTGGCGCGCTCACCGAGCCGGGCGAACGCCCACGCGCTCCAGATGGCACCGTGGGTGTACTGCCCGCCGTTCTCGCGCACGCCCGGGAGGTAGCCCTTGATGTAACCGGGGTCCTTCGGCGAACGGTCGAACGGCGGGGTGGCGAGCCTGATGAGGTCGTCCTCCCACCGCACGCAGAGCTCCTCGACGGAGCGCATGGCGACGGTAGCGCGCTCAGCTGGTGCGGCGCCCGACAGGACGGCCCACGACTGGGCTATGGAGTCTATGCGCCACTCGGACGCCGCGCTCGTGCCGAGTGGCGTGCCGTCGTCGTAGAAGGCCCGCAGGTACCAACGTCCGTCCCAGGCCGCCTCCTCGCACGCGCGTGCGTAGGCGTCGGCTCGCGCGGTCCAGGGCGCCGCTTCGGCCTCGCTCCCGCCGACGCGGTCGAGAAGCCGGACGAAGCGCCGGATGGCGTCGACCAGGAACCAGGCCAACCACACGGACTCGCCCTTGCCGGCCGCCCCGACGCGGTTCATGCCGTCGTTCCAATCGCCCGTGCCCATCAGCGGCAGCCCATGCTTGCCGACCGTCGCACCCTTCTCCAACGCCCTGCGGCAGTGCTCCAGCAACGTACCGGACTGCTGCCCGGGCGCGTAGGCGTCGTAACGGTCCTCGGCGCCCGGCGCGAGCGGTCGGCCGTGGAGGAACGGCACGACCTCGCCCAGCACACCGGTCTCGCCCGTGGTCGTGACGTAACGCTCCGCCGCGTAGACCAGCCACAGGAGATCGTCGCTGATACGGGTGCGCACACCGCGACCGGAGGGCGGGTGCCACCAGTGCAAGACGTCGCCCTCCTCGAACTGGTGCGCGGCGGCGCGCAGGAGCTGCGCGCGCGCCAACTCCGGCGCGGCGTGCAGGAGCGCGACGACGTCCTGCAGCTGGTCCCTGAAGCCGTAGGCGCCGCCCGGCTGGTAGAACGCCGTCCGCCCGAAGTAACGGCTGGAGAGTGTCTGGTAGATGAGCCAGCGGTTCGTCAGGAGATCGAGGGCCGGGTCGGGCGTGCTCACCCGCACCTTGTCGAGCCGGGCGTCCCACGCCGCCTCGGCCGCGCCCCGCGCTTCGGCGTACGCCCCCAGGTCGCGGTAGCGGTCGGCGAGCTCGAGAGCGGAAGCCCGGCCCTCGGTCTGGCCGAGCGCGAAGAGGACGTCCTCCGAGCCGCCGGCGCCCAGATCGAGGTGCAGCTGCATGGCCGCGCACGGGTCGTGCCCGGGGGCGACGGTGCCGGTGAGCCCCACGCGCCGTAGCGCGTCGGGCATGGCGGGCGAGCCCCACCGGCCGAGGAACTCGCACCGGTCCGTCGTGACGCCGTGCGGGGTCTTGTTGCCCGCGAGGAACGCGACGCGCTCCCCGAAGTCGGTGGAGTAAGGGTTGCGGACGAGCAGCGCGCACCGTTCCGGCACGTAGTCGGACAGGAGATGGAGGCTCGTGGCCTCGCGATCCACGCCAAGGACCCACTCGGCGTAGTAGGTGACGGTCACGCGGCGCGGGCGGTCCGACCGGTTCCTCACGCTCAAGCGCACGAGCTTGACGGGGTCCTGCGCAGCGACCGACACCTCGAGCACCTGTTCGAGGCCGTGGCTAACGTGCCGGTAGGTCGTGCGACCCGCGGCGTGGCGCACCTCGAACGGCGCGTCGCCGCCGGCAGGGTGCAGCGTCGCGGACCAGACCTCCGTCGTCTCCTCGTCGCGGAGGTAGACGGCCTCGGCGCTGGGGTCGGTCACCGGGTCGTTGCTCCACGGCGTGAGGCGGTTCTCGCCGCTGTTCACGGCCCATGTGGCACCCATGCCGGCCTCGGTCGTCAGGCAGCCGAGCGCCTCGTTGGCCATCACGTTCGACCAGGGTGCCGGCGGCAGGGCACCCCGGCTCGCGCGGATCACGTACTCGCGCCCGTCCGCGGAGAACCCACCCCAGCCGTTGTCGTACCTCAGGTCCGCCGTCTCCACGCCCTCCGCCGCGCCCTGCTGTCGTTCCATGACGGGGGCCAGCAGGGGCAGCCCGGGTCGGGGTGGCAGGCCGAGCGGCCGGAGCTGTTCGGCCAACGAGCCGCGTTCCCCGTCCAGGACGACCCGCGCGGCGCTCTCGAGCAGCACGAGGTCGGCTGGGGCGAGCTGGTCGCGCCGCAGGAGGTAGACGCCGCCGCGCGCGCCAAGCCACGCGTCGCTGCCGAGCCGGACGAGTTGCGCCCGCAGGCGCGCGTGCAGCGTCTGGTCGTAGCCCGTGTCCTTCGTGTTCAACACGACGACGTCCACCTTCACCCCGCGGCGCCGCCAGTAGGCGTGGGCGCGGAGCGTGTCCACCACGAGGGACAGCCGTTCCGTGGAGTCGAGTCGGACGATGACGATGGGCAGGTCGCCCGAGATGCCCTGCCCCCACAACGCGGGCTGGCCGAGCGTGTTGGCCGCCAACGTCGCCTCGGGGGCCCTGAGCTCGTGCAGCGGGTAGACGACTGCGGAGTAGAGCCGCTGGTAAGTCTCTACCGTCGCGGGCGTCAGCTCGTGTTCCTGGAGCTCGACGCGGCTACGCAAGCGCGCGAGGTCGAACTCCCGCGCCACCATGCCGGGCCTGCGTAGCTCGTCCAGGAGGTCGGTGAGCTCGCGGGCGCTGGCGCCAGCTGCCGTGACGAACGTGACCTCCGCCTGAGAGTGGGGCTCGAGCTCGAGCCGCACCGCCAAGGCCATGGCCGGGTCGAGCGTGGCGTCCGGCTCCGCAGTCGCACGCGCCTCCTCGTCGGCGCCGGCCTCCCGCAGTGGCCCGCGGGTCCCCACGGCCGTGGTGACGTCGTTGCCGCGGCCGAGGAACGCCGCCCTGTCCGTCTCGTACTCGCACGGCCCCGCGTCGTCACGCCGAACGACGGCGTGGGCGGCGAAGAGCGCCGCTTCGTCCGCCGACCGCGGTCGGCGGCGGAACAAGATGGCGGACCGGCCGGCCAGGAAGCTGCTCTCCACGAAGAGCTTGCTGAAGGCCGGATGGCGGGCGTCGGCCGCCGCGGGGCCGAGCACGACCTCGGCGTACGAGGTCACGCGCAGGGCCCGGCTCGCCTCGCCACGGTTGACGACGGTGAGGCGCCGCAGCTCGGCCTGGTCCCTCGCCACCACGACCTCCAAGCGCGTCAGGATGTCGTCGAACTCGCGCTGGTACTCGACCTTGTAGGGGTAGAACACGACCCGTTCGTCCTGGACGCGCGTGGGCAGCGGACCCGGGGTCGCGGACCACACGGAGCCGCCCAGTTCGTCTCGGATGAAGATCCAGGTGCCGTCGGCATCGCGGGTCCCATCCGGTCGCCAGCGCGTGATGGCGGCGTCGCCCGCCGCCGACCAGCCGCCGCCCGCCTCGCTGAGCAGCACCGTGTACGTGCCGTTGGAGAGCAGGTGGGTGAGGGGTGTGGCGGAGTCGACCGGCACCGGCCAGGGCTCATCGAGCGTGGCGACGTCGACGGGCACGCTTGGGTTCTCCTCCGGACGGAGGTCGTCGATCACGGGCACGTCGAGCGGGATGCGCTCCTGCAGCAGATACTCGATGGTGGCGACCCGCGGGTCGGCATGGAAGCGTTCGACCATGGCGTCGTCCGTCAACGCGTTCACCACCGCGAGCAAGATCATGCCCTGGTGGTGCGCCATGTGCGAGCGCACGAGCGCGCGGTCCTCGCCGAGCGGTCGGCGCTCGGGCGTGAAGTCGAGGGCCTCGAAGAAACCGTGCGGCCCGAGCGCGCCGGCCTCGGCCAGGCGCGCCGCGTTCTCCAGCACCGCCTCCGGCCGGTGCCTCAGCGCCAGGATGCTCGCGTAGGGGGCGATCACGAGGTCGCTCGAGTAGGAGCGGTTCAGCGCCAGCTCGGGCACGCCGAACGCGTGGTACTGATAGTTCCCCGCGGCGTCGACGCGCGCGTAACCGGACTCGCTCACGCCCCACGGCACGCCGTTACGCTTCGCGAACGCCATCTGCACGTCGACCGCCGCCGCGCAGCTCTGGTCGAGCAGCGTCGCGCCGTAGCGCCGCGTGAGCAGCTCGGGCATGAGGTACTCGAACATGGTCCCGCTCCACGAGAGGAGCGTGGCGCGTCCGCCGAGGTCGCTCAAGGGGCGGTTCAAGTGGACCCAGTGGCTGATCGGCACGTCACTCTTCGCCACGGCCACCAGGCTGGCGAGGCGCGACTCCGAGGCCAGGAGGTCGTAGTGGTTCGGATCGAGCTGCTCCGTATCGACGTTGTAGCCGATATGCAGGAGCTGGCGGTCGGGGTCGTGGAGGAAGGTGAAGTCCGTCGCCTCGACCTCCGCCTCGCTGCGCGCCGCCAGCTTCTCGAAGGCTCGCACCAACCCGGCCGCGGCGTTGCGGGCGGAGGCCAGACGCGGCGCGAGGTCGTCGCACCAGGCGCGGCCGGCCGGGGCGGCGGCCAGCCCGTCGCCCAGCGTGGCATGCAACGAGCGCAACGCGGCGAGCGCCTTCCCGGCCCACGCGTTCACCTCCCGCAGCGGCGGCTCGGCCGCCAAGGTGTCGGCCACGGCCTGCCAAGCGGCCTCGGCCGGCGAACCGGCGGGGAGGGAGCCCGTCCAGGCGCGCGCGGCCCCCAGGGCGCGCACCCACGGCGCCAGGGAGCCGACCTCGCCGAGCGTGACCTTGATGCCGTGCCGCACGCGCTCCGCCCACAGGCGCACGGCGTCGAGGTCGGCGCCCGTCAGATCCCCGTCGTGCATCGCGGTGACGATGGCCTGTTCGACGGACGGCCAGGCGTCGCCTTCGAGGAGGGCGACGGTGCTCGGCCACAGCTCGCGCGCGCGCGCGGCCGACTCGACGCGCTCGCGCAAGGCGGCGACGGCCGCCGCCGCGGGGCGCTCAGGCATGGCCGTGAAGAGGGCGTCTTCCAGGACGGCCAACGCGTCAGCCAGGCCGCCGAAGAAGGCGGCGACGTCGACGGGACGCTCGAGCAACTGCAAGCACCCTTGCCGCAGCGCCACCAGGGCGGCCGCGAAGTTGCCCGAGTCGACGCTCGACACGTAGCGCGGGTGCAACGGCTCGAGGCTCCGCGTGTCGTACCAGTTGAGGAGATGCCCGCGGTAGCGCTCCAGGCGCCCCAGGACGTCGAACGTCTGGCGCAACCGCAACGAGAGGTCGACCACGCCCAGGTAGCCGAGGTCGTGGGCGCCGAGCGTCGAGAGGAGCATGAGACCGACGTTGGTCGGGGAGGTCCGGTGGGCAGTGACCGGATCGGGGCCGAGTTGCACGTTGTCGGGCGGCAACCAGTTGTCCTCGGGGCCCACGAAGCGCTCGAAGTAGAGCCACGTGCGCCGCGCCAGGCCGTGGAGCTCGCGGCGCTGGGCGTCCGCGAGCTCGCGCGGCGCGCCGTCACTGGCGAGCGAGAGCAGGTGGGCGGTGAGCGGGGCAAGGAGCCATACGACGAGGGGGACGGCGGCGACCGGTAGAGCCTCGGGCCTCACTAGCGCGACAGCCAGGGCAGCCGCCACACTCAGCGCGAGCGCCCACCCCATGCGGCGGACATCGCCGCCGAGCGTGGGTGGCGGCTCGCGGTTCGTGAGCGCGGCCGTGCGCCACTCCAGTAGGTTCCTATGTGTGACGAACAGGCGGTAGAGAGTGACGGAGACGCTCCGAACCACCATCCCGGCCTCGTAGGGCACGAACGAGAGTGTGATCGCGAAGCGTCCGAACGCCTGGCTCAACGGCTGCCACGGGGTCAGCCTCCGTCGTCCCGGCACCG
Organism: Deinococcota bacterium; assembly: GCA_963170125.1. Lineage (GTDB taxonomy): Bacteria > Deinococcota > Deinococci > Deinococcales > Trueperaceae > JAAYYF01. The sequence goes on along the minus strand of CAUJFI010000096.1, from coordinate 20,128 downwards.
TGTAGTTCTCGATCAGGCCGTCCAGGTAGGCTACGACCGCGCCGGCGAGCAGCGGTGCGGCCAAGGTGGAGAGCGCGATGAGGGTCCAGACGACGGGCGACCCCGGGAGGACGAGCCAACCGGCCGCGAAGAGGGCGAAGAGGGCCGGCGTGACGAGGCTGCGCCGCAGGTTGTCCGCGATCTTCCACGCGCCCGCCGGCCCCAACCGCTCCCCCCTGCCGCGCGCGCCGACCAGCGTCGCGAGCAGCCATGGGAGGAGCTGCCAGTCGCCGCGCACCCAGCGTTGGGCGCGCCTGACCTGCGCGAGGTAGGTGGGCGGGTACTCCTCGAAAAGGACCACGTCGCTCACCAGGGCCACGCCGCCGTAGATGCCCTCGAGGAGGTCGTGGCTCAGGAGGCTGTTCTCCGGCACGCGGTCGGCGAGCGCGCGCTGGAAGTCGTCGACCCGGTAGAGGCCCTTGCCGACGAAGATCGCGGCCCCGAACAGGTCCTGGTAGACGTCGGAGACGGCGTGGGTGTAGAGGTCCAGACCGTTCTCGCCGACGAACAAGCGGCTGAACCGCGAGGCGTTGGCGCTCTCGGGCAGCACGTCGGTCCGCGGCTGGAGCAGGCTGTAGCCGGCGACGACGCGACCGTCCTCGCCGAACTCGGCACGGTTGAGCGGGTGCGCGAGCGTGCCGATGAGGCTCGATGCCGCGCCGGGCGGCAGGCGCGTGTCGGCGTCGAGGGTCAGGACGTACTCCGTGCCTACGAGCTCCCCTACGTCCCCGACGATCGGCTCGAACGTCGTGTCGTGCGCGCCGCGCAGGAGCCGGTTGAGCTCCATGAGCTTGCCGCGCTTGCGCTCCCACCCCATCCACACGCCCTCGCTCGAGTTCCAGCGGCGGCCGCGGTGCAGGAGGTAGAAGCGCCCCCCAGCGCCCGCGACCCTCGCGTCCCCGCCGGCGGTTCGGCGGTACGCGCCGTTCAGGCGCTCCACCCGCCGCCGCGCTTGCGCGAGAAGGTCGGCCTCGCCCGGGAGAGTGGCGGCGGCGGCGTCCGGGAAGTCGGTCAGCAGCGCGAACGCCAGGCGCGGGTCCGGGTTGCCAAGGTAGTGGCGTTCCAGTTGTCCGAGGAGGGCGTCGAACTCCTCCAGGCTCGCCACGAGCACGGGCATGGCGACGAGGGCGTCGTACCGGGCGAGAGGACCGTCGCCGAGGTCGGGCCGCGGCAAGCCGCGTCCGAGGTCCAGACGCGGCAGAAGCGTCGGGGAGATGAGCCGGTTGAGGGCGTAGTTGACGACCGCGACAGCCACGGTGAACGCGGGCACGAGGAGCAGCACGAACGCGAGGGCGACCAACCAAGCTGTCGCGCCGGACGCCGCGGCGTACGCGCCGCCCCAGAGGAGCAGCGCGGCCGCCACGAGCCCCACGCTCCCCAGGTAGACGAAGTTCGGGTGGGCCTTGGTGAACGCGCGCGACCGCTCGCCCGCGTCACGCCGGTAGCCGAAGGCGTCCTCGAGCTGGGTCGCGCCGCGGTCGATCAGGTAGTAGCCCACGTGCCCGGTCCGCCGGCGCGCCAGCGGATCCTCACGGGCGGCGCGCGCGAGACGGACGGCCTCGCGGGCCACGGCGACCTCGTCCGCGCCGGTCCGGCGCGCCACCCTCTCGACGACCTTCCGGTAGCGGTCGCGCGTCCCGAACGTCATACGCGCGTAGTAGCGGCTCGCGTCCTTCCGCAGCTCCCGCTCGCAGTGACTCGCGCCCTCGAAGAACACACGCCAGTCGGTGCTCTTGACGGTCCGCAGGCCGACGATGCAGTCGGCCACACGCTGGTGGTGGCTCTCGCGCTCGGCGGCCTCACCTTCACGGCCCGGCGGCGCCGTGAGCAGCTGGGCGCTCTCCGTCAACCAGTCGAGGAGCACCAGACGCAGGAGGCTCGGGAGGGCCCACAGCTCGCCGATGGTCAACGGCGCGACCGTCTGGTAGGCCTCGAGCAGCGCGCCCGCCCTCGCAACGTCCAGGCGGCCGGCGCACTCGTCGAGGAGCAGAACGGCCAGGGCCTCCGCCCGTGCGACACCGCCCCCCACCGCACCGACGGCGAGGCAAGGGAGACGGCGGTAGAAGTCGCTCGGGAGGTCCTGGGTCGCCTGCCTCACGGACTCCCTGATGAGGTAGTAGTTGTCTAGGAACCACTCGGCGGCGTAAGAGCCCGTCTCCGTGGTCGCGGCCTCGGTGCCGAAGGCACGGTGCGCGTGCGCCAGCTTGCGCGTCAGGTCGGCGAGGCGCGCGGCCGGGGTCGGCCGGGTGCGCCTGCTCGGTTCCGGCCCGGCGACCGCGTGCTCCTCCGCCCACGCGCGCGCGCGACCAGCCGGGTCTTGCTCGCCATCGATCGCCGCCGCCGGTCCGTCCGGGGCGGCGCCCGCGCCCGTCATCCGCCCCACGCTTCGTCCGTGGCCTCGCTCGGGCGGCTGGCGCGCTCCTGCCAGGGCAGGTCGTGGATCACCAGGAGCGGCGTCGGCCCGTAGCCGATGAGGTTGGTAGTCACCTCCCCGAACGGCCACGTAAGGTCGCCGTCGTAGCCGTGGGCGCTCATGACGACGAGGTCGGGCTCGCGCTCGCGCATGAGCTCGTGCAGCCCGGGCGCCGCCCGGCGACCGGCCACCAAGCGCGCTTCCGCGCCGTGGCCGAGCCCGGTGGTGAGGTCGTCAAGGTAGCGCGTGGCGGCAGCCGTGTTGAGCTCGACAAGCCGCGCGGCGAGCTGCCGCTCCTCGGCGCCGGGTGGGAGCGGCCGAGGCACGGACGGCTCCTCCACCACGTGCGCCAGGATCACATGCGCCCCGAACCGTTCGGCCAGGAACCGCACCGCCGGCAGCACGCACTCGGCGCGCTGGGAGCCGTCGAGCGCCACCAGGACCGTCTCGTAGGGGCCAGCGCCGCCGTCGCGTCGTCCGTGGGTTTCGCCTCTGACCAGTAGCGTGGAGACGAACGACCGCGAGAGGACCTCCCCGCCGACCGCCCCGACGTGAGTGCGGCCCGACGCGCCCATCGGCAAGACCAGGAGGTCCGCACCCTGATGGGCGCGGTGGACGATGTTCTCGGTCGCCTGGCCCTCCGACAGGCCCTGGCTGACGGAGAGCCCGGCGCCCGCCAACTGCGCCGTCACCTGCTCGAGGTAGGCCTGGGCGGCCATGCGCCGCGCATGCCATTCGACGGCGTCCACCGCTTGCGGACCCCCGGCGGGCGCTTCCAGGACGTACATCACCTCGACGGTCCCGCCGGACTCGAGCGCCAAGCTGCGGGCGTGGGCGATGGCGGGTCGGTCTAGGTCGGTGCCGGTCAACGGCAGCAAGAGGTGGTTGAACATGCGCGAACCCCTCCTTCCGTTAGGCAGCAGCCCCACGCTGGGGCGACGAGCACGGTGGCGGACGGTGGGGCGAGCCGCGTGGCGCCAGTGTAGGCCCGCCCCCGCGTCGGGCCGGGGTCAGTGCTCACGGCGCGCCGCGCGGCTCGGCGCTCACGGCGCCTTGGAGCGTCCCGCATGCGCCTTCGCCTGGCGCCGGTCGGGAGCCCCGACGGGCCGCCCGGCCAGACCGCGTTGGTGGCGCCTCAGCGGCGCAACAGGTCGATCAGGTGAAGCAAGTTGGCGAGCGCGCCGCTCGCGGCGCCGCCGGCATGGGGTACGGGCGAGGTCGTGAGCGCGCCCGTCACGACGAGGAGCGCGGCGAGCAGCGCGGCCTCGAGGCGCAGAGCGCCACGCAGCGGCCCCACCGGACCGCCGGCCAGGAAGCGCGGCAGGTAACGGAAGCGGTTGAGGGCGGCCGCCGCGATCACGAGCGTGAAGAGGCCGAGCTTGACCCAGAGCGCCGTCCCGTAAGCCGAGGTGGCGAAGGCCGCCGGGTCCGCCATGTGACCGAGGGCGTTGTAGGCGCCCGTGACCGCGAGGACCGCCACCGCCAGGGCGCCGACGTTCGACAGGCGCTTGACGGCCGCGGCCAACGCCGAGCGCCCGTCCTCGCCCGGAGTAAGCAGCGCCAAGTAGCCGAGCGGACCAGCCCAGACGCCGGCGGCCAGCAGATGCGTGAAGTCGGCCCCGAGCGGCACGCCGCCGCCCATGGCCGCGGCGTGGCTCAACCGGGCGAAACCGTACATGAGGGCCATGGAGGCGCAGGCCGCTCCCACTCTCAGGGCCGCCCTGGCGAGCGTCGGCGGCCGACGCCTCCACCATGACCGGGGCCCAAGCTCCAGCTGCCAGGGCTCCACGCGAGTTCGCTCCCGTCCGGACCTGCGCGCGCTGGCCATGACGCCGCCCCCCGACCGCCCACGGTGGTCGTTCGGCCAGAAGGCGAGCGCCGTGGTCGTGACCGCCACGAGCGCGGCCTGCCACCACCGTTCGCGCACGACCCGACCGTGCAACGTCGAGGCGAGGTAGCGGCGCATCAGGTCGGCGTCGACCCGGCCGAGGACCTCGCGGAGCGTGTTGGCGACCTCGAAGAGGGAGGCCGTCACGAGGACGGCGGCGCCGAGCAGGACCAGGGCGCCGAACGCTCGGCGCGTCCGCCCCGTTCCTCCGGCGCTCGCGCCGCCGGGGTCGCCCTCTCCCCTCACCAGCGCCGGCGCGAGCCACATGGCGCAGACGGCGCCGCCGACGAGGAGCATCGTGCCGACGTAGGTCGAGGCCTTGAGCGCCGCGGCGACCGGCATCATCGTCCGGAGCGCCCCCTGGTCTCACTCGATGTCCCTGTCCGCGCGCTGCCCCGCACCGCTCAGGTCCAGTCGAGGATGACCTTGCCCGCTTCGCCGGAGCGCATGACGTCGAACGCCCGCTGGTACTCCTCCGCAGCGAAGCGGTGCGTGATCACGGGCGTCACGTCGAGCCCGGCCTGCAAGAGGTTGCTCATCTTGTACCAGGTCTCGAACATCTGCCGACCGTAGATCCCCTGCAGGTTGAGGCCCTTGAAGATGACCTTGTTCCAGTCGATGGCGATGTCTCGCGCCGGGATGCCTAGGAGCGCGACCTTGCCGCCGTGGATGATGGTGTCGAGGATCTGACCGTAGGCTGGCGCCGCGCCCGACATCTCCAGCGCGACGTCGAAGCCCTCCTTCATGCCCAGGGCGGCCATGACGTCGCGCAGGTCGGTGGCCGGGTCGGACACGTCGACTCCGACGGTCGCGCCCATCCTCCGCGCCATGGCGAGACGACCTGGTTTGACGTCGGTGATGACGATGTTGCGCGCGCCGACGAAGCGCGCCACCGCGGCCGACATAAGGCCGATCGGCCCGGCGCCCGTGATGAGCACGTCCTCGCCGACGAGGTCGTACGTCAGGGCCGTGTGGACGGCGTTCCCCAGGGGGTCGAGGATGGCGCCGATGTCGTCCGGGATGGCGTCGGGCAGCTTGAAGGCGTTGAACGCCGGCAGGACGAGGTAGTCGGCGAAGGCCCCTTGGCGCTGCACGCCGACGCCGACGGTGTTGCGGCACAGGTGCCTGCGGCCAGCCCGGCAGTTCCGGCAGTGGCCACACGTGATGTGCCCCTCGCCGCTGACGCGGTCGCCCACGGCGAAGCCGCTCACCTCGGACCCCGTGCCAGCGACCACGCCGACCCACTCGTGGCCCGTCACGAGCGGCACCGGCACGGTCCGCTGGGACCAGGCATCCCAGTTGTAGATGTGAACGTCCGTGCCGCAGAGGCTCGTCTTGCTCACGCGGATCAGCAGGTCGTTCGGCCCGGGCACGGGCTCGGGGACGTCCACCCGCCAGATGCCCTCGCGCGGCTCCAGTTTCGAGAGCGCCCTCACACGATCACGCCCAGCTCGCGGCCGACCTTGGTGAAAGCCGCCACGGCCATGTCCAGCTGTTGGGTCGTGTGCGCGGCCGACATCTGAGTCCTGATGCGCGCCCGGCCGTGAGGTACCACTGGGAACGAGAAGCCAACTACGTACAAGCCTTCCTCCAGCAGCCGGTCGGCCATGCGCCCGGCCAACGCGGCGTCGTACACCATCACTGGGACTATCGGATGGCCGTCGCCCGCCAGGTCGAAGCCCGCCGCGGCCATCGCGCCGCGGAAGTGGTCACTGTTGGCGCGCAACCGGGCGCGCAGCTCGGCTCCGCCGCCCGCCGGCGCATCGTCCTCCAGCAGGTCGAGGACCCGCAACGAGGTGGCCGCGACCACGGGAGGGATGGAGTTCGAGAACAGGTACGGCCTGCTGCGTTGCCGTAGCCAGTCGACGATCTCGCGCCGGCCACTCGTGTAGCCGCCCGACGCGCCGCCGAGGGCCTTCCCCAGCGTGCCCGTGAGGATGTCTACCCTGTCCATGACGCCGCGAGCCTCGTGGCTGCCGCGGCCCCCCTCCCCCACGAAGCCGACGGCGTGGCTGTCGTCGACCATCACCAGCGCGTCGTAACGGTCGGCCAGGTCGCAGATGGACCGCAGGTCGGCGATGATGCCGTCCATGGAGAAGACGCCATCGGTGGCGATGAGCCGGAACCGCGCGCCGGCCGCCGCCTGCAACTGCCGCTCGAGGTCGGCCATGTCGTTGTTGGCGTAGCGGAACCTGGCAGCCTTGCTGAGCCTGACCCCGTCGATGATGCTGGCGTGGTTGAGGGCGTCGGAGATGATGGCGTCCTCCTCCCCCAACAGCGTCTCGAACAGGCCGCCGTTGGCATCGAAGCACGACGAGTAGAGGATGGTGTCGTCGGTACCCAGGAACGCGCTGAGCCTGTCCTCCAGCTCTTCGTGCAGGTCCAGGGTGCCGCAGATGAAGCGCACGGACGCCATGCCGAAGCCGCGCTGGGCGAGCGCCTCCCCGCCGGCCTCCACGAGTGCCGGATGGTTCGCGAGGCCTAGGTAGTTGTTCGCGCAGAGGTTGAGAGCCGTGACGGTGCCGCGCGTGGTCGCCACGTCGACCAGGGGCCCCTGCGGAGACACGATCCGGCGCTCGACCTTCTCGAGTCCGGCGCCGCGCAACTCGCCCAGTGAGGCCGACAGGTGATCGGTGAATCGCTGCCAACGGTCCATAGTCGGCTCAGGTTACCAGCACCCGCCGGGTGCGCAGGCCCACTTCCAGAGCGACAGACTGGACCCGCACGTTCCGCCTACCCTCTCACGCCGGCACGCTCACTCGCCGTAGGGAACCCAGATGTTCTTGACGCGCACCGCTCGGCGCAGGAGCTCGGGGCCGGCGGCCTGCGCGTCGTCGTACCAGTCGCGCGCCTTGCCGGCGTTCACCCACGTCGCCTTCAGGTTGCCCGCACTCTCACGCTCGACCATGGCGCTCCCCTCGGCCGAGCCCACGTACCACATGGCCTCGACGGCGTCGTGCTGTGCCAGGACCTTGGCGAGCTCGTCGCGCACGCCGGTCACGATGTTGATGGCGCCGCCCGGCACGTCGGACGTGTCGAACACCTGGTAGAGGTCAGTGGCGAGTAGCGGCCAGCGCGCACTCGGCACGGCGACCACACGGTTGCCCATGGCGAGCGCCGGCGCTACGAGCGACACGAAGGCGAGGAGCGGCGCCTCGTCCGGGCACACGACGGCGAGGACGTCGTAGGCCTCGTTCATGGCGAGCGTAACGTTGCGCATGGGGGTCGGGTGCACGCGCCCGTCGTACTTGTCGGCGTACGCGGCGGCCGCGAACAGGCGGTCGACGCTCTTCTCGACCTCGCGGCCGGCCGCCTTGCGCGTGCCGCCCACCAGGCCGCGTAGGCGCTCCTCGAACTCGGGCGCGCGCACGGCCAGGTTCTCCGCCACGTAGTAGAGGACCTGGGCACGAGCGTGCGCGGTGGCCTGGGTCCAGGCGGTGGACTTCGCGGCTGCCTCGACGGCGTCACGCACGTCCTTGCGGTTGCCTAAGGGGGCGTCCCCCACCCGCGCTCCCGCCACGCTGAGCACCGGGTAGGAGTAGTTACCGTCGGGACGCTTCTGCTTGCCGCCTATGTAGAGCTTCGGCGTGCGGTCGATGGGCGCGAACACCCCGCCCGACCCCTGAGAGCCCTCGAGTCCCGCGTCAAGGTCGGAGGCGGGCGCGGGCGGAGCGAGGTCGGCGGCCGCGTAGCGCGTCAGGCGCGCCTCGTACCGGGGCCTGAGGTACTCGAACATCCCTTCCCTGCCGCCCTCGCGCCCGAAGCCGCTCTCGCGATAGCCGCCGAAGCCGGCCGCCGCGTCGAACTGGTTCGTGCAGTTCACCCACACCACGCCCGCCTTGAGCTTGGGCGCGACGTCGAGCGCCAGGTTGACGTTCTCGGTCCACACGCTCGCCGCGAGGCCGTAGCGCGTGTCGTTCGCCAACTCGACCGCCTCGGCAGGGGTGCGGAACGTGAGGCTCACGATGACGGGCCCGAAGATCTCCTCCTGGGCGATGGCGGCGGCGGGTGAGACCTCCGTGAAGAGGGTGGGCGGGTAGTACCAGCCGTCCTTGGGCGCGCTCCAGCTCGGCTGGTAGCAGCGCGCGCCCTCGGCCCTCCCCTGGTCGACGAGGCGCTCGATCTTGGCGAGCTGGACGGGAGCGATGATCGCGCCGATGTCTATCCCCTTGTCGAGCGACGGGCCCTCGCGCAGCGTCTCCATGCGCGCTATGAGCTTGGCCTCCATGCGCTTCGCGACGCTCTCCTGCACGAGGAGGCGGCTGCCGGCGCAGCAGACCTGGCCCTGGTTGAACCAGATGGCGTCCACGACACCCTCGACGGCACTGTCGAGATCGGCGTCGTCGAAGACGATGAACGGCGACTTGCCGCCCAGCTCGAGCGAGAGCTTCACGCCGCGCCCGGCGGTGGCGCGTCGGATGCTGCGCCCCACCTCCGTGGAGCCCGTGAACGCCACCTTGTCGATGCCGTCGGCCTCGACGAGCGCGGCGCCCGTGCGCCCGTCGCCAGTCACGACGTTGAAGACCCCGGCGGGCAGGCCGACCTCGTTGGCGAGCTCGGCGAAGAGCAGGGCCGTGAGGGGCGTGAACTCGGCCGGCTTGAGGACGACAGTGTTGCCAGCCGCGAGGGCGGGGGCCACCTTCCAAGCGAGCATGAGCAGGGGGAAGTTCCAGGGGATGATCTGGGCGCACACGCCGACGCCCTCGTAGTCGGCGAACTCCTCGTCGAGCAGTTGCGCCCACCCGGCGTGGTGGTAGAAGTGGCGCGCTACCAAGGGCACGTCCAGGTCGCGGGTCTCGCGGATGGGCTTGCCGTTGTCGAGCGCCTCGAGGACGGCGAGCAGCCGGGCGTGCTTCTGGACGTGGCGGGCGAGGGCGTACAGGTAGCGGGCCCGGCCGGGGCCGCCGAGCCCGCGCCAGGCCGGGAGCGCCGCCCGCGCCGCCTTGACGGCCTTCGCCACGTCGCGCTCGTCGCCTTGCGCCGCCTGGGCCAGCTCCGTGCCATCACCGGGGTGGTGAGTGGCGAAGGTCTCACCAGCGACCGGCTTGACGAAGCGCCCGCCGATGAAGTGCCCGAAGCGCCTGCCGTGGCGCTCAAGCCACGCCCACGCGACGTCGGCCGCCTCGGGAGCGGGGCCGTACTCCAGCGTCTCGAAGATCTCCTTCACGCTCATCTCTCAAAGACTCCTTAAGCCGGCGGGGCGACCGGGCTCGCGCGCCGAGAAGCTCCGGCCATCAGCCGAGCGGGTGGCGGTAGGTGGCGGAGTAGCGGCCCGTGACGTGGTGCTCTAGTTGCCGCTCGATGTCGGCCAACAGCGAGCTGGCGCCGATCCTGAAGAGGTCGGGCTCGAGCCAGCGGCGCCCGAGCTCCTCCTTCATCAGGACGAGCCAGGCGAGGGCGTCCTTGGCGGTGCGCAGGCCACCCGCCGGCTTGAAGCCGACGGCCACGCCCGTGCGCTCGAAGTACTCGCGTATGGCGCGCGCCATGACGAGGCTGACGGGCAGCGTGGCGTTGACGGGCTCCTTGCCCGTCGACGTCTTGATGAAGTCTGAGCCGGCCATCATCGCCACCAGGCTCGCCCGGTAGACGTTGCGCAGCGTCCCGAGTTCGCCGGTCGCGAGGATGGCCTTCATGTGCGCCGGTCCACAAGCCTGTCGGAACAGCCTGAGCTCCTCGTACAGCGCTTCCCAGTCGTGGGTGAGGGCGTGACGCCGCGAGATGACGATGTCGATCTCGGCGGCGCCGGCGGCGACGGACCGGCGGATCTCCTCGATGCGGGTCTCGAACGGCGAGAGGCCGGCGGGGAAGCCAGTCGCCACGGCCGCGACAGGCACGCCCGAACCCCGCAGGGCGGCGACTGCCGCCGGCACCATGTCGTGGTAGACGCACACGGCGCCGGTGGTTATGCGCAAGTCGCCGACGCCGAGAGCGTCGAGCAAGTCCTGGCGCACGGGGTGCATGGCCTTGGCGCAGAGGCGCCGCACGCGTCCCGGGGTGTCATCGCCGGCCAGCGTGGTCAGGTCGATGAGCGTGACGGCCTTGAGGAGCCACGCGGCCTGCCACTCCTTCTTGACGCTGCGGCGCGTCGTGAGAGTGGCGGCGCGGCGCTCGACGGCGCTGAGGTTGACGCGCACCCCCTCTACCCAGTCGAGCTCCAGCGACGTGCCCTCGTTGCGCGGCAGGGGCGAGGCGTGGGCGACGGCCCGCTCGAGCCCAGCTTCTACTTCACGCGAGATGGTCATGCCTTCTCTCCTAATGGACGGAGCATACACTGGCGTCTGGGTCGGATCTTTCGCCGCTGCCAACTTCAAGCGGCCCATGGAGGCAAACGATGAGACTCACCGAGTTCCCGCGCCGCCGCTACACGGCGGCCCCGACTCCCCTCGAGCCGCTCGCGCGGTTGAGTGCCCACTTGGGCGGACCGAACCTCTGGATCAAACGCGACGACCTGCTGGGTCTCGCCGCCGGTGGCAACAAGACGCGCAAGCTCGAGTTCCTGGTCGCCGACGCGCTCGAGAAGGGCGCCGACACGCTCGTCACGACGGGCGCGGTCCAGTCGAACCACTGCCGCCTCACGCTCGCAGCAGCGGTGCGCGAGGGGCTCGCCTGCCGCCTCGTGCTGGAAGAGCGCGTGGCGAACAGCTACTCGCCCGGCGCGAGCGGCAACAACTTCCTCTTCGGCCTCCTGGGCGTCGAGGCGGTCACCGTGGTGCCGGCCGGCACCGACCTCATGGCCGAGATGACCAAGGTCGCCGCGGAGCTGGCCGGCCAAGGACGGTCGGCCTACGTCATCCCGGGCGGCGGCTCCAACCCCCTCGGCGCACTCGGCTACGTGAGCTGTGCCCAAGAGCTGATGCAACAGGCGTTCGAGTCGGGGTTGCGCATCGACCACCTCGTGACGGCCAGCGGCAGCGGCGGCACCCATGCCGGCGTCGTCGCTGGCCTGACGGGCACCGGCGCCGGCGTGGCGATCACCGGCATCAGCGTGCGCGCTCCCAAGGCGCCCCAGGAGGAGAAGATCCTCGGGTTGGCGCGGGCGACGGCGGAGCTGGCCGGCGCGCGTTCGCTGCCGACGGCGGACGACGTGGTAGTGCTCGACGACTACGTCGGCGCGGGCTACTCGCTGCCGACGGACGGCATGATCGAGGCCGTCAAGCTGTTCGCCCGGCATGAGGGCGTACTCCTCGACCCCGTGTACACGGGCAAGGCCGCGGCCGGCCTGATCGACATGGTGCGGCGCGGGGCGTTCGGGCGCCTTGAGAACGTCGTGTTCCTTCACACGGGGGGCAGCCCGGCGCTGTACGCCTACCAGGACGTCCTGACCGACTGATGGGCGAGCGGCGGGTCATAGGCGTTCTCGGCGGGCTGGGGCCGGCCGCGACCGTGGACTTCTATGCCAAGCTCGTGGCGGCCACCCCGGCGCGGCGCGACCAGGACCACATCCATGTGATCATCGACGCCGACCCGAGCACGCCGAACCGCAACGAGGCCGTGGCGGGCGTCGGTCCGAGCCCGGAGCCGCAGCTCGTCGGCATGGCGACGCGCCTCGCAGCGGCCGGCGCCGAAGCGCTGTTCATGGTGTGCAACACGGCGCACGCCTACGCTCCTGCCATCCGCGCGGCGGTCGCCGTACCGCTAGTGAGCATCGTCGAAGAGACCGCGGCGGCGACGCTGGCGGCCACGCCGAACGCGCGGCGCGTCGGCGTCCTGGCCGCGGCCGGCGCCCAGGACGCCCGGCTCTACCAGACGGAGTTCGCTCGGTACGACGTGAGCGTGGTGGAGCCTCAGGGCGAGCTCCGCGAGCGGTTCATGGCGCTCCTCTACCGCATCAAAGCGGGCGACCCGACGCAGGACGTGCGCTCCGGCATGCGCGCCATCGCACTCGAGCTCGTTAGGCTCGGGGCCGAGGCCGTGGTCGCCGGCTGCACCGAGGTCCCGCTCGTCCTGGCCCAGGCCGACATGGGGCCGGTCCCGTTCATCTCGTCGACGGACGCGCTGGTGAGCGCGGCCGTGGCCATCGGGACGGGCGCCCGCCCGCCCCTCAACGCGAGATGAACCTCGGCCCTCGGACCACCGTGCTAAGCTTCCCCCGCGAAGGCGCCAACGAGGGACCGCGACGGGCATGCCCGCAGGCCGAGTTGGGCCTCGAACACCACCTTCGGAGGCGATAAGTGAAGCGACTCATCTCCACCTCGATCGCGCTCGTACTGGCCGTTACGCTCTTCTCGGGCCTGGCCGCCGCGCAGGGCGACATCCCGAGCAAGCTCGTACTCGGCATGGTCCCGAGCCGCGAGGCCAACGCCATCGTCGACAGCCTCGACCCGATCGCCGCCATGCTGTCCGAGCGCCTCGTCATCCCCGTCGAGACCTTCGTGTCGACGAACTTCGTCGGCCTCGTCGAGGCCATCGGCACCGGCCGCGTCGACATCGGCCTCTTCGGCCCTGCCGCGCTCGTCCAGGCCATCGACAACTACGGCGCCGAGGTCATCCTGGCCTCCGTGCGCCAGGGTGCCACCTCCTACCGCGCGCAGTTCAACGTGCGTTGCGACAGCGGCATCACGACCTTCGAGCAGCTCCGCGGCAAGACGATCGCCTTCGTCGACCCCGGCTCGGCCTCCGGCTACCAGTTCCCGTTCGTGACCCTCAAGAACACGTACGGCATCGACCCGAACACGGAGATGACCTCCATCTTCGCCGGCTCGCACGACGCCGCCGCGCTCGCCGTCTACAACGGTGACGTCGACGTGTCCGTCACGTTCGGCGGCTCGCCTGGCTCCGACGGCCGCGAGACCATCGAGAAGGACTACCCGGACGTCAAGGACGTCGTGTGCATCCTCGGCTACTCCGACTACATCCCGAACGACGGCGCCGTCGTCCGCAAGGGCCTCGACCCGCAGCTCGTCCAGCAGATCGCCCAGGCCCTCATCGACATCGCCAACACCCCCGAGGGCAAGGAACTCACCAAGACGCTCTTCAACGTGACCGAGTTCGCCCCGGTCGACGCGTCGGCTTACGACATCGTGCGCGAAGTATCCAAGGCCTTCCAGCGTTGATCGGGCCCCGCTCGACTCGGGTCTGACCGACCCGGGCGAGCGCTGACGCCCATTAACGGGCGGCCGGGATGTAGACCCGGTCGCCCGTTTCCGTGTAGCGTTGTCTCCGTCGTGACAGAAACAGTTGGACCTGCCGTAGGACATATCGCGTTCGAGGACGTCGAGGTCGTCTACAAGACCGGGCTGAAGGCCCTGAAGGGCGTCACGCTCTCCATCCCCAAGGGCCAGTTCGTCGTCGTGGTCGGCCTCTCCGGTGCGGGCAAGTCGACCTTGATCCGCACCGTGAACAACCTGGTCACGCCGTCTTCCGGGCGCGTCGTCGTCGAGGGCGTCGACATCACCCACGCGCGCGGGCAGGCGCTGAGGGCCGCCAGGTCCGACATCGGGATGATCTTCCAGACCTTCAACCTCGTGAAGCGCTCGAGCGTCATCCGCAACGTCCTGTCCGGCCGCCTCGGCGACCTGCCGGCCTGGCGCGGCGTGCTGAGCGCTTTCCCCAAGGCCGACCAGGCCTACGCGCACGACTGCCTCGCCCGCGTCGGCATCCCCGAGAAGGCCTACGTGCGCGCCGACGCCCTCTCCGGCGGGCAGCAGCAGCGGGTCGGCATCGCCAGGGCCCTCGCTCAGCGCCCCAGCGTGATGCTGGCCGACGAGCCGGTCGCGAGCCTCGACCCGCCCACGTCGCATGCCGTCATGTCCGACCTCAAGCGCATCGCGCGGGAGGACGGCATCACCACGATCGTCAACCTCCACTTCATCGACATGGCCCGCGACTACGCGGATCGCATCATCGGCATGCGCGACGGCGTCGTGGTCTTCGACGGCACGCCCCAGGAGGCGACGGACGCCGCCTTCGAGGAGATCTACGGCCGCCCGATCGACGACAAGGACCTGCGCGGTGCCTGACCAGGCGGCCGCGCTCCCGCGCGCCACGGGCCGCGTCAAGTCCTTCGTGACGCTCGCCCTGGTGGCGGCCCTGTTCGTCGTGGCCTTCGGCCAGACGAAGTTCAACCTGGGAGCGCTCTTCACGGGCGCCTCGGACTTCTTCCGCTTCTTCGGGCGCCTCACCCCGGACCTGACGGCGTTGCCGCAGATCTGGCCGCCGCTCCTGCAGACCATCCAGATCGCGTACGTCGCCACGATCATCGGGGCCGTCATCGCGATCCCGCTCGTGTTCCTCGCGTCGGCCAACACGGCCGTCGACCCCGTGTCCATGTGGCTGGCGCGCACGCTCCTCACGGTGCTGCGCAGCATCCCCGACCTCCTATGGGCCGCGCTCTTCGTGGCCGTGCTCGGCCTCGGCGCCCTCCCAGGCGTCGTCGCGCTCACGCTCTTCTCGATCGGCGTGCTCGCCAAGCTCGGCTCGGAGACGGTCGAGTCCATCGACCCCGGCCCGCTGGAGGCGCTCAAGGCCGTCGGCGCCGGCCGCAACCGCACCATCGTCTTCGCCGTCGTGCCGCAGATAGCCGCGACCATGGTCTCCTACATGCTCTACGTGTTCGAGATCAACGTGCGCGCCAGCGTCGTGATCGGCTTCGTCGGCGCGGGCGGCATCGGGGTGCTCTTGCAGACCTACATGAACTTCTTCGACTACCCCGGCCTCGGCGCCCTCATCCTCGTCATCTTCATCGTCGTCCTCGCCATCGACGGGCTCAGCGTCTGGGCTCGCTCGCGGCTCATCTGAGGCGCCGGATGAGTGCCGCTCGCCCTATCCCGAACGTGATACCGCCCGCTCCCGCGCATGTGCGCCGCAACCGCGCCATGCTCATCGCCGGCATCGCGGTCCTCGTCGCGCTCTTCATCCTCGCGATCGCCACGATGAGCCTGCCGACCTGGTCGCGCGTCGCCAGCGGCCTACAGCGCAACGCGCTCCCGCTCCTGCGCGGGCTCGTGCGGCCGGAGACCAAGGTCCTCGAGTTGGCGTGGAACTCGATGGTCGTCACCTTCTTCATGGCAATTCTCGGCACGGCGCTCGGCGCCCTGCTCGCCTTCCCGCTCTCGTTCATCGCGGCTGGCAACCTCCTCGGCGGCACGCGCTGGGCGTTGCCAGGCAAGTCGCTCCTCGTGGCCGTCAGGACGTTCCCGGAGATCGTCCTCGCCGTCATCTTCGTGGCCGCCGCCGGCCCAGGCCCGACGGCCGGGATCATGGCTATGGGCATCCACTCGATCGGCTACCTCGGCAAGGTCTTCTCGGACGTGATCGAGGGGATAGACCAGGGCCCCATGGAGGCCATCCGCGCCGCCGGAGGCAACCAACTTCACACGTTCCTCTTCGCCGTCGTGCCACAGGTCCTGCCGGAGTTCGCCTCCAACGTGCTGTACCGCTTCGAGATCAACCTGCGCTCGGCGGCCGTCCTCGGCATGGTCGGCGCGGGCGGCATCGGCCTACCGCTCATTCAGCGCCTGCAGTTCCGCCGCTGGGCGGAGGTGTCGATGTTCCTCATCGTGATAGTGGCGTTCATCGTCGTCGTCGACGCCTTGAGCTCGCGGATCCGCCGCCGGCTCGTCTAGCGCGACGCCCGTCGCTCGTCCCGACGTGGCATGATCGCCGGGATGAGCGACTACCCTCCAGCCACACGTGCCCGCCTGCTCGACGCGGCGGCGGAAGTGCTCCTCGCGACCGTCGCGGCCGACCGCACGGGCGTGATCGCCTACTACCGCGAGGTGCTGGCCGCCGGCCGCTACCTCTACGACGCCCAGCGCAAGTACGCCAACAACGCGCTCATCGCAGCCCTCTTCGAGCACACCTGGTCCGACGAGGAGCGCGCCGGCGACGACGAGCCCCTCACGAGGGAGCGCCTGCTCGAGCGCCTGGCCGAGGTCGGCGAGGCCCTCAACGACGACGAGGAGGCCGTGGAGTTCAAGACGTTCCTCTTCGAGCTGGCCGAGCGCGTCGCTAAGGCGTCCGGCGGGTTCTGGGGCGGCATCAGCGCCGACGAGGCGGCGTTCCTGAACGAGCTGAAGCGCCTCCTGAAGATGCCCGGCTGAGCGCCGTGAAGGCTCGCTGGGTCTGGGGCCTGGCGCTCGGCTGTTTCGTGCTGGCGGCCGGCACCGGCGCCTACTACCGTCTCAAGCTCGTCTACCCGTTGCCTGGCGTCCTCGAGTACGTCAGGCACGCACATTCCCACCTGATGTTCTTCTCGTGGGTCACGCCCGTCCTGGTGCTGCTCGTCGGGGCGTACCTGGCGCGCGAGGGCATGCGGCCCCGCCTCTTCGGCTTCACGGCCGCGCTCGCCGCCTTCAGCGGGCTCGCGACCTACCTCCCGTTCCTGAAGAGCGGCTACCACCTGATGGTCGTCGGCTCCAAGGCCCTGCCGATCTCGATGATGGTCTCGGGCGGCAACGGCGTGGCGTGGTACCTGTTCGTCGTCGCCTACGTGGTCGCCACATGGCGCGTCAGGCGCCGGCCCGAGCTCCGCTTGCTCGACGGGGCCGTGGCGATGATCGTGATCAGCACGGTCGCGATCGGCGGCCTCGCCTACCTCGGCATGAGCGGTCAGGTGGCGCGGCCGCTGATGCTCGCGCTCGTTGACTGGTTCCTCACGTGCTTCGCGGACGGTTGGTTCGGCCTCGCCGTGCTGGCGCTCGCGGCCAGGCACGCTCCTTCCGCCGGCCTGAGCCGGACCCCCGTCGGTCTGCTGACGTGGGCGCTCGTCGCGTCCATCGGCGTGCGCAGCGCCGCCCGCTTCGGCACGGACGGGCTGGGTTGGCAGTGGCCCGCCGGGTTCGACGCCGTCGCCAGCGCGGTCGCCGCCCTAGCCTGGCTGCTGCTCGTGCGGGCTGTCTGGCCGGTCGCCGCCAAGGCGGGGCTGCGTGGGAGCACCTCGTGGCTCAGGCAGCTCGCGCTGGCGCTCATCGCGCTCAAGGGGACGGTAGAGCTCGCTGGCGCGCTGCCGGCCGTGCGCGCGGAGCTCATGGCCGCGCCCTTCCACGTCTTCTTCCTTCACGCGTTCCTGCTCGGCGCCGTGAGCTTCGCCCTCGTGTACGGCGTCCGCACGACCATCGGCCCGACGGCCTTCAAGGGGGCGACGGCCTTCATCGTCGCGGTCGGGGTGATGGTCGGGACGCTCGTGACCCTGACGCCGGTCTGGCCGAGCGCATTGTCCGGCCCCTGGGTGCTCTACGCGACGGCCGTCACGAGCCTCGGGCCCCTGCTCGTGGCCCTCCAGGCGCTGCTCAGGCTCGACCTCGGGTCCGGCTCCAGAGCCAGACGACCGCGAGCAGCAGCGCGAAGGTGAGGGCGGACAGGGCGCTCGGTACGACCTGCACCCCCCAAGCGTTCACCACGGTGCCGATGATCGGCGCGCTCAGGGCGGGGCCGAAGTTGGCGGCCGCCACCACGACGGGCGTGACTTGCTCGGCGCGCTGCGGGAAGACCTCCGTCAACCAGGCGAGGGCGGTCGGGAAGATGGGCGCGAGGCTAAGGCCGACGAGCACGAACGCGATGGGCGCGCTCTCCACGCGGTGAGCGGCCACCATGAACACGAGCGTGGCGGCGGTAGCGACCAGGACGAGGTGGTGGGTCCGGACCCTGGCGGAGAGCGGCGCGGCCAGCAACCGCCCGGCCGTGATGGCGAGCCAGTAGAGCGAGGTGAACGCACCGGCCCTCGCGCCGAAGCTGGGCGTTAGGTACTCCGTCTCCCACGACGTGACGCCGACCTCGGCCGAGACGTAGAACACGTAGAGGAGCACGAACGCGACCAGGCTGCCCCAGGCGACGGGAGTGGCGCCCCGTTCCGGCAGCGCCGTGTCCGGCACGCCGAGCCGGCCGAACCACGGGAGTAGCAGGACGGCCACCACGGCCGTTGTCGCAAACGCCCAGCCGTAGTGCGGCTCCATGAACGTGACCAGGAGCGGACCGGCTACGGCACCGACGCCGAAGGCGGCGTTGATGAGGTTGAGCGCCGGCGCCGCCTTCGGGCGGAACACGACCGCGATCATCAGGTTGCCGCTGACGTTCAGGAGCCCGGCCCCGACCCCGGCCAGCACGGCGCCGCCGAGGACGGCCAACCAGACGGGGGCGGCGGCCACGACGCCCACGCCGAGCGCGAGCGTGACGCAGGCGGCGAGGAGCACGCGGCGGTAGCCGAACGCCCTCAGGAGCAGGCCGGACAGGATGATGCCGAGGAAGGCGCCGAGGAACTGGGCGCTCACGACCATGCTCACCCGCTCGAGGCCGATCCCGAAGCGCTCCCTGAGGAGGGGGAACGCCGGGCCGTACAGGGCCTGGACCGCCCCGATGAGGAAGAAGGCCGCGATGGTGGCCCAGAGGACGGCCCTGCGAGTGACGGGCCTGGGGGTGGCGGGCGTGAGCGCCGTGAGCTGGCTCGACATGTCCAGCGAGGCTACCCCGCCGGAGAGCGCCGGCGCGCCACCCGATGATGCCGGGGCGGGCGGGTATACTTACGCCTCGGCTACCCTCGGAGGCACCTCGTGGTGAACGGCATCCAACAGATCAACGAACTGCGTGAGAAGTACCTGCGCTTCTTCCAGGACCGCGGTCACCTCATCCACCCGTCCGCGTCGCTGAAGAGCGACGACCCGACCCTCATGTTCACGAGCGCCGGCATGGTGCAGTTCAAGCCGTACTTCCTTGGCGCCACCCCCAAGTTCGCCGGCGTGAGCGGCACGTGGCACCGGGTGACGACCGCGCAGAAGTGCCTGCGCATCAACGACATCGAGAACGTCGGGCGCACCCTGCGCCATCACTCGTTCTTCGAGATGCTCGGCAACTTCTCGTTCGGCGACTACTTCAAGTCCGAGGCGGCCGCCTGGGCGTGGGAGTTCGCGACCTCGAGCGCGTACCTCGGGCTCGACCCGGAGCGGCTGTACGTCACGGTCTACCAGGACGATGACGAGGCGTTCCGCATCTGGAGCGAGCAGGTCGGCGTGCCCGAGGCGCGCATCTCGCGCTGGGGTGAGGACGACAACTTCTGGCCGGCGAACGCCGTCAGCAAGGGTCCCAACGGCCCGTGCGGGCCGTGCTCCGAGATCTTCTACGATCGTGGCCCCGGCTTCGGCTCGGCGGGAGAGTCCGGCCCGAACACGGGCTCGGGCGACCGCTACATCGAGTTCTGGAACCTCGTCTTCACGCAGTTCGACCGCCGCGACGGCGGGCACCTCGAGCCTCTGCCCCAGAAGAACATCGACACGGGCCTTGGCTTCGAGCGCCTCGTCGCCGTCATGACCGGCCTGGAGGACGCGTACGCCACCGAGCTCTTCCAGCCGACGATCCGGCGGGTCTCCGCCCTCTCCGGCGTGCCGTACGCCGGCAAGGCCTCAGTCTCGCACCGCGTGATCGCCGACCACCTGCGCGCCGTGGCGTTCGCCATCACAGACGGCGTGCTGCCCGCCAACGACGGCGCCGGCTACGTCGTGAAGATGCTCGTGCGCAGGGCGTCGCGCCACGCCTGGCTGCTCGGCCTGCGCGAGCCGGTCCTCCACACGCTCGTCGACCAGGTCGTGGAGGCGATGGGCGAGCCGTACCCGGAGCTGAAGGACGGCGCGCAGCGCGTCAAGGGGATCATCCAGGCCGAGGAGGAGCAGTTCCTTCGCACCCTCGAGGCCGGCATCCAGCGGGTCGGCGTGCTCCTCGACGACTTGCGGGGCTCCGTCCTGCCCGGCGATGTGGCGTTCGACCTGTGGCAGACCTACGGCTTCCCGCTCGACCTGACGAGCGAGATGGCGGCCGAGCGTGGCGTCGAGGTCGACGCCGACGGCTACGAGGCGGCTCGG
>CAUJFI010000095.1 GCA_963170125.1 Deinococcota bacterium | reverse complement strand
ACGTTCGACCGGCACCAACGTGGCGTTCTCGCGGCGCAACTGCTCGAGGGCGGCGCGGACGTCGTCGTCGCTCACGACCTTGGGCTCGGCCTCCAGCTTCACGGTCTCGAGGTCGGGCAGGGTGATGTCGGGGTAGACGTCGGCGTGGACGGTGAACTCGAAGTCCTGGCCGCGCACGGCGCCTTCGGCGTGGAAGTGGGCGTCGATGGGGTAGAGCTCTAGCTCGCGCACGGCCTGCGGATAGGCGTCCTCGACGAGCGCGTCGCGGACCTCCTCGGCCAGGGCCTCGGCGCCCACGCGCTTCTCCAGCACGCCGCGCGGCGCCTTGCCCGGGCGGAAGCCGGGCACCTTCACCGTCCGCGCGAGCTGCGTGAGCACGCGCTCGAAGGTGGCGTCAACCGTGGCGGCGTCGACGCTCACGCTGAGCGTGACGTTGACCCCCTGCTTCTCGACTACTTTGGCTTCCATGACACTCCTAATCGGCTTGACCAGCGCCGCGACCGCGAACAACTAATGCGTGCGCCCGGTGGGGCGCCAAAAGGTAGCGGCAAGCGCTTGGCTTGCC
The DNA here is from genome assembly GCA_963170125.1 of Deinococcota bacterium. Taxonomy (GTDB): domain Bacteria; phylum Deinococcota; class Deinococci; order Deinococcales; family Trueperaceae; genus JAAYYF01. The sequence goes on along the minus strand of CAUJFI010000095.1, from coordinate 34,413 downwards.
GCGGTGGTGCGAGGAGCGGGACTTGAACCCGCACGGCTAGGCCACTAGATCCTAAGTCTAGCGCGTCTACCAGTTCCGCCATCCTCGCGCGCAGATGCCCGCGGTCTCCTTACGACTTCGCCAGCGCGGAAAGTAAGGGAGGGCGGGTCGAACGGCTCGAGACCCGCCCTCTTCGCGGGAGACCCCGCCGGCTGGGGTGGATGATGGGATTTGAACCCACGACACCCGGAACCACAATCCGGTGCTCTAACCAACTGAGCTACACCCACCAAGCGGGCGCAAACGAACCCGCAGGGTTCGCGAGGCCGAACGAAAGGTTACCGCGTGGAGGGCGCGTTTGGCTAGCCCTGGGAGCCGTTCAGCGCTGTCCGGCCGCCTGGAGCCGGCGCAGCACGCGGTAGGCGACGAGTGCGCCGGGGAGCAGTGGGACGACGCTCAGCCACATGGCGGCGCTCATGCCGATGGCTTCCTGGACGGCGCCCACCACGAGGTAGAGCAACCCGGCGGTGCCCCACGTGAGGCCCATCATCATGCCGGAGGCCGTGGCGACCGCGTGCGGGGCGGCGTCCTGGGCGGCGAGGACCATGATGGGCAGCCCGCCGTTGGCAAGCATGCCGGCCAGCGCGACGGCCACGAAGTAGACGGCGGAGCCCGGCTGGCTCAGGAGCAGCACCGCCAGCGGGACCATGGCCAGCAGCATGGTGCCGGTCACGAGGAACTGGCGGCTGAACCGGCTCTCCACCAGGCCGATGAGGATGCCGCCGGCGGCGCCCGAGATCGTGAACACCGTTATCGTCCAGAACACGGTGGGGCTACTGGCGGAGAGCCCCTTGGCGTTGACGAGCCAGAGCGGGGCGCCGTTGATGACGGACACCCAGGCGATGGACCGCAGTACGCCGGCGAGGCAGAGCTGGCCGACCGGGCCGCGGAACAGGTCCAGGTCGAAGACCTTCGCGCGGTTGACGCCGGTCTGGCGGGGCTGCGGTGGCGTGAGCGCGTAGATGAGCACGCCAAGCACGATGCCAGGGACCATGAGGACGGGGCTGTACTCGAGCCACCCCCGGATCAGGAAGAAGCCGATGACGAGCGGGCCGAACGCCATGCCCGTCGTGCCGCCAGCGCTGAAGACCGCTAGTGCGAGCCCGCCTTTCGAGGTGGCCGCCCGCCGCGCGAGGGTCGTGGCGGCCGGGTGGTAGGCGGCCGAGCCCAGCCCGCCCAACAGCAGTAGCGGCACGAGCCAGAGCGGCGACGGCATGCTGGCGATGAGGCTAAGGATGGTGGAGGACACGATCACGCCGGCCGCCGCGACGAGCCGGTGGCCGAACCGATCGGCCGTGGCGCCGAAGAGGGGCTGAAGCACGGACGAGCTGAACGACAGGCAGGCCACGAACAGGGCGAGCGTGAGCTCGCTGACGCCGAAGCGGATCTGCAGGGTCGGCAGCAGCGCCGCGAGGGTGCCGGAGAACAGGTCGTTGAAGAAGTGCGCGAAGAAGAGGAGCAGGGCGATGGTGCCGCCGCCGACCACCAGCCTCGAACGGCGTTGATGGGAGCTTCGCGCGGGCAACTCGAGGGGTGTGGGCTCCGATAACGTCGTTCGCGCCATGAGAGCTGAGCGTACCGCGGTTGGCGGCGCGTAGGTGGGAAGAAGGTGGCGAACGTTCCCCCAAGGCCGAAGAAGCCGTGACTAGGTGCGCGAACGCCTGGTTCGCGCCGTGCTGGAACTCGACGTCGGTCGGGGCTCGGCGCGGAGCCTTGCGAAGATCGCGGAGGTCGGAACGTACGTGCGTTGTGGTGCACCAGGAAGGATTCGAACCCTCGGCCTACCGCTTAGAAGGCGGCTGCTCTATCCCCTGAGCTACTGGTGCACGCGACCGCGTGCGGCGTGAGGTGTGGAGCGGGAGACGGGATTCGAACCCGCGACATACAGCTTGGAAGGCTGTCGCTCTACCAACTGAGCTACTCCCGCCCGGCCCTGCGTGGCGCCGCCCTGGCTCAATCACACCGCTACCAGCGAGTGGTGTGGTCGGGGCGGCCGGATTCGAACCAGCGACTCCCTGGTCCCAAACCAGGTGCGCTACCAGACTGCGCTACGCCCCGACGAGGACGGCCGGGCCGAGGACGAACCACGGCCCGCTGGCAGCGGAGGGAGTATACCCGGAAGGGCGGGTCGCACGCTACGCGCGGCCCCGGGGCGACCCTGACGACGAGAAAGCGGCCGCCTCGCACGTCGGTCGGGGACGGTGCGAGGCGGCTCTCGGGAAGTGGACGCGGCTGGGGAGGGAAGTCAGATGGCTGGGTCTCGAGCCCGCGGCGCGCTCAGCCGGCGGCTATGTGCGCCTTCACGCCGTCGAAGACGTCCTGGAGCACGATGCGAAGGCCCGAGGCGCTCGTGATCACGGCGTAATTGCCGTCGAGCTCGACCGTGACGGGCTCGCCGACGCTCGCGAGGCTCGCGTGGTAGGCGGCGACGGCGTCCGCCAGCTCGATGCCGTCATGCTCGAGGCTGACCCCGTCGACGACGTTGCCCGTCGACTCAACGGCGACGGGTCCTTCACCGTTGAGCGCGCCGGAGTACGTGGTGGAGCCGAAGAAGTTGGTGCCGACGACGACGGGGATGCCGTCCATGGCGACAGGCAGCGCCGTGACCACGCGGTCGTTCAGCACGACCCAGAACGTGCCGCCGACCTTCGCGAAGCTGAGGTACGCCGTGGTCAGGTCGCTGTTCGAGTACCTGACGCCAGAGTCGTCGACGCGGAGGGGGCGGCTGCTAGACTCCGTCCGTGCCGCTGCTGGAAGCCACCGACCGTTTGGCGGAGCCGCCGCGTAGCGTGCTCGTCGCGGGCACCTCCGGTGCGGGCAAGTCGACCTTGGCCGCCCGCCTGGCGGGCGTGTTCGGGCTCGAGCACGTGGAGATCGACGGGCTCTTCCACGGCCCCGGCTGGGCGCCGCGCCCGGAGTTCGTGGCGGACGTGGAGCGCTTCTCGTCTCGGCCCGGTTGGGTGACGGAGTGGCAATACCACACGGTGAGGCCGCTCCTGGCTGGGAGGGCGGACCTGCTCGTGTGGCTCGACTACCCGCGGCACGTCGTCATGCGCCGCGTCGTCGCGCGGACCGTCAGGCGTCGCTTACGCAACGAGGAGCTGTGGAACGGCAACCGCGAGCGCGGCCTCTTGCGCGTCCTCGTCGACCGCGATCACATCGTCCGGTGGGCCTGGCGCACGCACGCGGCGACGCCCAAGCGCGTCGCGGAGCTGTTGGAGCTGCGCCCGGAGCTGAGGGTCGTGCGGCTGCGGTCGCCGTCCGAGTGTGAGGCGTGGCTGGCGGGGCTAGGGTAGTCGTCGAGCGCTCGGACAACGGCCGGGGCGCCCCCTCGCGCCTCGCTAGAGCAGCCGCCGTTCAAGGGCCGGGCCGACCCTCGTGACCTCCCTGGCGGAACGGCTCAACCCTCGCCGAGCTCGCTCAAGGCCAACCGCACCCAGGCGTCGAGCTCTGGCGTGAGGCCCAGGCCAAGGGCGCTCACGAGGTCGTACCAGCCCATGCTCGACTCCTCACCGGTCAAGGTGCCCGCGTAAGACGCGACCGGCCGCGCCAGGTAGACGAGGTCGACGTGCTCGTGATCCGCGCCGATAGCCTCCAACTGGACGCCTCGGGGCCGGACGAGCTGGCGGGGACCGGGGGCGACGATCGGCGGCGGCCCGATGAGCTCGACGGCGATCCCGGCCTCCTCGAGTACTTCGCGCGTCGCGGCATCGTCAGGCAGCTCCCCTGGCTCGACGTGACCACCGGGCGGCAGCCAGATCCCGAGCTTCCGGTGGCGGTGCAGCAGCACCCGGTCGCGCCAGACCACGAAGACGCTGACCGCCAAGTCGCGCGTCATGCTGCGCTTGACGCGTCCGTCATGCTGCGCCTGACGCGTTCGCCATGCTGCGCCTCACGCGTTCGCCACGCTGCGCCTCACGCGTCCGCCCGCAGCCGCGCGAGCATGCTCCTGACCACCCAGAGGACCACCCGACCAGCGTCGACGAACGCGCGCTGCGCCGGTGGCACGGCCGCCGCGATATGGGCGTAGGCGACGGCGTGGTAGACGGGCGCGAGCGCCAGGCCTTCGTCGAGCGTCGCCTCGACGCCCGTCAGTAGGCCGGGGTGGTCATGGAACGCGGTGCGGACGGCGACCAGGTAGGCGTCGCGCAGGGCGAGCAGCTCGGCGGCGTTCGGCTCCTCGTCTATCCCCGCGAGCGTCAGCAGGTCGACGCCCGGCCAGGCGAGTGCGGCGTCGGTCCAGTCGAAGAGCACGGGCAGCTCGCCGCCCGCGCGCGTGAACGCAGCGTTGCCCTGGTGGAGGTCACCGTGCGTGAGGAGGAGAGGCGCCGCGCTCGCCAGCCGGGCGAGGCGCTCCCCGAGCCGGCGCTCCAGCGCCGGCAACGCCGCGCGCTCGGCGTCCGTGAGGTGAGCGAGCTGAGGCGACGACCAGAGCATGCCGAGGTCGGCCGCCACCTCGAGTGGCCCGCGCTTCAGGACACCCGCCGCCAGCAGCTCCGCGTGACGCCCGGAAGCGGCCGCCTGGAGCTCGGCGAGGGCGTTCAGGACGTCGCTCGTGGTGGCCGTACGGACGTGGTCCTCCTCGAACCGGCGAGTCACCATCCATGCGGCGACCTGGTGGTCGCGGTCCGGAGCCTGCGAACCGCCAAGCGCCGGCTTCGCCGACCCGCCGCGCGCCGGCTCGGACGCCCCGCGGGCCACCGCGTAACGGCCGTGCGCCACGACCGCGGGCACGAGGTCCGGTATCAGGGAGTGGATGGCCGCGGTGACGGCGGGCTCGTTCGGCCAGAGTGGGTTTGTGACCTTGACGACGGCGGCGTCCCCGAGCCAGACGCTGGACAGGACCCACGACTGGAGCTGCCGCAACGGGGCGGCCGAGCCGTCGCCGGGCACGAGGGGTTCGAGGGTCGAACAGGCCGCCTCGCGGGTGCCGTTGCCTTCCGCTACCTCCGCCCGCATGGCGGCCGCCAGCGCCGCGGTCGAGCCCGGCAGGCTGTGGGGCGGTGGCTCGGCCGCAGCGGGCTCTCCGGGGGCGTGACCGCGCCGCGCCGCGCCCTCTGCGGGGGCCGGCTCCGCCCCCGTGGCGCCGTCGTCGACGGCCAGCCAGCCTAGGTACCCAGCCAGGGCATCCGCGAGCGGCGTGGGTAGCCCGAGGGCGCTCGCGTCGTCCCCGGCGCCCAACCATGCGTGCCGCCGCAGGACGTCGACCGCCGGGGCGGGGAAGAGCTCGCAGGCGGTCAGGAACTCCCTCACCACGCCGTCGGTCCTCTCGTCCGCCGCGCGGCGGACGAACGCGACCTGCCCAAGCGACACGAGCGACAGCTCCGGCGCGCCCAGGCCGGCGAGCCCGAGGGCGCTGCGCGAGTCGCCGAGCGGCTCGTCCTGCACGGGCAGGCGCGGCGCACCGTCCGGACCGCGCTCCAGGAGCACCTGCGGCTGCGAGGGGTGAACGATCACAAGGTGCCTGCGCATGAGGTACGCAGCTGCCTCGGCGGTCATGCGCTCATGCCCGCTTCACGAGTCCAGCGGCGAGCCGGTCGGCGGGTCGATCGCGCCGCGATCGCCCTGCGACCAGGCCGCCGCCAGGCTGCCGCCACGCTGCGACCAAGCCGCCGCCACGCTGCCATCACGCCGCCATCACGACGCCATCACGAGCTCGATGCCGTGCGGGGCGGCCCCGACGGCCTCGCCGTACAGGGCGTGCGGCGTCGCGCCGGTAATCGTCACGTCCTTCACGCCCATGCTCGACACGCTCTCGGCGGGCACGAGGACCGTGTGGTTCTGATCGGAGTGGCCAACCGCGTAGCGCGAGTCGCGGCCGAGGTCCTTCACGAGCACGCGCAAGGTCTTGCCGACGAGCGCCTCGTTGGCGGCCAGGCTCCGCGCCTTCTGGGCTTCGATGAGCCGCTGCAGGCGCTCGACCTTCACCTCGCGCGGCATGTCCGTGAAGTGCTTGTAGCTCGGCGTGCCCGGGCGGGCGGAGTACATGAACATGTACGCCTGCTCGAACGCGGCCGTCTCGGCGGCCGCGAGCGTCGCCTGGAAGTCCTCCTCCGTCTCGCCGGGGAAGCCGACGATGACGTCCGTGGAGATGACGACCTCCGCGACCTTCTCCCTGATCTCCCTGACGATGGCCAGGTAGCGCTCGATGCGGTACTCGCGCGCCATGCGCCGCAGCACCCGGTCGGAGCCGGACTGCATCGGGAGGTGGATGTAGTTGCAGACGTTCGGATGCGTGGCGATGACGTCGATGAGCTCGCTCGTGAAGTTCATCGGGTGGCTGGTGGTGAACTTGACGCGCTCGAAGCCGAGGTCGGCGACCGCGCGGAGGAGCTCCGGGAAGCTCGGCATCCCGGGCTGGCCCATGCCGTAGGAGTTGACGTTCTGGCCGAGCAGGGTGACCTCGGCCACTCCCGCCGCGCGCATCGCGGCCGCTTCTCGCAGGACGCTCTCGGGCGCGCGCGAGACCTCCGGTCCGCGCGTGTCGGGGACGATGCAGTAGGTGCAGTGGTGGTTGCAGCCCCGCATGATCGTGAGGAAGCCCGACAGGCCTCGGGGCGGCGGCGGTTGGTAATCGTGGAGCTCCGGTCCGAAGCCGAGCCGCTCGATCATGCCGCCGCGCTCGCCTGAGCGTAGGCTGCCGTACTCCTCCAGCGCCTCGAGCAGGTCCGTGATGGCGCCGGGCCCCACGAGGAGGTCGACGCCGAACTTCTGCGCGACCTCGCGCCCCTCCTCCAACTGGGCGAGGCAGCCCATCAACCCCACGGTAACGTCGCGCCCCTCGGAGCGCTGCTTGCGCAGGTCGCCGAGCACGCTGACCACCTTCTCGACCGGCTTGCCGCGCACGGCGCAGGTGTTGAGGAGCAGCAGGTCGGCGTCGGCAGGGTGCGCGGCGAGCTCGTGCCCACCGGCCACCAGCTCCGACTGGATGGTGTGGGTGTCGTACTCGTTCATCTGGCACCCGAAGGTGATGACGTGTGCTCGCAACTGCCGCTCCAATCGCCTCGCCGAACGCCTCAGCGGAACACCAGCGCCCCGACGAGGACCAGCAGGACACTGCCCAACGCGAGTAGCGACCCGATGGCGAAGCCGCGCGGGAACCTCTCGCGCACCTTCGGCGCGGCGCTCGAGAAGAGCAGCAGCACGCCGACCAGGAACACGTAACTGGCGACCTGCACCGTCAACGTCAGCACCAGCGCCTCCGAGAGAGAGGATAACGGACGCGGGCCGCGCCGACACGCTCCACGGCACGTCTAAGGGCGTTAGCATCGAGCATGGACGAAGGTTTCAGGGAGGCGGTCCTGCGGGTCGTGCGGGCCGTTCCCGCCGGCAGGGTGACGACGTACGGCGAGGTGGCCCTCCTGGCGGGCAGGCCGAACCACGCGCGGCAGGTGGGAGCGATCCTTTACGGGCTACGCGGCGGCGAGGTCGACGACGTGCCGTGGCAGCGCGTCATCAACGCCAGCGGCGGCATCTCGACGTACAAGGTCGGCTCCGGCGAGCTGCAGGTCGCGCTGCTGCGCTCAGAGGGGGTCGAGGTCAGCGACGACCGCGTCGACCTGCGGCGCTACAGGTGGCTCGGCGACGTCGAGTAGGTAAGGAGCTTCGCGGCACGCTCCCGGGCTCAGCCGACGTAGAGCCGCTCACCGACGAGGTAGGAGAGCACGCGCTTGTGGTAGCGCCTGGTGAGCGGCCCGACGCGCACGACCGCCTCGACGTAGTAGCCGCCATGTTCCTTGAGGTTGCGGGCCTGCCAGCGTAGGGCCGGGATCGCGAACGCCAGGATGTTGAGCAGGTCCGCCATGACGTCCACTTGGAAACTCTGGTGCGTGGTGGCGGGGAACGGCGCGACGAACCGCGCCGACAGGCTCGTGAGCCGGCGTCCGCGCAGTCTGCCGCGCCTCAGCAGGCTCGTGCTTCCCAACTCGCGCTTGGCGGTCTCGACCCGGTCGTCGACCTTGACGTAGAAGCGATCCACGAGCCGCACGTCGACGGAGACGCGGGCCACCGTCGCGTACGGGACGAGGCGCACTTCCACGTTCAGCTCCTCACCGCTCCTGACGTGCGGCGGGACGACCACCTCGAGCTGGTTGAACACCCGCTGCCACAACGCCGTGAAGAGCGACGAGAAGGCGGCCGCCCCCGACGCGACCACCTCGCCGACGAGGAAGAGGTTGCCGACGTTGCTCCTGGCGACCGGGGAGAGCCACAGGGCGAGCCCGCCGATGGCGGCCAACGCCCAGACGAGCGCCAGCCAGAAGCTCGGGAGCCGGGTGAGGCGCGGGCGGTACGGGATGTCGAGCGGTGGGTCGTCCAGCGACCGAAGCGCGATGCCGCACGCCTCGCAGGTGACGCCCGCGAGGTTCACCTGCCCGCACGCGGGGCAAGCCCACGCGCCGGCGGGCAGAGCGGTAGCGCTGGTCATCTCGGTAGCCAGCATATGACCCGCCGTCCGGCGCCGCTGCGATTATTCGTATGATGGCCGGATGCAAGACCCTCTCGTCTCCCTCGCTTCCGAGTTGATCAAGGCGCCGAGCCAGACCGGCAAGGAAGGGCCTGCCGCCGCCGTGATGCTCGAGGCGTTCGAGGCGAACGGCTTCGACGAGGCCTACCTCGACGAGGTCGGCAACGCCATCGGTGTGATCCGCCGGGGCGAAGGCAGAACGCTGATGCTCAACGGCCACATCGACACTGTGCCGGTCGGAGACCCCGACCTGTGGCCCTACCCGCCGCTCTCCGGCGCCGTGGTGAACGACCGCCTTTGGGGGCGCGGCGCCTGCGACATGAAGAGCGCGCTCGCCTGCATGGTCATGGCGGCCTCGGACGCCGCCGCGGCCGGCTTCCAGGGCACGCTGATCGTCAGTGGCGTCGTCCAGGAGGAGGTCGGCGGTCTCGGGGCCAGGCACCTCGCGGCCACGCTCGGTTACGACGCGGTGGTCCTCGGCGAGCCGAGCAAGTGCCGCATGATGCTCGGTCACCGCGGCGCTAGCGTCGTCGAGATCGTGTTCCCGGGTGCCATCGCGCACGCGGCGCGGGCCTCACTCGGCGAGAACGCCTTGGCGCACGTCGCCCGCTACGTCCTCGCGCTCGAGGGGCTCGAGCTGCCGCGCGGGGGAGCGTTGGGCGGCTCCAGCGCGACGCCGACGCGCGTCATCAGCTCGCCGTCCGACTCGACCAACGTCGTCCCCGGCTCCGCCGTCCTCACGGTCGACTACCGGTCGGTGCCCGGCGAGGGGCCCGCCGAGGTCGTCGAGCGGCTACACTCCATCGCGCACGACGAGCGCATCATCGTGCGGATCGCGGACAGCGGGAGGGGCGGCGCGGACGCGCTGCGCTCGACGGCGGCGTACCTGGCCGACCCGGACGCCCAAGCCGTCCGCGTGGCGCGTGAGGCGTTCGGGCGCGCCCTCGCGGCCGTCGGCAGGCGCTTCGAGGAAGACGTGTGGTGGTTCTGCACCGACGCGCCGAGCCTGGCGCGGCGCGGGGCGCCAGTCATCGGTTTCGGGCCAGGCGAGGAGGAGCTGGCGCACACCACGAACGAGAGCGTGGCCGTCGCCGACCTGCACGCCGCCCGGCGCGCCTATGCCGAGTTCGCCAAGGCATACCTCGCGCGCCCGAAGAACGGGGAGGCAGCATGAAGGGTGAGAAGGTCCTCATCAACGGTGACCGCTGGACGATCGTCGACGTGGCGCCGGCCATGCCGCTGGCCGAGATGGTCGCCACCATCCTCGAGGACGAGGGCATGATCACCACGATCCGGGGCGCGGAGTCGTTCACGGACGTGCTCTCCCACCTCGGCCTCACCTCGGCCCAGGCGACGTACGTCCTGGTGCCCGAGGCGGATGGCGAGCGCGCCATGGCCGTCATCGCCGAGACCGTGACGGACTTCGAGGGCGACGAGCTGGCCGAACTCCTCGCGCGCATGGAGCGCGGTGACGTCCCGGAGGAGCTCATGGACGCCTGGGGGGACGAAGCGGCGGACGACGAGGCCGTGGAAGACGGCGAGGACGGAGCCGCGCGCTACGAGGACGCCGGCTGGACGAGCGACGCCGGCGACGAGGGCGAACCGACCTGACATGACGGCGGAAGCCCCTGCCGGCGCCGGTCCGCACGCGGCACCGGGAGCCGCGGCGCCCGGAACGGAGGCGCAGACGGCCGTGGCGCCGCGCGGGCGTCGCGGCCGGGCCGCCTGGGTGAGCCTGGCCGGCGCCGTGCTCATCCTCGGCCTGAAGTTCTCCGCGTACCTGGCGACCGGCTCGGTCGGCTTCCTCTCCGACGCGGCGGAGTCGTTGGTCAACCTCGTGGCCGCCGTCGTCCTCCTCGTGGCGCTCGGCGTCTCGGTGGCGCCACCGGATTACCGCCACCCGTACGGGCACGCCAAGGCGGAATACCTCTCGAGCGTGCTGGAGGCCGCCCTCATCATCGTCGCGGCCGGGGTCATCGCGTGGAGCGCCGTAGGACGCCTCCTGGCCCCGGAGGCGCTCACCAACGTCGCCCTTGGGGTCGGCGTCTCCGTCCTCGCCGCCGTGCTCAACGGCCTCCTGGCCGTCTACCTCTTGTCCGTGGCGCGCAAGGAGCGCTCCGACGCCCTCGCGGCCAACGCTCGCCACATCCTCACGGACGTCTACACCTCGCTCGGCGTGGTGGTCGGCGTGCTGCTGGTGGCGCTCACGGGTTGGCAGCCTCTCGACCCGCTAGTCGCCCTCATCGTGGCCGCCAACATCGTGGTGGTCGGCGTGCGCGTCATGCGCCAGGCGCTCTCGCGGCTCCTCGACGAGCGCCTCCCCGAGCGGGAGGAGGCGAAGATCCTCGCCGTGCTGGAAGCCGACCGGCGCGTCCTCGGCTTCCACCGCCTGCGGACGCGGCGCTCCGGGCATGCGAGCTTCGCCGAGGTCGACTTGTTCGTTGATCCGAAGCTGACCGTCAAGGAGGCCCACGACCTGGTCGGGAGAGTGGAGGACGCCATCCACGCCGCACTCGAGGACCTCGTGGTCACCATCCACGTCGAGCCGTTCGTACAAGGGGTGCGCGACCGCACCCTCACTCCCAAGGAGGAGTTCAAGGGGGAGGTCGAGAACGGCTAGCCGCTCCCGACGCGCCCTTTGGGCGGCCGGGAGACGGCCGGGCTGTCCGCGTCGTAGTAGCGCAACGGGGCGCTAGCCCAGCGCCCGGAGTAGGCTACGCCCACGCGCGGCGTGATCACCGTGCGCCGTGGCGCGGGTCCTGGGTGCAGCGTTATCGGGGGCGCGAGGAGCGAGCCGCCGTCGTGGCCGCGGTCGATGCGCAGGAAACGCGTGAGCTTGCCCGGCCCGTTGGCGGCGCGCGGGTCGGCGCCAGTTGGCGCGACGGGCTCGACCGCCCTCACGAGGACCGCGTGCGGCACGCCTTCGGGCTGGCAGACGATGTTGAAGAGCTCGTGCATGCCGTACACGAGGTAGACGTACGCGGTGCCGGGCGGGCCGTAGAGGGTGGCGGTGCGCCTCGTCCGGCCCTTGTGGGCGTGGCAGGCCGCGTCCTCCTCGCCGACGTAGGCCTCGACCTCGACGACGCGCCCCACCCGTGGGGCTTGGCCGGCCGGGTGCACGGCGAGGTAGGCGCCGAGGAGGTCGGGCGCCACCTCGTCCGCCGAGCGGCGGTAGAACGCCTCCGGCAGCGGCGCGCCGAGCAGGGCGGAGATCCGGGTCTCGTGGACGTCAGGCACCATCGACCCGCCAGTCTAGCCGTCGCGGCGCGCGCTCCTCGGCGGACCGGCTACGCCCCGCGCCGCCCGCGGCGTCCGGAGCGGTCCGGGCACCGTGGTAAACTCGCCTGCGACGCACGCCGCCGGGTCCTAAGTTCCATGCCAGAGGCGAGAGGCGATCAGTTGCTTGGGTGGCCCATGGGCGCCGTCGACGGCGGGGCCTGGGCTCACGGAAGAGGAAGCGCATGAGCTACCGCCACATCAAGGTCCCGGAAGGGGACCGCATCGTCCTGCAGGACGGCCAGCTGCAAGTGTCCGACCGGCCGATCGTCGCGTACATCGAGGGCGACGGCACGGGCCCGGACATCTGGCGCGCCTCCCAACGCGTGCTGGACGCCGCCGTGGCCAAGGCGTACGGGGGCAGGCGCGCCATCGCCTGGATGGAAGTGTTCGCCGGCGACAAGGCCAACGAGGTCTACGGCGAGCAGGTCTGGCTTCCCGACGAGACGGTCGACGCCATCCGCGAGTACCTGGTCGGCATCAAGGGCCCCCTGACGACACCGGTCGGCGGTGGTATCCGTAGCATCAACGTCGCCATCCGCCAGCTCCTCGACCTCTACGCCTGCGTACGGCCCGTGCAGTACTTCACCGGCGTGCCCAGCCCCGTCAAGCGCCCTGAGGACGTCGACATGATCATCTTCCGCGAGAACACGGAAGACATCTACGCCGGCATCGAGTTCCGCGAGGGCACCGACGACGCGGCGCGCTTCCTCGAGCTCTTCAAGCGCGAGTTCCCGAAGGCGTACGACAAGGTCCGCTTCCCGGCCACCTCCGGCATCGGCATCAAGCCCGTGTCGCGCGAGGGCACGGAGCGGCTAGTGCGCGCCGCCATCGCGTACGCCATCGACAACGACAAGCCCACCGTCACGCTCGTCCACAAGGGCAACATCATGAAGTTCACCGAAGGGGCGTTCCGCGATTGGGGCTACGAGCTCGCCGACCGCGAGTTCGGGGCCACGCTCCTCGACGGCGGGCCGTGGCGCACCTTCAAGAACCCGCGCACGGGCCGCGACATCGTCCTCAACGACGTCATCGCCGACGCCATGCTGCAGCAGGTCCTTACGCGCGCCAGCGAGTACAGCGTCATCGCTACCCTCAACCTCAACGGCGACTACCTGTCCGACGCGCTCGCCGCCCAGGTGGGCGGCATCGGGATCGCGCCCGGCGCGAACATCAACTACCTCACGGGCCATGCCGTCTTCGAGGCGACGCACGGGACCGCCCCCAAGTACGCGGGCCAGGACAAGGTGAACCCGTCCTCCGTGATCCTCTCCGGCGAGATGCTTCTGCGTCACCTGGGCTGGACCGAGGCCGCCGACATGGTGCTCAGCTCCGTGAGCGAGACGATCGGACAGAAGCGCGTGACGTACGACTTCCACCGGCTCATGGAAGGCGCCATGCTCCTCAAGTGCAGCGAGTTCGGCGAGGCGCTCGTAGAGAACCTCTGAGGCGCGCCTCCTAGGCGACGGGGCGGCGCCCGCCAGAGCGCGTGCGCCGCCTATCTCGTCGCTGGGCCCTATGGCCGTGCGCCTGCCAGGCCGGCCAACGTGCGGTGCTGACGAGCGTCAGGCCTTCTGCAGCGCCCGGCCGTCCCAGCCGCCGTAGGCGTAGAAGCGCCCCGGCACGCGCTCGCGCAGGTACGTCACGAGCGGGTCGCGTAGCGGCGGGATGGGGACGATCATGGCGACCTCCTCGACCGGGAAGAAGCGCGCCTCCACGATGAACCCGTCCGGGTCGCGCGGGTTGAGGAGCCCCTGGTACTCAGCCAAGAACGCGAACGACACGGCGCGGTCGTTGCGGCGCCTGTCCTCCACGTGGACCGCGTACGCCAAGCCCTTCACGCTCGTTATCTCGAGGCCGGTCTCTTCCTTGACCTCACGGACCAGGGCGTCGAGCGTGGACTCGCCGCGCTCCACCACCCCGCCAGGGAGCGTGTACCGGACCCGGCCGTGCCCTTGCCAGTCGTTGCCTACGAGCAGTACTCGACCGGACGGGTCGAGCAGGATGGCCGCGGCAACGACGAACTCACGCCGCGCCACGAGCGCCCAGCCGTTCGGCGAGGGCGTCGCCACCCGCGTGCGCGGCCTCGAGCGTGAGCCTGGCCCGCTCTTCGGCCTGGAGGGCGGCCGTGAGGTCCTCGAGCTCGCCAGCCAGCACGCCCGCGAGGTCGTGGGTGGTGAAGTCGATGCGGTGGTCGGTGACGCGTGACTGCGGGAAGTTGTAGGTCCTGACGCGCTCGGAGCGGTCGCCCGTGCCGATCTGCACGAGCCGCGCCTCGCGCGCCTCGCTCATCGCGCGTTCCCGCTCGCGCTCCAGGAGCCGCGAGCGCAGGACCGTGAGGGCGCGCTCCTTGTTCTTGATCTGCGACTTGCCGTCCTGGCAGGTCACGATGATCTCGTCGGCCTCGCCAGGGTGGTACGTGACCCTGACGGCCGAGTCCGTCGTGTTCACCGACTGCCCGCCCGGCCCGCTCGAGCGGTAGACGTCGACGCGGTAGTCGCTCGGGGAGAGTGCGACGTCCACCTCGTCTGCCTCGGGTAGGACAGCCACGGTCACCGTGCTCGTATGGATGCGCCCCTGCGCCTCCGTCGCGGGCACGCGCTGGACGCGGTGCACGCCCGACTCGAACTTGAAGGCACGGTAGACACCCGCGCCCGTCACGGCGAACGACACCTTCGCTAGCCCGCCCACCTCGGTCGGGTGGGAGTCGAGCACCTCGGTCTTGAAGGCGAGGCCGCTCGCGTAACGCAAGTACATGCCCAGCATCTCCCTGGCGAAGAGCGAGGCCTCGTCGCCGCCCGCCGCCGCTCGGATCTCGACGATGACGTCCTTGTCGTCGAACGGGTCGCGGGGCGTGAGGAGGTCCGCGAGCTCGGCCCTGCGCTTGGCGACAGACTCCTCCAGGCGCTCCGCCTCGTCTTCCGCCTCGGTCCTGAGGTCGGGATCGGACAGCAGCTCGGCGAGGCCGTCCAGTTGGTGCTCGAGGCGGGCCACGTCCGCGGCCGCAGCAAGGATGCTCTTCACCTCGCCGTAGCGTTTGAGCACCCGTCGGTACTCGGTGGCGTCCGCCAGGAGGGTCGGGTCCGAGAGGCTGCGCTCCAGCGTCTCGAACTCGTACTTGAGGGGTTGGATGCGCTCGGTCATTGCCTAGAGTGTACTCTGCAGGCCCCGATCCTCCCGAGCGCGTGTGGCGAAGGTCCTAGATAGACCGGTCTGTAGACTGCTCGGGGTGGCGTCAGGGCGCGGTCAGACCGGTCTGTGTTACCTCGACGAGCGCGAGACCGCGCGGCTGGACCGCGCTCGCGCGACCGTCCTCGAGGTCAAGGCTGCCGGCGCCCGTGCAGGTCGGCGGGAGACCGACCAGGGCGTCCCTCACGGCCTGGCGCAGGACGCCCTCGTCGCTCGTCGGGATCTGGAGCGCTAGGACCTGCTCGAACGCGGATCGGATGAGATCGAGCCCCGCGAGCACGGGCGCGGTGACGAGCGCGTTGCGCGCGGCGCCGGGGACGGCGGCCAGCCGCGCGGCGTCCTTGATCGCGGCGGCGGTGCACGGTCCGACGGCCTCGGGGTCGTCGAGCGACCGCGCGAGGCCGCGGTCGCCTGACAGCGCTGCGGCGGGGGGAGCCGCCACGAGCATGCCTGCGACGCGCGCTCCGGTCGGCGGCTCGCCTCCGGGGTAGAACGGCAGGCTCCGGCCGTAGGTGTCGCCCTCGTAACCCCGGCGCCGCAAGGCCGAGACGGCGGTCTCCAGGTCGTCCGCGAAGCCCCAGACGACCACCGCGCCGGGCCGAGCGCTCGCTACCAGGAGCGCCTCGGGCCGCAGCTCGGTCTGGCCCGCCGGGTAGCGCTCGTCGGCGACGAGCCTGATGCCGACGATGGCGCCCAGGGCGACGAGCTGATCGCTGGCCGCGGCGGAGAGGGGCAGATCGGGCGCGAGGAGGGCGAGCGACGACCGCCCGTCGCGGTAAGCGTCGGCCACGATGGCCGCCAACGCGTCCGTGTCCGAGGGCGCGAGCGAGAACGCCCAGTAGTTCGGTTGGCTCGCCGGTTCGAACGGGGCGGGTGCCAGCAGCGTGACGCCGGCCGTCTCGGCGACGGCGGCCACCGCGCGGCTGGCGGCCGCCGTGGTGCAGCAGACGAGGGCCAGGGCGCCGTTCGCGATCTGCCGTTCGGCGAGCTCCGCCGCCCGCCGGGGGTCGCCGCCGTCGTCCGCTATCAGGAGCTTTACGGGCACGCCGAAGACCCCGCCTCCGGCGCGCACCTCGGCGGCCCAGGCCGTGCCGACGAGCGTCTGAGCGGCGCCCGGCGCGAGCGTACGTGAGGCGATGAGGCCGACGACGAGCTCCGAGGCGGCCGAGGCGGTCGGGAGCAGCAGGAGCGGCGCGGTGAGCGCCGCGAGGAGCGAGGCGGTGAGGACGAGTCTGCGCAAGATGCACCTACCGGTTCGTGCCCTGCCTGGCGACCGTGCCTGGGTCGGTCGCCGGACGTGCGACCCCCATGACTCCCCCGCTGGCGGAGAGGGAGGCGTGGGAGGTGGCAGGGGAGGTGGTGCGCCCGACAGGAGTCGAACCTGTGGCCTAGGGCTTAGGAGTCCCCCGCTCTATCCAACTGAGCTACGGGCGCACGCGAAGGTCGCGCTCCTCGTACTGTTCCAAGGAGCGCGACCGATGATAACAGGTGGGCCTCGTGAGCGAGGTTAGGTGGCCCGGCAGCCGTTAGCCTTCCACCCGGCGGGGGTGGTCGGCGGGACCCGAGACCGGGCCCTACCGGACCGAGAGGGTGTAGTTCGTGCTGCGGTCCTCGTAGTACTGGATGACGTCGATATGCCATTCACCCGGGCTCGGCAGCGAGATCGTGAAGGCGCCGCCCGGAGCCTCCGTGATGTCACGGTACTCCCAGTCGCCGTCGTCGCCCCACGACTCGATGGGCGTGCCGAACTTGATGGCGATGTCGAGGTCGCCCTCGGAGTCGAGCAGGACCGTCAGCTCGGGCGTGCCGGCCGGCACGTTCACGCTGTAGGAGTGGAAGTTGATGTAGTCGGGCACGCCGCCGATCGTGTATGTCACCTTGTCGCCGAGACTGAGCTCCTGCACGTAACAGAAGTCGCACGGCCCGACCCCGCTTTCGCTCGGGGCCGCCGGCTCGTTGCTGGTCTGGGTGTTCGACTGCGTGTTGCCCGGTTGCGCCACGGGCGCCCTGGAGCCGGCGCGCGCGACGTCTGGCACGTTGGGCCCGATCAGGGCCCAACCGAGGCTGATCGGCCTGACGTACGCCTGCTCCTCGACGTCGAGGTCGTCGTACTTGACCGTGCGTCCGGCGGTCGGGACGCCGATCAGGTAGCCGTTCTCGTCGAACGCGCCGCCGCCCGAGTTGCCGTGGGAGATCTTCCCGTCGGTCTTGATCCACTGCTTGCCGCCGCTCTCGAAGTTCTCGCCGACCCAGCCGGACATGAGGCCGGCCGTGAACGTGATGGTGGAGCCCGAGATGCCGGGGTAGCCGACGATGGTGATGGGATCGCCTGGGATGAGGGTGTTCGAGTCGCCGACCTGAACGTGGGGGAACACGACGTCGTCCGCCACTGGCTCTTCGTCGTACCACTCGACGATCTTGAGGAGCGCGAGGTCGTGGGTCGGGTCGCCGGCCACGTACTGCGCCCAGAAGTAGAACTCGGGCGGTTGGTCCGTGAACTCTGGGTCAGTGATCCAGATGGTGTGCCACTCGTAGCTGCGACGGGTGGTGAGGTCGCCGGCGACGTGGAAGTTGGTGAGGATGTAGCCGGACGGGCTGATGATGGTGCCGGAGCCGGACCAATCAACGAGGTCGTCGGCGGCCGTGTCGTAAGGGACGATCTGCACGACTGCCTGCAGGATCGCGAGACGGGTCTCTCGCGGCATCGTCTGAGCGAGCGCGGCCGCGCTCGTGGCGAGTAGCACCAGGGTGATGAGTTTACACGCGACGCGCATCTGCAGGTTCCTCTCGGGCGAAGGGGGAGTTGATGCGCCATTGTAGTCCGACCTGATACCGTCTGGGACGTGACATCGCCAACACCTGCAGCGCGCGGGGAGCCTGTGAGCACGCTGGTCGTCGCCGTCATGCTCGGCCTCGGTCCCGCGGCCGCGGTCGGGGTGGGTCGGTTCGCCTATGCCCTGGTGCTGCCCGACATGTTGACCGGCCTCGGTTTGACCCTTACCCAGGCCGGGCTCCTTGGGAGTGCCAACACGGGCGGCTACCTCCTCGGAGCGCTCGTCAGCCACCGCGTCTTGCGAGCCGCCGGCCACCGGAGGGGTTTCTACCTGGCGGCGGTCCTGCAGTGCCTGACGCTCCTGGCGCTCGCCTCCGCCCCGCCGTTCTGGGCCGTGGCAGCTTTGCGGTTCGTCCAAGGGGTGCTCGGCGCCGTCGTGTTCGTTGGTGGCGCGGCGCTGGTCATGGCGGCGGGCGGTAGGGCGTTGAGCCTCGGGCTCTACTTCGGCAGCATCGGCGTCGGCATGGCTGTCTCCACCGCCGTGTTGCCCATCGCCGACGACTGGCGGACCGGGTGGCTGTGGCTGGGGCTGCTCGCCTCGGCGCTCGTCGCGGCGAGCCTCTGCGCGCGGTCGCGGCTTCGCGAACCCGCGCCGCCGGTGGCGGCGGGAGAGGGCAGCCTGCGCCCCGTCGTCGCGGCGCTGATCAGCTACGGGCTCTACGGCGCCGGTTACATCGCGTACATGACGTTCGTGACCACCGACCTGCGGGTGGCCACCGGTCCGTTCTGGCTCGTCCTCGGGCTCGGCGCCGTCCTCAACGGTCCCGTGTGGGGGCCCCTGTCGGGGCGGCTCGGGGGTCCGCTGGCGCAGGTCGCCGTTCTCCTCACCCTCCTCGTCTCGAGCCTGCCCCCGCTCGTCGCCGCGGTTCCACACGTCTCGGCGCTCGTCTTCGGGATCTCGTTCCTCGGGGTCATCACGGCGATCACCGTCCTGATCAGGGTGCGCCTACCGGCCGGCGCCTGGCCACGGGCCATGGGGCTGTCCACCGCCGCGTTCGCCGCCGGTCAGGCCCTGGGCCCGGCCCTCACGGGCGCGATCGGCGAGGCCCTCGGCGGGGCGACCGGCGCTCTCTGGACCGGCAGCGCCCTACTGGCGCTCGCGCTCGTAGTGGCGCTCCTCGGGGTAGGACGCTCCGCCGCCGGACGAGAACCCCTGTAGCTTCGAACCGCGCGTTCCGGTCTAGACTGGTTGCCGGCCTTCGGAGGGCCGCAGCCGATGGCTATCTCGACCACGACTCTCAGAGGCCAGGGCACCCAGTCGCCGGGCTCGCAGGCGCCAGGCTCGCAGGCGCAGGGCGAGTTCGCCGTGGCCGGCTTGCGGGAGTACGACCGCCGCAGCCCGTTCAGGTGGGTGCTCTCGCACCTCCTCCAGTTCTGGCCGCTCCTGTTCGCTTTCCTGGCGTGCGCCGTCGGCACGAACGTGCTCGTCTCGATCATCCCGCGCGTGACCGGCGATGCCTTCGACCTCGTCATCGCTGGCCAGGCCGACGCGCGCGCGTTGCTGAGGGTCGGGCTCCTCATCCTCGGGCTCGTCGCGGCGCGCGGGGTTCTCGACCTGGCCATGAGCTTCTCCGTCGAGACCCTCGGCCAGCGGCTCGAGCGTGATGCGCGCCACGAGCTCTACGTGGCGCTGCTCGGCAAGAGCCAGACGTTCCACAACCGCAACCGCGTGGGCGACGTGATGGCGCGGGCCGCGAACGACGTGCGACAGCTCAACCCGATGATGAACCCGGGGGTGGCCCTGATAACGGAGTCGCTCGCCAGCCTCGTGACGCCGCTGGTGTTCATCGCGCTCATCGACGTCCGCCTGCTCCTCGCGCCCGCCCTGTTCGTCGTGTCCTTCTACTTCGCCCTGCGCTCGTACATGCGGCAGCTCGAGCCCGTCTCGACGGCGCAGCGCCAGCAGTTCGGCGTCCTGAACGCGGCGCTCAACGAGACCATCACGGGCATCATGGTCGTGAAGTCCACGGTGCGCGAGGACGCAGAGCGCCTCGCGTTCGCGCGCAACGCCAAGGCGTTCCGCGACTACTTCGTGAAGGCCGGGCTCGTGCAGGCGCGCTACCTGCCCCTCCTGCTCATCGGCCTGGCCGTCGCCGGCGCGTTCGCCCATGGCCTCTACCTGCTTGCGCACGGCGCGATCTCCACGGGCGACCTCGTCGCCTTCATGGGTCTCATGGCTGTCATGCGCTTCCCGGCCTTCATCTCGATCTTCACCTTCTACCTCGTGCAGATGGGCATGGCCGGCGCCAGGCGCATCCTCGAGCTCATCACGGCCGAGGTCGAGATGGACGAGAACGCCTCCGGCCATGACGCGCGCATCGCGGGCGCCCTGGCCTTCGACGGCGTGACCTTCGCCTACGAGGGCGCGGCCGACGCGAAGGAGGCGCTCAAGGACGTCTCGTTCGAGGTGGCGCCCGGCCAGACCGTCGCGGTCGTCGGGCAGACCGGGTCGGGCAAGAGCTCCATCACCAAGCTCGTCAACCGCATCTTCGACCCGACGCAAGGCCGCGTGCTCATCGACGGCGTCGACGCACGCGACTGGAACCTCGAGGCCCTGCGCTCGCAGGTCTCCGTCATCGAGCAGGACGTCTTCCTCTTCTCCCGCTCCGTGGCCGAGAACATCGCCTTCGGGCTCGGGGAGGTCGCCACGCGCGAGCGCGTGGTCGAGGCGGCCAAGGCCGCGCAGGCGCACGAGTTCATCATGGCGCTGCCGGAAGGGTACGACACCGTCATCGGCGAACGCGGCGCGACGCTGTCCGGCGGTCAGAGGCAGCGCCTTGCCATCGCGCGGGCGCTCCTGACGGACCCGCGCATCCTGATACTCGACGACTCGACGAGCGCCATCGACAGCGCCACGGAGGACGCCATCCAGCGCGCCATCAACGCCGTTCTGGCGGGCAGAACCACCCTGATGATCACGCACCGCCTCGCGCAGATCCGCCGTGCCGACCTCGTGCTCCTCATGCACGGCGGTAGGGTAGTGGCGCGCGGCGACCACCAGGAGCTCCTGGCCAGTAGCGACCGCTACCGGCGCATCTTCGCGAGGCAGGACTGATGGGCTTCGTCATGGACGGACTCTCGGCCGAAGGCTACGACCGCGAGTACACGGACGGCCAGCTCGTCAGGCGCATCGTCAAGTACTTCAGGCCGCACCTCGCCATCATGCTCATCGTCGGGGTGGCGGTGCTCGTGGCCGCGGCGCTGGACGCCACCCTGCCCGTGCTCGTGTCCGCCGGCATCGACGGCCTGGCGGCGGCCGCGGACATGCGCCGCGAGCTGTGGGATCGCACGGGCTGGCTCGTGGTGGCGTTCGCGCTGGCGGGGGCGCTCTCCTGGGGCCTCAACTTCCTGCGTCAGTGGTTGACGGCGCGCGCCGTCGGCGACGTGGTGCTCGAGCTGCGTTACGACGCCTTCGAGGCCGTTATGCAGCGCGACATGTCGTTCTACGACGAGTTCTCGACCGGGCGCATCGTCAGCCGCGTAACGTCCGACACTCAGGACTTCTCGAACGTGGTCACGCTGACCCTCAACCTGATCAGCCAGGTGCTGCAGGTCGCCATCCTCCTCGGCATCCTGCTCTACATCGACGCCCGCCTCGCGCTCATCGCCCTCGCCATCGCGCCCGTCGTGGTGGGCATCGCGCTAGCGTTCAGGCACATCGCCCGCGTGGTCACCGTGCAGGCGCGGCGCGTCCTCGCGGAAGTGAACGCGAACGTGCAGGAGTCGCTCACCGGCATCTCGGTCGCGAAGGCCTTCCGGCAGGAGCACGCCGTCTACCGCCTGTTCCTCGGCGTCAACGACCAGTCCTACCGCCTCAACCTCCTGCAGGGCTACATCTTCTCGTCCATCTTCCCGGTCCTTGGCATCGTCGGCGGTGTCGGCACCGCGCTCATCGTCTACTTCGGCGGGCTACGCGCGCTTGACGGCAGCATCACGGCCGGCGAGTGGTTCCTGTTCGTGCAGGTCGTGGGCCTCTTCTGGTTTCCCCTCACCTCGATCGCGTCGTTCTGGAGCCAGTTCCAGCTCGGGCTCTCCGCCAGCGAGCGCGTCTTCGCGCTCATCGACGCCGAGGCGCGCGTGGTGCAGACGGGTGCCGTCCCGTCGGAGCGGGTGGCCGGGCGCATCCGGTTCGAGGGCGTCGACTTCGGCTACAGCGACAAGGAGCTCGTCCTTGAGGGGTTCGACCTCACGATCGAGGCGGGGGAGACCGTCGCGCTCGTCGGCCACACGGGCGCGGGCAAGTCGAGCATAGGCAAGCTCGTGGCGCGGTTCTACGAGTTCCAGGGCGGGCGCCTGACGATAGACGGGCGCGACATCCGCACTCTCGACCTGGCGAGCTACCGGCGTCAGCTCGGCGTGGTCCAGCAGACCCCGTTCCTCTTCAGCGGGACGGTGCGTGACAACATCGGCTACGGCAAGGAAGGTGCCGCGGACGCCGAGGTCTTGGCCGCCGCCGCGCGCATCGGCGGGGGAGACTGGTTGGGGGCGCTCCCGTACGGGCTCGACACGGACGTCGGCGAGGGTGGCAGGGGCGTGTCGATGGGCCAGCGTCAGCTCGTCGCCATGGCGCGGGTGCTCCTGCAGGACCCGAGCATCCTGATCCTCGACGAGGCGACGGCCAGCGTCGACCCGCTGACCGAGGCGCAGATCCAGGAGGGCCTCGACGAGGTCCTGGCGGGGCGCACGGCGATCGTGATCGCCCACCGGCTCTCGACCGTGCGCTCAGCCGACCGCATCCTGGTCCTGGAGGCGGGCGCCGTAGTCGAGCAGGGGTCGCACGAGCAGCTGTTGGCCCGGGGCGGGCGTTACGCCGAGCTGTACGACACGTACTTCAGGCACCAGAGCGCGGCGTACGACCCGTCGGCGGTGTGAGCCGGCTCAGCCGAAGCGGTCCGCGCGGAACTCGCGTATGGCGGGCGCGCCGGCAAGCAGGTCGGCCGCCAACTCGCCGAACAGCGGTCCGAACTTGAACGCGTGCCCCGACCCGCCGCCCAGGAGCACGACGTTCGCGTGCAGCGGGTGGCGGTCGAGGATGAAGGCCTCGTCCGGCGTCCGCGTGTAGAGGCAGGTGGTGCTGGCGATAGGGGTGTCGCCTAGGCCCGGCAGGAGCCGCGTCGCCGCCGCGACCGTGTCGGCCGCGCGCGCCTGGTCGAGCGCGAAGTCGCGCTCGTCGGCGCTCTTCAAGGGTGTCGTTCGGTCGTGGTGCGCGACCTTGACGGCGTGCGGGTACTCGAAGGCGGGCAGGCCGTAGATGCCGTCGATCTGGTTCGCGCGGCGCTCGATGAAGACGGGCATGCGTCCGACGAGGTAGGCGCCGGCATCCTGCCGGTCGGCATCCTGCCGGTCGGTGTTCCGCTTGGTCGGCAGGTAGACGACCTGCTGCTGCTCCACGACCAGCGGCAACCGCAGGTCTGCCGCCAGGCGGCCGAGCCAGGCGCCGGCCGCGATGACGAGCCGCCCGGCCGCGTAGGTCTTGCGAGACGTCCTCACCTCCACGCCGCTCGGGCTCGGGAGCACCTCGAGCACGGGCTCGCGCTCGCGCAGCTCGGCGCCGCGGGCGGCCGCCGAGCGGAGGAGGGCGGCGACCGCGCGCGTGGCGGGCAGGACCGCGGAGGCGGGGTGGTAGACGGCGTGCGTGCCGTCGGGGACGTCGAAGATGGGGAAGCGCGCCGCCAGGTCGGCTCGGCTCAGGCGCTCGCCCGGGCTGCCGGCGGCCGCCAGCGAGGCCAGCATGGCCCCGGCGTCCTCGTCTTCCTGCGCGAAGAGGTCGACGCCGCCCGTGCGGAAGAGGAGCCGCTCGCCCGTCTCGGCCTCCAGCTCGCCCCACAGCGGGTCTGCCCGCACGGCCAGGCGCGTGTGCAGCTCGTCGACGTACGCATGGCGGAAGATCCGGGAGCCGCCGTGCGACGAGCCGCGCTCGTGCAGGAGCTCGTGCTGCTCCAGGACGAGGACGCTACCGTCCAGGGCCAGCCTGCGGGCGGCCGCGGCGCCGATCACGCCGGCGCCGATCACGATCGTGTCGAAGGTGGTCATCGGCGGCCAAGTATGCCATATCGGGGAGTCGCGAGCGCGTGCCGGGCGCCACGCTCGAGACGCTCAGGTTCTTCGACCTGCCCGGCGGTCAGGACCGCCACCAGCGCACTCGTGTCGAGCACGATCAACCTGGCAGCCCTTGGGCGTCGTAACCGACGATCTCGTCTGGGGTCCGCGTGTCCACTACCGGTAGCTTGGCGGCTCGGCGACTGATCTCTTCCTGCCTGGAGAGTTTCGGGGACGCCGACGGTGTCGAGGTTCGTGCCAGCGCTTCCGCCAGCGCGTCCGCGACGGCCTGGGACATGGTGGTGCCGCGCCTCTCGGCCAACTCACGGGTCAGGCGGTGGGTAGTCGCGTCCTTGATGTTGAGCGCCATGCACGCCTCCTGGTGCCACCACATACCTCTTGCGGTGGAAGGTGGAAAGGGTAGCGGTGCTCGGGCGCTCGTCGACTCGACCATGCGAGCCGGCGTCACCGCCCCGCGGAGAGGATATCGTCACGCCCATGGCAACGGCCCCCCAAGAAGAGCTGATCCTCCGCGTGGGCTCCCTACTCGCGCCCGACCTCCCCGTGCGCGAGGTGGCCATGTTCGGCGGTCGGGTGGTCATGGTGAACGAGAAGATGATCGTCAGCGCAAGCAGGAGCGGTGAGCTGCTCGTGCGCGTTCCGGCGAGCCGCCATGACGAGTTGCTCGCTCGACCCGGAGCGAGGCAAGCCGAGATGGGTGCCGGCCGCACCATGGGCCCAGGCTGGCTGACCATCTCAACGGAGTCCCTCGCGGCCGAGGAGGAGTTGGCCTACTGGATCGCCGCCGCGATGAGCCATAACGAGTCCGCGGCCGAGGGACGCGGGTGAAGGATGGAGGTACCCCTGGTCTGCGCAGGTAGAGATAGCTGTCAGGTAGGGCGGTTGCATATGTCCGCTGCGCCTGCGTATCCTCGGAGATCCCCGGGGCGGCCGGAACGGCTCGCACGCCCGCGGATCGTGATCGGAACCCCACCGTGCGTGACAGCCCCGTCCTCGTCAGCCTTGCGGGGGCCGGCAGCATCCTCCTCTCGACCTACTTCGTGCACGGCCTCACCTGGTCCACGACCGCCGCGATCGCCGGCACCTTCGGCCCCGTGGTGGTGACGATGGTCCTCGGCGTCGCCGTCATGCACTTCGCTCGGCTGACCGGCTTCGGCACCGAGGAGGCCATGATGATCTCCTTCGGCGCCAGCCAAGTGAGTATGCGCGGCTTGCTGCTGGCGGCCTGCTCGTCGGAGTGCTCGGCGCGCTGACCGACACGACGATCGTGCACGCGAGCGCGGTGCGCGAGCTGGAGCGCGTCGACCCCGAACTGCCGTCGCTCAGCCTCTACAGCTCGGGCATGCGCGTTGGCTACGACCACATCGGCTCCCTGGTCAACACCCTCGTGCTGGCCTACGTCGGCTCCATCGGACTCGTCCTGTCCGTCCCGATCACCACGGCGATCGCGGCCCTGATGTTCGTGGGCGGCAAGATGGCGCTGCGCCCAGGCGAGCTTCATGCCGGCCACAAGCATTGACTAAGACTTCGGCCCACACGTAAACTTGCGGTTGCGCCCTCAGGGGCGCCCGCAGGTAGGCCGTGCGCCGCCGCGGGCATAGCGGGGTGTAGCGCAGCCTGGTAGCGCACTTGACTGGGGGTCAAGTGGTCGTCGGTTCAAATCCGGCCACCCCGACCAGCGAGATCCCGTCCGTAACGGACGGGATCTTGAGCTTCCGCCACCCCGAGCCCTGTATCATCCTCCCGTGACCGACCCGAGCACGGAACCGCTCGACGTCCTCGACGCCGCCGGTGCCCACACCGGCCGCGCGAAGCCGCGCGCGCAGGTGCACGTCGACGGCGACTGGCACCGCGCCATCCACATCTGGGTGGTGCGGCCCGGCGGCCTCGTGCTGGTGCAGCGCCGGTCCCTGGACAAGGACCTAGAAGGTGGGAAGCTCGACGTCAGCGTCGGCGGGCACGTGCGCGCAGGCGAGCTGTTCGTCGACTCGTTGAGGGAGGCGGAGGAGGAGCTCGGCCTGACGCTGCGGCCCGGCCAGGTGGAATACCTCGGCACGGTCGTAAGCGTGCGCGCCTACCCCGACCTGCCGGTCCCGCTGACCGACCGCGAGCATCAGGACGTCTACGTCACCCGCGACGAGCGCCCGCTGAACGAGTACCAGCTGCAACTCGAGGAGGTCGAAGCGGTCTACGAGGTGCCCGTGGCGCGCGCCGTAACCCTCTTCCGCCACGGCGAGCACGTCGCGGCCGCCGGTTACGACTCCATGCGCAGGCCGAGCAACGCCCTCCTGTACGAGGCCGACCTGCCCAGCCAGGGCCGGGAGCTCCTGGCGGAGTCGCTCGAGCGCGTGGCGGCATACCTGAACGGCGAAGGGGCGTCGGACATAGCCCAACGCCCCTTCGGGGCCGAACCCTAGGTAACCGGGCGCTCTTAGCCCGGTGCGCCGCGCCCTTCGGCGCCTACGCTCCGGGCCCGACCCGATGCGCCCTTCAGTTCTCGATCACGGTCGGCACGATGAGCGGGTTGCGCCCCGTCGCCTTCCGGATGTAGCGCCTCACGGGGTAGAAGATGTCGTCGCGGATGTCGCCGAGGCGGCGCTTCTCGCGGATGCCGCGCTGCAGGCTCTCCAGCGCGATCTTCGCGACCTCGTCCTTCATGCCGTTGCTGCCCTGGGCGACGCCGCGCATGATGACCTCGACGGTCGGCGACTTGCTCGCGAGCGCCATGATCACCACGACGCCGTCCGCGGACAGCGCCTGGCGGTCGCGGATGATGGGCTCCGTCACCTCGTCGCCGGCCTTGCCGACGGTGTCGATGAGGACGACGCCGGCGTCGACGCTCCCCGTCACCTTCATGTCGTCGCGGCCCAGCTCGACCACGTCGCCGTTGCCGACGATGAGCGTCTTCTTCGGCGGGTGGCTCATGCCGTCCGCCAGGCGCTGGTGGTGCACCTGGTGGCGCATCTCGCCGTGCCACGGCAGGAAGAACTTCGGGCGCGTCAGGTCGAGGATGAGCTTGAGCTCCTCGCGGCTGGCGTGACCGGACGTGTGGACCTTGTAGGCGGGCGGGTAGAGGACGTTGACGCGGCTGGCGTAGAGCTGGTTGATTACGCGCCCGACGGCCTCCTCGTTGCCCGGGATGGGGTTGGAGGAGAGGATGACTGTGTCGCCCGGCTTGAGGCGGATCTTCCGGTGCGTGCCGTTGGCGAGGCGCGAGAGGGCCGCCATCGGCTGGCCTTGTGACCCGGTGCACAAGAAGAGGACCTTGTCGTCCTGCATGTCGCCGAGGTCGTCCGTGCTCACGAAGGCGTGCTTGGCCTCCAGGTAGCCGAGCTCCTGGGCGATGCCGATGGCCTTGACCATCGACCGCCCCTCCATGACCACGCGCCGGTCGTAGCGCTCGGCGATGCGCACGAAGTTCTGCAGGCGGTGCACATGGCTCGAGAACGTCGTGACGATGACGCGCCCCTTGGCCTTGGCCACGATCTCGTCCACCGCCATGGCCACATCGTGTTCGCTCGGCGTGTAGCCGGGGCGCTCGGCGTTCGTGCTGTCCGAGATGAGGAGCAGCACGCCGTCGGCGCCCGCCTGGGCGAGCTTGTGGAGGTGGCTCGTCTTGCCGTCCGCCGGGTTGTAGTCGAGCTTGAAGTCGCCCGAGTGCACCACGCGTCCGATGGGCGTGTGGACGATGATGCCGGAGTTGTCGGGGATGGAGTGCGTCATGCGGAAGAAGTCGACCGTGAAGCTCTTGCTGACCTTCACGCGCGCGTCCGTGCTGATCTCGCGCAGGTCGACGTCGGACTCGCTGAGCTTGAACTCCTCGAACTTCCCGCGCAGGAGCCCGAGCGTGAGCCGAGCGCCGTACATGGGGACCTTCGGCAGGAGCCTGATCATGTACGGCAAGCCCCCGATGTGGTCCTCGTGCCCGTGCGTCAGCACCCAGCCCTTGATCTTGTGGGAGTTCTCGACGACCCAGTCGATCTTCGGCACGATGATGTCGACGCCGAGCATCTCCGTCTCCGGGAACGCGAGGCCCCCGTCGACCAGCAGGATCTCGTCGTCGTACTCGAAGGCGAACATGTTCTTGCCGATCTCGCCCATGCCGCCGAGCGCGATGACCTTCAGCTTCTTGTCGTCGCCCTGGGCCTTCCGGTCGCCATCGGCGGCACCGCCAGCGCCGGAGCCCTGGGTGCCGCCGGCGCTCCTGGGAGCGTCGCCTGCGCGCTGGTCGGGCCTGACGGCTGCCTGGCCGCCTTGACTGGCCTGTCCGTCCTGGCGCCCGGCGCCCTGCCGTCCAGAGCCGCGGCGCCCGCGCCGCGTCCTGCCGCCGTCACCTGCCGGCGCCTGTGGGGCGCCGCCCGGGTCCTTGGCGGCCGGGTCCTTGGTGGTAGCCGCCTTCGACCCCTGCCTGTCGTCTTGCCTTGCTTCCGGTCGCCGCGCCCGTGGCGCGGCAGGGACTTCCTGGCCGCTCGTGTCGGCGGCGGGGGCGCGCTTTCTTCTGCGCGTCTCGTTGAGCTTGCGCTCGTCATCTGGCATGTTCTGTTTCCTCTATCTGCTTGGTTTCGTCTTAGAAGCGGTCGCGCCGGGGGCCGCGGTCGCGGCTGTTACGGTCGCGCCGCTCCCCGCGGTCGCCGCCCGGTCCGCGGCGCGGTCCGCGCGGGGCGATCTTGCCTTCCAGCTCGGGGCGCACCAGGTCGATCTTGCCGCGCTCGTCGATGCCGTTGACCTTGACCCTCAGCCGGTCGCCCTGCTTGAGGAAGTCCTCGACGTTCTCGACGCGCTCCTCGGCGATCTGGCTGATGTGCAGCAGGCCGTCAGTGCCCGGGAAGAGCGTGATGAAGGCGCCGAACTCCGTCGTCTTGGCCACCACGCCGTCGTACTCCTTGCCGACCTCGGCGGAGGCGGTGAGCGCCTCGATCTGCGCCTTGACGGCCCTGGCAGCGTTGGAGTCCTCGGAGTAGATGCGCACGGTGCCGTCTTCCTGAACCTCGACGGTCGCGCCCATGGCCTCGAGCTCCCGGATCTGCTTGCCGCCGGGCCCGATGACCGTGCCGATCTTGTCGACTGGGATCTTGACCTGCAGGATCCGCGGGGCGCGGGCCGAGATCTCGCTCCTGGCGGCCGGGAGGGCCTTCGCCATCTCGCCGAGGATGTGGAGCCTGCCGACGCGTGCTTGCGCGAGGGCCTCGCGCATGACGGCGGCGGTGATGCCGGCGATCTTGATGTCCATCTGCAGCGCCGTCACGCCCTCCGCCGTCCCGGTGACCTTGAAGTCCATGTCGCCGAGGGCGTCCTCGGAGCCGAGGATGTCCGTGAGGATCCGGTAGGACGAGCCTTCCATCACGAGGCCCATGGCGATGCCGGCCACCGACGCCCTGATGGGCACGCCGGCGTCCATGAGGGCGAGGCAGCCGGAGCAGACCGTGGCCATCGAGGACGAGCCGTTGGACTCGAGCGTCTCGCCGACGACGCGCACCACGTAAGGGAACGCCTCCTGGCTCGGCATGACATCGAGCAGGGCGCGGCGAGCGAGGTTGCCGTGGCCGAGCTCGCGCCTGCCGGTCCCCCTGAGGCGCTTGACCTCGCCGGTGGAGAAGGGCGGGAAGTTGTAGTGCAGCATGAACTCCTCGCTGGAGTCCAGGCTTAGGTCGTCCACGAGGCGGTTGTCGCGGCCCGTGCCGAGGGTCGCCACGCCGAGCACTTGCGTCTCGCCGCGCGTGAACACGGCGGAGCCGTGCGCCATCGGCAGCACGCCGGTCTCGATCCAGATGGGCCGCACCTGATCGGAACGCCGGCCGTCGACGCGCAGGTCCTCCTCGAGGATGAGGCGGCGCAGCTCGGCCTGCTCGACCTTGTCGAACGCG
Organism: Deinococcota bacterium; assembly: GCA_963170125.1. GTDB lineage: Bacteria > Deinococcota > Deinococci > Deinococcales > Trueperaceae > JAAYYF01. The sequence continues at coordinate 4,688 of CAUJFI010000095.1, read as the reverse complement.
ACCTTGTACTCCTCGACGCGGGCCGCAGCGCCCTCGGCCGCGGCGTCGGGGACGAGCTCGGCGATGATGGCGTTGCGCAGCGCCTTGACGGTCTCCGAGCGCTCGTGCTTGCCTTCCGTGAGGAGGGCGGCGCGCAGCTTACCGGCCGCGCCGCGCCGTACGCTCTCGAGGGCCTCCTTGGAGAGCTCGACGGCGGGCGTGAAACCCTTCTTGGCCTGGCCGATCTCGCTCTTGATCCGTTCGATGAGCGCCACGACGGGGGCGAGCTGCGCCTGGGCGAACTCGATGGCGCCGACCATCACGTCCTCGCCGAGCTCGTTGGCGGCCGCCTCGACCATGAGCACGGCGTCCTTGCTGGCCGCGACCGTCAGCTCGAGCTGGGAGCCGCCCTCGTGGAGGAGGCGCATGCTGGGGTTGGCGACGTACTGGCCGTCCTCGTAGCCGACGGTGCAGCAGGCCGTCGGGCCGTTCCACGGGATGTCGGAGATGGAGAGGGCGGCGGAGGCGCCGATGGCGGCGAGCGGCGCCGGGTCGTTGACCTGGTCGGCCGAGAGCACGGTCACGATGACCTGGACCTCGTTGCGCAGGCCCTTGGGGAAGAGGGGGCGGATCTGACGGTCGACGATGCGCGCGTTGAGGGTGCCCTGGATGCCGGGGCGGCCCTCGCGGCGCATGAACGAGCCGGGGATCTTGCCGATGGCGTAGTGACGCTCCTCGTACTCGACCGTGAGGGGGAGGAACGGCACGGGGGAGGCGCTGTCGTTCATCTGCGCCGTGACCAGCACGAGCGTGTCGCCGTAGCGCACGGTCACGCTGCCGGCCGCCTGCTTGGCGAGCTTGCCCGTTTCGATGACCAGCTCGCGGCCGCCGAACTGGGTGATGTACCGGTGGTGGTTGGGTAGGTTCACTGTCTCTCCTTCGCTCTCTTCCGCTTCGATGCCCGCTGTCATGACCTGGTCGGCCATGTGTGAACGGCGAGGCCGTGGGTTGGCCTCGCCGCTAGTGCCAAGTTCAGTCAGTGGCGCTCGCGAAGACGCCTCTGTTGTGTGAGCCGCGCGGTCCGTCTGTGGCGGCCGCGCCGTGGCCTCGACCTCGGCCGGCAGGGATCAACCCTCTCGGCTGCCGGCTCAGCGGCGGAGTCCGAGGTTGGCGATCAGTTCCTTGTACGCATCATAGTCCGTGCGCTCCAAGTACGAGAGGAGGCGCTTGCGCTTACCGACCATCATGAGCAGGCCGCGGCGGCCGTGATGGTCCTTCTTGTGGTTCTGGAGATGGGCGCTGAGCTCCTCGATACGCTTGGTCAGGAGCGCCACCTGAACTGGGGCGGACCCGGTGTCCTGCGCGTCCTTACCGTAACGCTCGATGACCTCGAGCTTCTGTTCCGCGTTCATCGGCATGTCTTCGACTACCTTTCAGATCGTGTGTTCCCGAGCCGGATCCGCTTGCATGAGTCGATACCGGCCAAGGTGTCAACCGAGGGATTGTAGCACATGGGCGGGCGGGTCAGGGGTGAGCCTCGAACCAACCCACGATGGCCTCGAGCCGCGCGATCCGCCTGTCGGGCCTGCCCGAGCGGGAGAGCTCGTGACCCTCGCCCGGCACGCGGAAGAACTCCGTCTCCGCCTTGCCGAGGTGCTTGAGCACGGAGAAGAGCTGTTCCGCCTGCTCGATGGGGCAGCGGTAGTCCTCCTCGGAGTGCACGATGAGGAGGGGCGTCTCGACCTTGTCGGCGTACTTTATGGGGCTCTGGCGCCAGAGCGCCTCCACGTCGCCCCATGGGACCCCGGCGAGCTCGCGCTCCACGAACCACGGCCCGATGTCCGAGGTGCCGTACATGCTCGTCCAGTTGCAGATGCCCCGCTGCGTGACCGCGGAGCGGAAGCGCGTCGTCTGGCCGACCAGCCAGTTCGTCATGAAGCCGCCGTAGCTGCCCCCGGTGAGGTGGAGCGGCGTCCGCTTCCGGCCGAGGCGCGCGGCGCCGACCTCCGCGAAGGCCATGATGTCGTCGGCATCCACCGACCCGTACCGGCCGAGCATGCTCGTGGCGAACGTGTGACCGTAGCTGCTGCTCCCGCGCGGGTTGCCGAAGATGACGGCGTAGCCGCGTGCCGCCAGGAGCTGGAACTCGAGCTGGAAGCCGTAGCCGTAGTTCGTGTGCGGACCGCCGTGGACCTCGACCACCGCGGCGCCGTCCTTACGGGGCGTGGTGGGCTCGAGGATCCAGAACTGCGCGTCGGCGTCGCCGGCCGTGAAGGGCCCGGAGGGAGTCACGAGCTCGAGGCGCTTGCGCCAGGCGTCGTTAGCGTGGCTGAGCCGCACCTCGCGCCCGTCCATGAGGAGGGCGTTCACCTCGCCGGGCGCGTCGGGCGTCTCGGCGATGAAGAGCGCCGCCACGGCGCCGGCAGCGGTCGGCGCCGCGAAGGCCGTGACGACGCGCCGGCTCGCCGCGATGGACGCGGTCGCGACGGCCGAGGTCTTGCCGGCCGGAGTCGTGCCGGGCGTCGTCTTGCCAGCCGCGGTCGAGTCGGCGCCGAGCGCGTCCACGAATGGCTGGAGCGCGCCGTCGAGGGTGAGGCGCGCCAGGCCGCTTGCCCCCGCGTCGTTGACGAGCACGGTGAGCGCCAAGCCGTCCTCGCTCCACGCCGGTCCGAACGGGTACGCGCCGAAACGGCTGTCGCCCCCGGCGCTCGGGGGCGTCGCGACCTCGCCCGTGAGGAGGCGGGGTTCGGCGCCCGGGCTCTTCGCGTCGAGGAGCCAGACACCGCCTTCGGCCGCCACGTCGTCCTGGCGCTGGCTGGCCGTGTACGCCAGCCAGGCGCCGTCGGGCGAGGGCTGCAAGGACGACAGGCCGACGACGTCCGTCACGCGGACGCTCACCGCGCGCGTCTGCAGGTCGAGCAGAGCGATGTCGGCGCGGAACTCGCCGGCCGAGCGCTCGCCGGAGGGGACGGCGAGCCACACCGACGCGCCTCCCGGTGCGAACGCCAGGAGCCGGGGCGACTCGTGAAGGTCAGTGACCTTGCGCGACTCGCCCTTGGCGAGGCTCAGCACGTATAGCTGGCCGGTAGAGCGCGGCACCACGCCGACGCCGTCCCCGCGCCAGTAGCGCCTGGTGATCCGCCGCGGCTGGCCGTTCTTGGCGCCCAGGTCCTCGTGCTCGCCGAGGCTCAGGTAGGCGATCTGCCTGCCGTCCGGCGCCCAGGCGAACGCGGACACGCCAGCCTTGTGGTTCGTGAGCCGCTCGGGCTCGCCCCCGCCGATCGGCATGACGTGGAGCTGAGCCGGGGCGCCGGCCTCGCTGGTGCGCAGGAAGGCGAGCCGGTCGGCCGCAGGGGCGAAGCGCGGCGACCTGTCCGCGTACTCCCCGCGGGTGAACTCGGTCGGCCGGCGCTTGCCAAGGCCCTCGAGGGGGCGCAGGTGGACGCGGCTCCGGTAGCGGGGCGGCGTGTACGGCTTGCCGCCCGCGACCTCGGGGTCGCCGCCGGCCGGCACGACGTCGGTGAGGACCCACGCCGCCAGGCGGCCGTCGGCCGAGACCTGGACGTCGGAGACCGTGCGCATGGTGAGGAGGTCGCTGCTCTTCAAGGGTCTGGCCACGTGAGGACTACCGTTCCGCGCCGCTGCGGCGCACTTGATTCGTCGTTACCGTGCCGTCACCCGGCTCGGCCGACGCCGATGGCGTACAACAGGATGCCGGCGGCCACGCCCGCGTTCAGCGAGCCGACCTTGCCGACGAGCGGGATGGCCACGAGCTCGTCGCAGCGCTCGCGCACGAGGCGCCGCATGCCGTCCCCTTCGGAGCCGATGACGAGGGCCACGGGACGGCGCCAGTCGATGTCCGGTGGCGCGCTCGTGGCCGCCGCGTCGGCGCCGTAGACCCAGACGCCGCGCTCCTTGAGCTCCTCGATGGTGCGGGGCAGGTTGGTGACGACGACGAGCGGCACGTGCGCGGTGGCGCCTGCCGCCGCCTTCACGACGACGGCCGTCAGGGGCGCGGAGCGGCGCTCCTCCATGACCACCCCGTGCGCCCCGAGCGCCTCGGCGCTGCGGATGATGGCGCCCACGTTGCGCGGGTCGGTCAGGTGGTCGAGGAGGACGACGAGGACCTCCTCGCCCCGCTCGCGCGCTCGGTCGAACACGGCGTCGATGCCAACCGTCCTGACCTCGGGCAGCAGCGCCGCTACGCCTTGGTGCTGGGTCGTCTTGAGGACCTGGTCGAGCTGAATGCGCGGCACCTCGTCTAGGGGCACGTCGGCGGCCGCGGCCGCGCGCCGCAGCTCCTTGAGGATGCCGGGCTGGACCCCGCGCGCCACCGCCACTCGCTCGACCTGGGCGTCGCGCATGGCCTCGAGGACGGCGTTACGACCGTAGATCCACATGAAGTCCAAGTATACGTTCGTCGCCTTGACGGGAGCCCAGGCGCGACACGCGGCGCCGGCGCCGCTCGGAAGCGGCCGGCGTTGGCGCCTACAGACCGAGCGCCGCGCGCGCGGCCCGCTCGTCGCGGCGCAGCTGGGCGCGCAGCTCGTCGGCGCCGCCGAACGACCGTTGGTCGCGCAGGTGCGCGACGAAGCGCACGTTCAGCTCCCTGGCGTACAGGTCGCCCGCGAAGTCGAAGACGTGCGCCTCCAGCGCGGGTGGGGCCTCCGGGAAGCTGGGCCGGGGGCCGACGTTGGCCATGCCGGGCA
>CAUJFI010000094.1 GCA_963170125.1 Deinococcota bacterium | reverse complement strand
TCTCGAAGTCGAGCGCCGCCACCGTCACTCGCCTGGTCGAGAGCGGACGCTTCGACGCCGTGGCGATCGAGCTGGACGCGGGCCGTTACCGCTCGCTTTCCGACCCGGACGCCTACTCGAAGATGGACCTCTTCAAGGTCCTGCGCGAGGGCAAGGCCGGCATGCTGGCCGTCAACCTGGCCCTGTCTGCCTTCCAGCAGCGCATGGCCGAGCAGTTCGGCGTGGAGCCGGGTGCCGAGATGAAGGCAGCCATGCAGGCCGCGAAGGCCGCCAACCTCCCCCTGCTCCTCATCGATCGCGACATCGGCGTGACGCTCAGGCGCGTCTACGCGAACGTCCCCTGGTGGCAGCGCCTGACCCTCTTCGGCGGCCTGCTCGCTTCCGCCTTCAGCAACGAGAAGATCACCGAGGAGGAGGTCGAGGCCCTCAAGGAGGGCGACCTGCTCGAGTCGACCTTCAGTGAGTTCGCCAGCAAGAGCGAGCGCATCTATGTCCCCTTGATCAAGGAGCGCGACGACTACATGGTCGCGCGACTCGTCCAACAGGCGGGCGGCCACCGCGAGGTCTTGGCCGTGATGGGCGCCGGTCACCTCAAGGGGGTGGCCGCCGGGCTCGCGGGCGAGGACCAGGACGTCCGCACGGTCGTCAGCGAGCTCGAGCAGGTGCCGCCGCCGAGCAAGGTCGTCAAGGCCCTCCCCTGGGCCATCGTCGCGCTCATCCTCCTGGGCTTCGTCATCGGCTTCCTGCGCAGCCCGGACATCGGCCTGCGGCTCCTGACCGACTGGACGTTGATCCACATGGTCCTCAGTGCCATCGGCGCCCTCGCGGCCCTCGCCAACCCCCTCACCGTGATCGTGGCGGCCGCCGCTTCACCGTTCACGGCCCTCAACCCGTTGATCGGCGTCGGCTTCGTGGCCGCCGGCACCGAGCTGTGGCTGAAGCGTCCGAGCGTGGGCGACTTCGAGGCCCTGCGCCACGACGTGACCACGTGGCGCGGCTGGTGGCGCAACCGCGCCGCCAGGGTCCTGCTCGTGTTCATCCTGACGACCGTCGGCTCGGCCAGCGGCACCTACATAGCGGGCTTCCGTATCTTCGGCCGCCTCTTCGGCGTGGGCTGAACCCGAGAAGGGGGCTCCCCGCGGGACCAATCCCGCGGGGAGCCCTGTCCACCGTCGAGCGTTCAGGCGTTCCCGGGTCCCTCAGGGGCTCTCGGGCGCGCCGTCCAACGCCCATTGGGCGTAGCCGTCCACGAACGTGAAGCGGTAGTCCGCCAGGTCGGAAGCGAGCAAGTACGCGAGGTAGTCTCTCACGTCGTCCGCCGAGCTCCCCGAGAAGAGTGTTCCGCCCGAGAGCCCCGCGAACCGCCCTTCCTCGATCGCCGGCAGTGCCTGCTCGGCGGCGGCGGCACCGGCTCGCAGCTCGCCCACGAGGACGTCCACCAGCCTGTCGGGCGTGGCGAGGTCCTTCGCGCTGTAAAGGGGCAGGGAGGTCTCGAGCGCCGTCATGACGACGCCCCTCCCGAGCAGCCGCCTCAGGTCTACCGGTGTGCCGGCCACCTCCACGCTCGCCCGGGCGGACACGCTCTCCCCGTCCATGCCTTCCGCCCTGACGACAAGCTCGTACGTCCCGGAGGCGAGGTCGAGCGGTAGTTCCAGTCCGACGGTGTCGATCACGTACCCCACCGCGCCAGCCGGGACGTGGATGTCGGCCTCGGCTTCCAGGTCGGAGCCTTCGGTCACGGCGAGCGCAAGCTTGATGTGCAGGGTCGCCGGCAGCTCGTCGCCGGGCGTGCTCACCTCGAAGGACGGGTAGAGCGTGTCGCCGGGGCTGAAAGGCGCGGCCGCGGGGCCCCTAACGCCGAGGCGCACCGCGACGTCGCCGAACAGCTCCAACGGCGGCGGCGGCGCGTCGAGCACCACGAGCCGCTGCGTGGCCCTGGCCATGAACTCCGGGTAGAGCCCGGCGCCTCCGGCGCGCCTCACGAACGTGCGCAGCGCGGCGCGGGCGTCGGCCCTGCGGCCGGCGGCGTCGTAGAGGTACCCGAGCGAGTAGTACACAGAGACCGCGTCAGGGTAGAGGCTCCTGGCGCTCTCAAGGTCCTTGATGGCCTCGTCGTCCACGCTGGGATCGAGCCGCATCGCCCGGTCGTAGGCGTCGACGGCCTCGGCGAGGCGGCCCGTCACGGAGCGCACCAGGCCGATGTTGTAGTTGGCGATGAACTGGTTGGCATCGAGCTCGACGGCGTGGAGCGACGCCTCCTCGCTACGCCCTAGGAAGCCGAGCAGGTAGTACGACCAGCCGAGGTTAGTCCAGTACAGGTCCGACTCCGGGTCGAGCTGCACGGCGACGACCAGGGCCCTGGCGGCGGCGGCGGCGTCCTCCTCGTCGAACGCGATGTAGGACAGGCGCTCGAACGTGTAGGTGAGGAACGGCGCGGCGCGACTCAGGGCGTGGAGGGCGGCCTTCTCCGATTGAGTGTCCTCAGCCATCTGAGCGACGACGCTCGCGCCGAGCAGCGCCGCGCTGCCGCTGTCGGCTCCGCGCGCGACGACTCGCGCGAGGGCGGCGCCGTAAGCCTCGACGTCCCCGGTCGACGACGCCAGCGAGGCGGCCAGCGTCGCGGCGTACGCGTAGCCGCCGGCCTCGGCCGTGGTCAAGGGTGCGCGGGCACCTTCGAGATCGCCGGCGCTGACCCCCATGATCGCGGCCCAAGCGTGGGCCAGCGGGAGGTCGGTGGCCGCGGCGACACGCGCGAACGCTGCGGCCGTCGCGACGTCGTCGAACGTCGGCAGTCCGAGCTCGAGCACCGCCCGGCGCAACAGGCGGCCCTGGTCGACCTCGGCGCCCGCGGCTGTAGAGCCGGCCACGACAGCCTCGAGGTCGTCCTTGAGGCGCGCGGCGCGCGGCGATAAGTCGGCT
>CAUJFI010000093.1 GCA_963170125.1 Deinococcota bacterium | reverse complement strand
GCTGTTGCAGGGCGGGCACGCTCCGGTCGTGACGGACCTCGTGGCGGCCCTCGTCGCCGAGCTGGAGGAGGAAGGCGCGCGGGGCGGCGCCACCGTGGCGGAGGCGGCCCTCCAGCTTGCCTCGCCCCGGGTCGTGTGGTCAATGGTGCCCGCCGGCGACCCCACGGAGCGGGTCTTCAGCGAGGCCATGGCCGTGCTCTCGCCGGGGGACGTGTTCGTCGACGGGGCCAACTCCAACTGGGAGGACTCGCGTCGCCGGGCGGCCAAGGCCGACGCTGCCGGGGTGCTGTGGCTCGACGCCGGCGTGTCGGGCGGCGTCTGGGGGCTCGAGAACGGCTACAACCTCATGGTGGGCGGCCCGGAGTCGGCCTTCGAGCTCGCGCGGCCCGTGCTCGAGTGCCTCGCGCCGCCGGGCGGGCTCCTTCACGTCGGCCCGGCCGGCTCGGGTCACTTCGTCAAGATGATCCATAACGGCATCGAGTACGGCCTCCTGCAAGCCTACGGGGAAGGCTTCGAGGCGCTGGCCGCCTACCCGCATTCCGAGCTGGACCTGGCCGCCGTCGCGCGCCTGTGGCTGCGCGGCTCGGTCGTGCGGTCGTGGCTACTCGAGTTGCTCGGCGACGCGTTGGAGAGCGACCCCAAGCTGGACGGGCTGAAGGGGTACGTCGACGACAGCGGCATGGGTCGCTGGACGGTCGACTACGGCGTCGCCAACGCCGTGCCCATGCCCGCGATCACCGCTGCCCTCTACGCGCGCTTCGCGAGTCGCTCTCAGGATTCGTTCGCCAACCGCGCCGTCGCCACCCTGCGCAACCGCTTCGGCGGCCACAGGACGAAGCGCGCATGAGCCTGGCTCGAGGGCTCTCGACCGCCGCGCACCCAGACGCCGCGCCCGACCAGGCCGCGCAGACCGACCGGAGTGCGCACGGCGCTTCCCGCTCCGTCGCACGGAACGGCGCGGCCCCCGCCTGCGCCTTCGTTATCTTCGGCATAACCGGCGACCTGGCGGCGCGCAAGCTCATACCGGCCCTCTATCAGCTCCACGTGAACGGCGAGCTGGACGCGAGGACCGTCATCGTCGGCTTCGGCCGCAAGCCCCTTACCGACGCCGAGCTCACCGGCAACCTCCACGAGGCCCTGGCGCGCGAGGTGCCCGACCTCGACGAGGGGGCGTGGCGCTCCCTCGCCGGGAGGATCTCGTACGTGCACGGGGACTACGCGAGCGCAGAGGCCTTCGGACGACTAGCGGCCGCGTTGGAGGACCTCGACGTGGCCGGGCGGGTCTATTACACCGCCACCCCCCCGGGCGTCTACGGCGCGATCGCCCGCTCGTTGGCCGGCGCGGGGCTGGCGCGGGCGTCGGAAGGTCGCTTCTCGCGCCTGGTAGTCGAGAAGCCGTTCGGCACGGACGCCGCGTCGGCCAAGGCGCTCAACGAAGAGCTTCTCGAGTACTTCTCTGAGCAGCAGCTCTACCGCATCGACCACTACCTGGCCAAGGAGACGGCCCAGAACCTGGGCGTGCTGCGTTTCGCCAACAGCATGTTCGAGCCGTTCTGGAACAACCGCTACATCGACCACGTCCAGATCACGATGATCGAGCCCATGGGGGTCGAGGGGCGCGGGCAGTTCTACGAGGACGCCGGCATCCTGCGCGACGTGTTCCAGAACCACCTCCTGCAGCTCCTCGCCCTCATCGCCATGGAGCCCCCCGTGCGCTTCGACGCGCGCAGCATGCGCGACGAGAAGGTGAAGCTCTTCAGCGCAGTCGCCTGCCCGAACCCGCAGGAGACGGTCCTCGGCCAGTACGTGGCGGGGAACGGCATGGCCGGCTACCGCCAGGAGCCGGGGGTCGACCCCCGCTCGCGCCAGGCCACGTTCGCCGCCATGCACCTCACGGTCGAGAACTGGCGCTGGGGTGGCGTGCCCTTCTACTTGCGCTCCGGGAAGCGCCTGGAGGCCAAGGCGAGCGAGATCGTCCTGCAGTTCAAGGCGCCGCCGCACGTGCCGTTCACCCTGCCGTCCCCGGTGAGGCCGGATCGGCTGATCTTGCGCATCGTCCCGGACGAGGGGATAAGCATCCGCTTCAACGGCAAGCGGCCCGGCCAGCGCGTCGAGCTGGGGCGCATCAGCCTCGACTTCTCCTACCGGGAGAGCTTCGACGGCGCCATCCCCGACGCCTACGAGACGCTGCTGCTCGACGTCATGGAAGGCGACGCCACCCTCTTCATGCGCGCCGACGAGGTGGAGGCGCAGTGGGCCATCATCGATCCGCTGCTCGAGTACGCGACCGCCCCGGGGACCACCCCCCTGTTCTACGAAGCGGGAGGTCGCGGGCCGAAAGCAGCCTACGCCCTGCTCGAGAGCGTAGGGCGGAGTTGGAAGCGCCCGGCCGGGGTCAAGACCGACTGAGACGCGTGCTAGCTTGAGCCCATGCGCGTACGCATCCTAGGCGTGCCCATGGACCTCGGCGCCGGCAGGCGCGGCGTCGACATGGGGCCGAGCGCCCTCCGGTTGGCCCGCCTCGCCCCCGCCCTCCGGGAACTGGGCCACGAGGTGGTCGACCTCGGCAACGTCGACGTCCCGTTGGCCGAGGCGAGCGAGCACCTCCCGAGCGCCGCCGGGCCGCACCATGCCGACGCCATCGCTGCGACGTGCCGTGCCACGTTCGCGCGCCTGCGCGCCCTGCCGGCCGAGGAGTTCGTGATCGCGCTCGGCGGCGACCACTCGGTGAGCATGGGCACCGTGCCGGGCCTGAACCTGGGGCGCGCCACGGGTCTTGTCTGGGTCGACGCGCACGCCGACATCAACACCCCGGCCACCAGCCCGTCGGGCAACGTACACGGCATGCCGATTGCACATCTCATCGGGCTCGGGGACGGGCGTCTCACTTCGATCTGGGGTGGCGGCCGCGTCGTGGCGCCGGAGCACATCGTCTACATCGGCCTGCGCAGCGTCGACCCCGCCGAGCGCGAGCTGATCCGCGAGTCGGGGGCGCTGGCCTTCTCGATGAAGGAGGTCGACCAGCGCGGAGTCGCGTACGTCGTGGCGGCCGCGCTCGAGCGGCTGGCGCGGCTGGACCGCGTGCACGTGTCGTTCGACGCCGACGCGCTCGACCCGAGCGTGGCCCCGGGCGTCGGCACGCCGGTGCCGGGCGGGCTTACCTACCGCGAGGCGCACCTGCTGATGGAGCTGTTGGCGGACTCGAAGTGCGTGACGAGCCTCGACCTCGTGGAGGTCAACCCGATCCTCGACCGGGCGAACGAGACGGCCGGCACCCTCGTCGAGCTGACGGCCAGCTTGCTCGGTAAGCGGATCCTCTAACCGGCCCCTTGCATGGCGCTCTTGAGCGCCGGCATCAGGCGGCTGAGCGCAGCGTCGCCGGCGCGTATCGCTGCGCCCGCGCCGCGGAAGTCGAGCCAGGTGATGGGCGGGCGCGTATGCACCTCGAAGCGTCGGCAGCCGTCCGGCTCGGCGCCCTCGCGTGCGCCTACGTCCTCCGCCACCCAGCCCTCGGCGGCGAAGGCGAGCGCCCTTCCCAACCGCCCGACGGCCCCACGCGGCCTCCTCGCGGCGAGCCGGGTCTGGAAGCGCCTGGCGCCGTTGGAGCGCATGAGCTTGCGGGCGAAGCGGATCGCGCCGGAGTCGGACGCCTCCATGCCGGCCCCGATGCCGATGGCGACGTCGAGGTCGAACTCGTCGAGGGTAGAGAGAGGCACGGGCGCGCCGATACCGCCGTCGATCAGCCTGCGACCGCCGACGAGCGCGGGGGCGAACACCCCAGGGATAGCCGTGCTCGCCCGCAACGCCTCGGCCAGGGAGCCCCGTTCGAGTAGCACGCGTTCGCCGCTGTCGATGTCCGTCGTCACGACCACGAGGCGTTTGACGAGGTCGGAGAAGTGGCGGCCCTCGAGCAGCCTGTCGAAGTACTCCTCCAGGCGCCGGCCGCGGAACAGCGCCGCCCGGTGCAGGCCGAAGTCCGCGACGTACGGGAAGACGTCGCGCCTGCGCATGGCCTCGGCCTGGGCGAGGAGCTCCGGCAGGGGCCGGCCGGTGGCGTAGAGGGCGCCGACGACGGCGCCGAAGCTCGTGCCGGCGATGACGTCCGGCGCCAGGCCGTTGCGCTCGAGGCTGGCCAGGGCGCCGAGGTGGGCGTAACCGCGCGCGCTGCCGCCGCCGAGGGCGACGCCGAGCCGCACATCGCCACGCTGATCGTGTTGGTCGTCGGACTGCACGACCAGCATGCTAAGCCAGG
>CAUJFI010000092.1 GCA_963170125.1 Deinococcota bacterium | reverse complement strand
GGCGACCGACGAAGTGCGGGAGCGACGAGAACCAGGGGCCGAGCTTGACGGACACGGGGACGCCGACCCGGCTGGTGACCTCGTGCACGATCTCGCACGTGCGGTGCTCGATGTCATCGGCGCTCACGCCCGGGTCGCTGGGTAGGAAGTAGGTGTTCAACTCGATGGCGTCGGCGCCCGCGTCCTCGAGTTCGCGCGCGTAGCGCGTCCAGCCGCCAGGGCGGTGGCCGTTCAGGCTGGCGATCACGGGCACCGAGACGGACGCCTTGGCTTCGGCGAGGTGGCGGAGGTAATCGTCGACCGTCAGGGGTTCGCCCGTGAACTGGTCGAGGTAGCCGGTGGCCTCGGGCGAGATCTCGCGTCCGATGGCGTCGAGCCCCACGAGGAGGAGCTCCTCGCGCTCGATCTGCTCCTCGAACAGGGACGGGAGGACCACGGCGCCGACGCCGGCGGCGTCGAGGCGCCGCAACGTCTCCATGCGACCCGTGAGCGGGGACGAGGACGCGACGACGGGGCTACGCAACCGCATGCCTAGGTAGACGGTCTCCAAGCCGGGGTTCATGCTTCACGCCTCCGCTTCAGTGTCGGTCGGTGCCGCCGACTTGCCGGCGCTGCTGGCCGCCATCGACGAGCTCGCGCCGCCGGCGTCCGTCGCCGCGGCCGGCGCCGCCCCGACCCCGCCCGGCACCACGTGGTGCACGGCCGCGAGCTGTTCGTAGAGCGCCCGGCGCGCCTTGGCGTCGGCCTCCGCGAGTTCCATGAGGGCGGCCGCCCGTTCCGGCTGCGTGCGCGCGAGGACGGAGAACCGCCCTTCCGTCGCCGCCCACTCGGCCAACGAGCCCTTGGGCGGGCGCGAGTCGAGCACGAGCGGCTGGCCGCCGCCCTCCTTGAGCGCCTCGCGGGGGTCGTAGTGGTAGAGGGTGAGGTAGCCGGCGCGCACGGCGTCGCGTTGGTGGGTCATCATCGTGCTCATCTCGATGCCGTGGGCGATGCAGGGGCTGTACGCGACGATCAGGCTCGGTCCCGGCCACTCGGCGGCGGCGCGCAGGACATCGATCGCCTGCCGCGGGCTCGCGCCCATCGCGATCTGGGCGACGTACACGTTGCCGTAGGCCATCGCGATCTGCCCGAGGTCCTTCTTGCCGACGGCCTTGCCGCTCGCCGCGAACTTGGCGACGGCGGCGCGCGGCGTGGCCTTCGAAGCCTGTCCGCCCGTGTTGCTGTACACCTCAGTGTCGAGGACGAGCACGTTCACGTCGCGCCCGCTCGCGAGCACGTGGTCCAGGCCGCCGAAGCCGATGTCGTACGCCCAGCCGTCACCGCCCACGATCCAGAGCTGACGGTAGACGAGCGTCTCCGCCACCGTGCGCAGGCGCGCGGCGTCGCGGAGTTCGGCCTCGGTCAGGGAGCCGTGGCGCTCGAGGTCGGCGAGCCGCGCCAGCAGCTCCGCCACGCGCTCGCGCTGGGCCGCGATCCCCGCGTCGTCCCGGGCACCGACCCCCCGGGCGATGGCGTCGGCGAGCCCGTCGCCGAGCCTGCCCCCGAGCCGCGCCACGAGGTCGAGCGCCTGCTCGGACTTCGCGTCGACGGCCAGGCGCATGCCGAGCCCGAACTCGGCGGCGTCCTCGAAGAGCGAGTTGTTCCAGGCCGGGCCGCGCCCGTCGGCGCCCTTGGCCCACGGCGTGGTGGGGAGGTTCGCCCCGTAGATCGAGGAGCAGCCCGTCGCGTTGGCGACGATGAGGTGGTCGCCGAAGAGCTGGCTGAGGAGCTTGAGGTACGGCGTCTCACCGCAACCGGCGCAGGCGCCGGAGAACTCGAAGAGGGGCTCGCGGAGCTGCGAGGCCTTGATCGGGTCGAGCGCGTCGAAGCCCGGGCGCGGGTACGGCAGCCGCTCGAAGAACGCCCAGTTGGCGCGTTCGCGCTCCAGGTGGTCGCGCTTCGGCTCGAGGTTGATGGCCTTGCGCTTGAGGTCGGTCCTGTCCCGGGCCGGGCAGACGTCGACGCACACCCCGCAACCCGTGCAGTCGTCTGGTGCGAGCTGCACGACGTAGGCGTAGCCGGCCAGGCTCTCGTCCTTGCCCGTCCACGGCGTCCACTCGAAGCCGTCTGGGGCCCCGTCGAGGAGCGCGCGCGGCACCGCGTTGACGCGGATGGCGGAGTGCGGGCAGGCGAGCGCGCACAGGTTGCACTGCGTGCAGATGTCCTTCTGCCAGATCGGGACCTCGGAGGCGATGGAGCGCTTCTCCCACCTGGCCGTGTCGGTCGGGTACGTGCCGTCCACGGGGAAGGCCGAGACGGGCAGGCGGTCGCCCTCGCCGGCCATGAGCCTGGCCGTCACGCGCTGCACGAAGTCCGGCGCGTGGTCGGGCACGAGCGCGAGGCGGCGGAAGCGGCTCTCGCCCTCGGCCGGGACCGCGACGGGGTGGAGGTTCGCGAGCGCCGCGTCGACGGCGGCGTGGTTGCGCGCGAGGACCGTGCCGCCGCGCTTGCCGTAGGTGCGGTCGATGGCCGCCTTGATGGCCGCGACGGCCTCCTCCCGCGGGAGTACGCCCGAGAGGGCGAAGAAGCACGTCTGCATGACGGTGTTGACGCGCGAGCCGAGGCCGGCCTCGAAGGCCACCTTGTCGCCGTCGATCGTGTAGAGCGCCAGCCCGCGTTCGCGCACGATGCGCTGCGCCTCGACGGGCAGGCGGTCCCAGAGCTCGGCGGGCCCGAAGGGCGCGTTGAAGAGGACGGTCGCGCCCGGCGCCGCCAGGCCCAACACGTCCCGCGAGTACATGAGCTCGAACCAGTGGACGCCGACGAAGCCGGCCGCCTCGATGAGGTACGGGCTCGCCACCGGCTCGGGGCCGAAGCGCAGGTGCGAGACGGTCACGGCGCCCGACTTCTTCGAGTCGTAGACGAAGTAGCCCTGGGCGTCCAGGTCGGTGTGCTCGCCGATGATCTTGACGCTGTTCTTGGTGGCACCCACCGTGCCGTCGCTGCCGAGGCCGTAGAACACGGCCTGCGTGACCTCCGGCCGCTCGGTGTCGAACAGCGGGTCGACCGCCAGCGAGAGGCGCGTGACGTCGTCGGCGATCCCCACCGTGAACGAGCGCGGCGCGGCGGCGGCGTCAAGGGCGTCGAGCGCCGCCTTCGCCATGCGCGGCGTGAACTCCTTGCTGCCGAGGCCGTAGCGGCCGTTCAGGACCCGCGGGCGGCCGAGCGCCTCGGGCCACCGCTCGGCGAGCGCAGTGACGACGTCCTGGTAGAGGGGCTCTCCGGCGGCGCCCGGCTCCTTCGTGCGGTCGAGGACGGCGACGGCGCGCACGCTCGGGGGGAGCGCGGCGACGAAGGCCTCGGAGTCGAACGGACGGTAGAGGCGGACGGCGACGAGGCCGACCTTCTCGCCCGCCGCCACGAGCTTGGCGACGGTCTCGCGGGCGGTCACCACGCCGGAGCCCATGGCCACGAGCACCCGCTCGGCATCGGGAGCGCCCCAGTAGTCGAACGCGCGGTACGCGCGGCCGGTGCGCGCAGCGAACGCCGTGAAGAGCTCCGCCACGATGCCGGGCACGGCCGCGTAGTAGGCGTTGGCGGCTTCCCTGGACTGGAAGAAGACGTCGGGGTTCTGGGCCGTGCCGCGCAGGACGGGCCGGTCCGGGTCGAGGGAGCGCGCCCGGTGGGCGGCCACGAGCTCGTCCGGCAGGAACGCCCTTAGGTCCTCGTCCGTCAGCGTGAGGATCCGCGCCACCTCGTGGCTCGTGCGGAAGCCGTCCTGGACGTGCAGGAACGGCACGCGCGAGCGCAGGGTGGCGGCCTGGGCGATGAGCGCCAGGTCGTGGGCCTCCTGGACGGAGGTCGCGAAGAGCATGGCCCAACCCGTGGGGCGGGCCGCCATGACGTCGGAGTGGTCGCCGAAGATCGAGAGCGCGTGCGCGGCGATGGAGCGCGCGGCGACATGGATGACGCCCGGCGTGAGTTCGCCCGCGATCTTGAACATGTTCGGCAGCATGAGGAGCAGGCCTTGCGACGACGTGAAGGTCGTGGTGAGCGCGCCCGCCTGTAACGCGCCGTGGACGGTGCCGGCCGCGCCGCCCTCGCTCTGGAGCTGCACGACTTGGGGCACCTGGCCCCACAGGTTGCGCCTGCCGGCCGCCGACCAGGCGTCCGCGAACTCGCCCATGGGCGAGGCGGGGGTGATCGGGTAGATGGCGATGACCTCGTTGACCTTGTGCGCCACCAGGGCGGCGGCCTCGTTCCCGTCTACTACGCTGCGCGTCCCGGGCATGGCGGCTCCTTCCTCGTGAAGACCGTGCCCGGGTAAGGCAACGAGACCGAGCTGCCGTCCGGGCCTCATCTCGAGGTTAGCGGCAAGCAGCCGGGGCATATGGCCCCGCTTCGCGCGTCCCGGCGCGCCTCCAGCCGCGCGTTTCGGGCGACGAGAACGTGTTGATCCGCCATCCGGCTGCAACCCCTTGACGAATACTGCATACGGGTGTATCTTGAAGACATCGAACGCGCGAGAGCGCGTTTTTTTGTTGCCCTGGAGGAACGACCGTGGTCCCGTGGGAACTCCTCGGCGAGACCGCTCTCCCGACCGGCGAGCGCATGTCGCTCCACCGCCGCGGTGAGGAGTACGCGCTGCGCGTCGCGAACGTCGAGCTCATGAACAGCCGCCAGCACGGGTCGGAGGAGGCGCTCGCCACCCTCGCCGCGCGCGCGCACGGGGCGCCGCGCTCGGTGCTCATCGGTGGCCTCGGCATGGGCTTCACGCTCAGGGCCGTGCTCGACGCGCTGGGGCCGGATGCGAGCGTGACGGTCGCGGAGCTCGTGCCCGAGGTCGTGGAGTGGAACCGCACGGTCCTCTCGCACCTGGCAGGCGCGCCCCTGGCGGACCCGCGCGTGCGGGTCGCGGTGACGGACGTGGCCGAACTGTTGCAAGGCGCGCCGGGCCGCCACGACCTGATCCTCCTCGACACGGACAACGGCCCGGAGGGCACGACCCAGGACGGCAACGAGTGGCTCTACTCGGCGGCCGGGCTGGCGGCCGCCCGGGCGGCCCTCGCGCCGCGGGGCGTCCTCGCAGTGTGGTCGTCCTTCCAGAGCCCCGCCTTCGCGAAACGCCTCGCGCGCGCCGGGTTCCAGGTGACGGAGAAGTCCGTGCGCTCACGCGGTAACAGGGGCGAACGGCACGTCGTGTGGTTGGCGGGCAGAGCCTGAGGAGCGGTCCCGGCCTACCGGGACGGTCGGCGGCGCATACCCCGAGCCGAAGCCCGTGCCGGTCCGCGTCCTGGTCGCCCGGGTTCGGACACCGACCCAGCGCCTAACCGAGCGTTC
>CAUJFI010000091.1 GCA_963170125.1 Deinococcota bacterium | reverse complement strand
GCGTCGTCAGGTGAGCCGGTAGACGTGGGCGTTCCCGCGCTTGCCCACGCGTTCGACCAGCTCGAGCTCGTGCAGGCAGTACGCGGCCTGCTGGGCCAGGCGGAGGGGCAGCCCCGCCGCCGCCGCGTGGTCCGCAGTGGTGAAGGCCGACGGCAGGTCGGCGGGCAGCAGAGCGAGCAGGTCCTCCGGCCGGCTGAACGTCCGTCGCTCGAGGACCGCGACCAGGCGCCTGCCGCTCACCACCCACCCACGCCTGCGCCAGGCCTTGCCGGCCGCGAAGGTGCGCTCCTCCACGTCCTCGACGAGCGCGACCTCGAGCTCGAGGTTCGGATGCGCCAGGAACTTGGGCGCGTAGACGAGTTCGGCGAAGAGCTGCTCGACGCGCCCGGCCTTGGGGGAGCGGCGGCGCTCGACGCGCCCGTCCGGATGCGCTTTCTCGAGCCAGCGGGTGCGTGGGACGGGCAGCACGAGTCGCACCCGGTTCTCCGGCAGCAGCGCGGCCAGCTTCGTGCGCATGTTGCCCAGGTGACGTGTCTGGACCTCGATGAGGAGGCCGTCCGCCACGGCGTCGACGACGTAGCCGCCCACCTCGACCTCGAAGGCGCTCCCCGGCGGTGCGACGCGGCGCTTCAGCTCCGCGTGCAGCGGCGTCTCGTTGAGGGAGCCGATGGCGCTCATGGGCGCACGATACCCAAGCCTAGGCTCCTGCCTAGGCAAGGTAGGCAGGAGCCCTGTAATGCGACGCGCGGACCTCTGTGCCGCCACATGCTGGTCGAATGGACGCCATACGCGGTGAGGCCACGGTTGCAGGTAGGCGCGGCGTGCTCGTCGCCGACGAGCAAGTGGGCTTGGTCTGGGAAGCCGCCGTCGCGGTCGGCGAGTTCAAGGAGCTCGTCGAGCATTGCGGGCTCGGCAACTTGCTCGAGGTGGCCGACTCCTCGGGCTCTTACAGGGCCATGGCCCGCCGGTGGTGGGTGTTGCCGTTGGGAGACGAGATGCTGGTACGCATCGCGTTGGAGCGGGTCATGGCGGCGTGAGCCGTCACGCCAGGCGCTCGACCGGCGCTGCCGTCCTGGGGCGTCGTGGCCTCGACAGTCACGCCAGGCGCTCGACCGGCGCTGCCGCCCTAGGGCGTCGTGACCTCGACCGTCACGCCAGGCGCTTAACGACCTCCGCCGCCGCCCAGCCCACGACGCGCGCGCCGAGGTTGTCCGAGTGGAAGCGCTCGTCGACGCACCCCTTGGTCATGATGGCGATCACGAACGGTTTTGCGCCGTGCGCGGCGGCAGTCACGGGCTCGAACACGCCCGCGTCGTTGCGCGTGCCCCGTATGGAGCCGCTCTTGGAGGCGATGAGCCACGGCGCCTCGCCGATGGAAGCGTCGTACGAGTCGTAGCCGATGCTTCGGCCCATCTCGCAGAACTGCTGCTTGCGGTAGATGGCCTTCGCCTCCTCCGTGAGGGGGGCGGGGAGGAGTTCGCCGCGCCAGAGACGCGCGAAGTAGTCGGCCAGGTCGGCGGCCGTGGTGGTGGAAGGCGAGCGCCGCGGGCCGCCGTCGACCGGCGCCAGCTGCAGCTTGCCCGCGCTGCGGGTGTCTTCCCAGCCGTGGGCCTGGATGGAGGCGTTGAGGCTCTCCAAGCCGACGTACTCGATGAGGACGTTGGTGGCCGTGTTGTCGCTGACCACGATCATCAGGGTCGCGATGTCCCTGAGCGTGTAGCGTCGTCCGGGCGTGAGGGCCTTCAGGATGCCGGAGCCGGACACCTGGTCGTGCGCGCTCACCGGCAGCTCGTCGTCCAGGTCGGCGTCTCCGGCCGCCACGCGCTCCAACAGGGCCTGGAGAACGTAGACCTTGATGGTGCTGGCCGATGGGAACGGTTCGTCGGCCCGGTAGCTGATGGCGTTCCCCGCGGCCGGCCCGCCGTCGAGCGGGAACGCCACGACGGACAGCACCCCGGGCGCGCCCGTGCCCGCGGCGACCCTTGGCGTCGCGCCCGGCGCCTCGTCCTCGGCCGGCTCCAGGCCGCCGAGCACGCGCTCGAGCTGTTGGAAGCGTCGCCGCAGGTCCTGGGAGCCTTTGGAGGGGTCGGTCGCGCGGCTGGTCGGGTCGTCTGGCATGCTGCACCTCGTATCCGGGATATCCGCCCAAGTGTTACACGCTTTCGTCCCGGGCCATCTTGCGAGGCACGCTCGCAAGCCCTACACTTCACTCGTCCGACCATGGTGCCAGCAAGGACCACCGGCGGGTCCGGGTGTAGGGCGGGTGCATGCCTGCTCGTGCCCGGTAGTCACTGACGGCCCACTCTCGAGAGGGGCCAGTAGGGATGGAAATGGCTACAGGCAAGGTCAAGTGGTTCAGCGGCGAGAAAGGCTACGGCTTCATCGCACAAGACGACGGCGGCGCGGACGTGTTCGTCCACTTCTCGGCCATCCGGGGCGACGGGTTCCGGACGCTCAACGAGGGTGACGTCGTCTCTTTCGATGTCGAGCAGGGCCAGAAGGGTCCGCAGGCGCAGAACGTCGTGGTGACCAGCGCCGCGGCGCCCCGCCCTGGCAGCGAGGATCGCGGGGGCCGCGACAACCGCTCGTTCGGCGCGCGCCCGGCCGGCGGCTTCGGCGACCGTCCCAGCGGCGACCGCTCGTTCGGCGATCGGCCCAGCGGGGAGCGCTCGTTCGGCGACCGTGGCGGCGACCGCAACGGCGGCCGTGGCCGTGGCGACCGCGACAGCCGCGGTGGTGGCCGTGACCGCGGCGGCCGGCGCGATCGTTACTGAGGAGTCGCGACCGTTCACTCAGGTACCTGCCGGTAGTGCAGGCTAGCTAGTAGAGGCGCGGGCCCCCGATATCGGGGGCCCGCCTGCGTTCGTCGGTGGCGCTCCGGCGCGCTGGCCGCGCGAGCGTCAGACCTTGGCTGTTCGCGGCGAGGCGTTCTGCGGTTTGCCCTTGTCGAACTCGCCTCGCGGGGCACCGAGGTAGGGGAGGACCCAGTAGTCGAGCCCGTAGTAGCCCGCGATGCGCCAGGCGAGGACGAGCCAGGTCGCGAGCAGGAACATGATCGGGTTGGTCGAGAGCGTGCCGGCGAGGAGGAAGGCGGCGTTCATGAGACCACCGAAGAAGGCGGCGGCGCCGGTGAGGAAGCCGACGATGAGGGCGATCCCGACGAGCACTTCGCCGAAGGCGACCGCGTAGGACATGAAGGTCGACATGGGCAGGAAGATCTTCTCGATCAGCCAGGCGTACCAGGCGGACACGCTCGGGTTGTCGCCCTGCGAGAGGCTGACGGCGCGGTTCAGGAAGCCGCGGATGGACGTACCGGCCTCTGCGCCGACCCACTTGGGGTCCATGACCTTGTGCCAGCCGGCCTGCAGCCAGAGCCAGCCCAGGTAGACGCGGACGACCGTCCAGAAGGGTGCCATGTACTTGGACGCGAAGACGAACTTGCTGATCTGCGGTTCAGGGTAATAAGTGGTGCTACGTGCCATGCTCCTCAACCCCTTTCACGTGCCAGTATGCCGGTCTGGTAGGCTCCGCACCAGGGACAAGCGACCTAGGACGGATGTCCTGGACGGGCATAGCGCGCTTCGCGCGGCCACCGCGGGCGCTGGACGGAGGCACGGCGTGAGGACGATCAGGGGGACGGTGGTGCTGCCGGGGGGCGCCTTCGAGGCCTCCGTCACGTTCGGTGAGCGCATCACGGCGATCGCGGTCGAGCGCGAGATGACCTCCGCGAAGGTCCCGCTGATCCTGCCGGGTTTCATCGACACGCACGTCCACGGCGGCGGCGGCGCCGACACGATGGATGGCGCGGCCGGAGTCGTGGCGCTCGCCGGGTTTCACGCCCGCCACGGGGTCACGACCCTGCTGCCCACGACCATCACTAACCCGTGGACGAACGTGCTCGCGGCCCTGCGTGGCGTCGCCGAGGTGATGACCGAGCAGGCGGCCGCGGGCGGCACGGCTTATGCGGGCGCCGGCGTCGCCTCGGTGGTCGGCGCCCACCTCGAGGGCCCCTTCATCAACCCGCACCGGCTCGGCGCGCAGCCGCCACACGCGGTCGAGCCGACACCGGAGCTGGTCGAGGAGGCCGTCGGCACCGGGGTCGTCCGCGTCGTGACGATGGCGCCCGAGCTCGAGCACGCGCGCGCGGCCGCGCGGACCTTCGCGGCGCGCGGCGCGCGCGTGTCGGTCGGGCACACCAACGCCACGGCCGCCCAGGTGGCCGCCGTGGCCGAGGCCGTGCGCGCGGCGGGCGGCACCGTCGGTTTCACCCACCTGTTCAACGCCATGACCCAGCTCGGCAGCCGCGAGCCGGGCGCCGTCGGGGCCGCGCTGGCCGACCCGGAGGCGTTCGCGGAGCTCATCCTCGACCTCCACCACGTGCACGCCACGACGTTCCTGGCCGCGCACGCCGCCAAACCGGACCGGCTCCACCTGATAACCGACGCCATCCGTGCCTGCGGTCTGCCGGAGGGCCTCAGCGAGCTGGGCGGACAACGGGTCGTCGTGCGAGGCGGAGCCGCGCGGCTGGAGGACGGCACGCTCGCCGGCAGCGTCCTGACGCTCGACCAGGCGCTGCGCAACGCGGTAGGGAGCGGCATGAGCGTGGTGGTCGCCAGCCGCGCTCTCTCGGCCGTGCCGGCTGCCTACCTCGGGTTGACCGACCGCGGGGCGATCGCGGTGGGCGCGCGCGCCGACCTGGTGCTCATGAGCGCAGACCTGCGCGTGCTCGAGGTCATCGTCGCCGGCACCCCGGTGGCCGGCTGAGGTGCCTACTCCCGGCCGCCGGCCAACGCCTCGGTCACCAGGCGCTTCACGACTTCCGGGTCGGCCTTCCCGGCCATCGCGCGCATCACCTTGCCGATGAAGAAGCCCGCCAGCCCTACCTTGCCGCCGCGGTAGGCGGCCAGCTCGGTCGGGTGCTCGGCCAGCGCGCCCTCGATCACCGTTAACACCGCCCCGTCGTCCGTGACTCGTTCCAGGCCGCGTGCCGCCACTAGGGCGGCGGGCGAGCCGCCGGTCTCGGCTAGCTCCGCGAACAGCTCCTTCGCGACGCGCAAGGTGACGGTGCCGGCGTCGACGAGCCGCGTGAGCTCGGCCAAGCCCTCCGGCGTGAGCCGCTGCGCGCCCTGCGCGGCCGCGCCGCCGTCCTTGATGACCCGCGCGACGTCCTGCACGACCCACGTGGCGGCGCTCCTCGGCGCCGCGCCCGCCGCCATCGCGCGCGCGAAGAAGTCGTACAGCGCGTCGTTCTGGGCGAGGACGGCGGCGTCGTGCTCCGGCAGGCCCAGCTCACCAGCGAGCGCCGCGTACCGCCCGCGCTGGGCAGGGGGGAGGACGGCCGGGTCGAACGCCGCCTTGGCAGGCCGCGCCGCGGTCGCCTGGGGGGTGGCGCTTGGCGCCTCCACCCGCGCTGCGGCCGGCGTGGCCGCCTCCGCCCGGGCGGACCGGCCGGGGGCCGCCCTACCGCCATTGCGCTCGGTGGCGCTGGCCGCGTCCGCGGCGTGCTTCGACCGCGCGTCTTTCAGCGCCACGATGCGGTTGAAGACCAGGCCGTCCCGGCCCCGGTCGTCGACGGGGTCGCGCCAGAAGTATCCGACGCGCTCGAACTGGTAGCGGGTGTCCGGCGCGTCGGCCACCACGCTTGGCTCCACGTAACCCCGGACCTCGCGCAGGGCGTCGGGGTTGACGTAGTCGAGGAAGTCGCCTTCGGCGCCGTCCGGGTCGGGGACGGTGAAGAGCCGCTCGAACAGGCGCGCCGTCATCGGCACGCCATCGGAGGCGGACACCCAGTGGAGCGCCGCCCAGACTTTCACGTCCGGCGGGTTGGTCCCGAGGCTGTCCGTGTACGCGTGCGCGCGCAGCTCCACGACCTCCCCGGCGGCGTCCTTGACGACCTCGTCGAGGCGGACGACGTAGCCGTGGCGCAGGCGCACGGCGCGCCCCGGAGCTAGCCGCTTGAAGCCCTTGGACGGCTCCTCGGCGAAGTCGGAGCGCTCGATGTACACCTCGCGCGTCAGCTGGAGCTTGCGGCTGCCGATGCCGGGCACGTCGGGCGGCCAGTATGGGGCGTCCAGCTCCGTCCCCGTGCCCTCGGGCAGGTTCGTCAGCACGAGCTTCAGCGGCTCCAGCACGGCCATGACGCGTGGAGCCACTGCGTTGAGGTCGTCGCGGACGCTCGAGTCCAGGAGGGCCAGGTCGGTGCGGCTGTTGGCCTTCGCGACGCCGATGCGGTTGGTGAACTCCCGGATGGCCTCCGGCCGGACGCCCTTGCGGCGCAGGGCAGAGATCGTGGGCATGCGCGGGTCGTCCCAGCCGTTCACGACCCCATCGCGCACGAGCCGGATGAGCTTGCGCTTGCTCACCACCGTGTAGTCGAGGACCAGGCGCGCGAACTCGTACTGGTGAGGCTGCTGACCGCCGACGAGGCGCTCGACCAACCAGTCGTAGATGTCGCGGTTGTTCTCGAACTCCAGCGTGCAGAGGCTGTGGGTAACGCCCTCGATGGCGTCGGAGAGCGGGTGGGCGAAGTCGTACATGGGGTAGACGGCCCACGCGTTGCCCGTGCGGTAGTGGGTGGCATCGACGATGCGGTAGAGGATGGGGTCGCGCATCTTCATGTTGGTGGCGGCCATGTCGATCTTGGCGCGCAGCACGTGCTCGCCCGGCCGGAACTCGCCGGCGCGCATGCGCGCGAAGAGCTCCAGGTTCTCCGCGACGCCGCGGTCCCTGAACGGGCTGGGCCGGCCCGGCTCGGTCACGCTCCCCCGGTACTCGCGGATCTGCTCCTCGGTCAGGCTGTCGACGTAGGCAGCGCCCGACTCGATGAGCCTGAGCGCGAAGTCGTGCAGCTCGGCGAAGTAGTCGCTGGCGTGGCGCACCTCGTGCCACTCGAAGCCGAGCCACCGCACGTCGCGCTGGATGGCCTCGACGTACTCGGGGTCCTCGGTGACGGGGTTCGTGTCGTCGAAGCGCAGGTACGTGATGCCGCCGTAGTCGCTCGCCACCCCGAAGTCGAGGCAGATGGCCTTGGCGTGCCCGATGTGAAGGTAGCCGTTCGGCTCGGGCGGGAACCGGGTGACCACGCGTTGGACGGCGCCGCTCGCGATGTCACGGTCGATGATGTCCGTTACGAAGTTCGGGGCTACGGAGCGCCCCCCTGCCACGGCGGGCGCGCTTGACTCGTTCGCTTCCACGTCTACTCGAACTCCTCGTTCCGGGCCACTCGTCGCGCCTTGCGGGCGCCGGCGGCGCGTGAAGCGCAACGCGGTCCCGCAAGGCGTAGGACGAACCCCCGCGTAGCGTGGGCCGCGCCTCACGCAAGGCGCTCACTTTACCGCGAGCCGGGGCGTCGCCTCCCAGTCGCGGTCCGTCGGCCCGGTATCGGTCAGCGCAGTATCACGAAGGTGACGAAGAAGTAGGTCATGGGCAGCGCGACGATCATGCTGTCGATCCGGTCCAGCACGCCGCCGTGGCCGGGGAGGAAGACCCCGGCGTCCTTCACGCCCGCCCAGCGCTTGAGGAGTGACTCGAAGAGGTCGCCAAGCTGCGCCGAGCTGCTCACGAGCAGGCTGAAGAGCAGGCCGTCGTAGACGTTGACGTGCAGCCCCGTGTGGTCCTCGAGGAGGAAGAGCACGCCGCCGACCACCGCCACGGCGAGCACGAGGCCGCCGAGCGAGCCCTCCACCGTCTTGTTGGGGGAGACGGACGGCGCGAGCTTGCGCCTGCCGAGGAGCGAGCCGAAGGTGAACGCCCCCACGTCGGTGGCGACGACGGCCAGAGCGGGCAGCATGATGTACCAGAGGCCGAGCACCGGGTCGGGCGTGTAGCGTAGGGTTATCACGAAACCGAAGAACCAGGGGATGTACAGGTAGCCGAACAGCGAGAAGACGACGGCCTGCAGGGAGTTCTCGTTGGGGTTCGCCAGCTCGAGCGCCACGAGGTAGAGGGCCACGAGGCCGATGAGGGCCTCCCGCCAGCTCACGCCAGCCACCAGCTGCTGCATGCCGGGGTAGGTGATCGGTAGCGAGGCAGGCAGGGTGAGAACCGTGGCGACCCACAGGCTGCGCTTCCTGATGGGGATCCCGCGCAGGCCGACGAGGGCCGTGTACTCCTGGATGGCGACGAAGCATAAGAAGAGGTAGGCCGGCGCCAGCAGCGGCAGGCCTACCCACAAGACGACCAGCGTCACCCCGAACGCCAAGAGGGCCGAGAGGATGCGCGGCAGGTGGCCGCGCCCCCGGGCTCGCCTCGTGGTGTCCGAAGCGGACGCGCTCACACCGCTAGGATGTCCGTCTCCTTGGATTTGGCACGAGCGTCGATCTTGGCGATGAACTCGTCGGTGAGCTTCTGCACCTCGCCCTCTTGGCGACGCAGGTCGTCCTCGCCGAGGTCGCCTTCCTTCTGCATAGCGCGCAGGTCGGACAGGCAGTCTCGCCGGATGTTGCGGACCGCGACCTTGGCCTCCTCACCGAGGTGGTGGACGGTCTTCACCAGGTCGCGGCGCCGTTCGTCGTTGAGGGGCGGGACTGAGATGAAGATGCTGTCACCCTGGTTGCTGGGGTTGAAGCCGAGGTCGGCCTCGAGGATGGCCTTCTCGATACCCTTCACGACGCTCTTGTCGAACGGCGTGATAAGCAGCGTCCTGGCGTCGGGCGTGGAGACGTTCGCCACCTGGTTGAGCGGCACCGTGGTGCCGTAGTACTCCACCACCACCCGTCCGAGCACGGCCGGGTTCGCCCGCCCGGTGCGCACCGTGGCGAGGTTGGTCTCGTACGCGTCGAGACTCTTCTGCATGCGCTCACGCGCGTCGTTGAGGCCGTCAAACATTTCCGCTACCTCCGGGGCCTGCAGGCGCCTTGGAAGAGTAGTCTACCCCGGTCCAGCCGAGGTCGGCTTTCGCGCGCCGCTCACTCCCCGCCGGTGGCGTACTCGGTGGCGATGTCGGGGGCGATGAGCGTTCCGACGCGCTCGCCCGCGAGGAGGCGACCGAGGTTGCCCTCGCTGAAGATGTCGAAGACGGTCACGGGCATGTCGCGCTGCATGCAGAGCGACACGGCCGTGGCGTCCATGATCGCCAGCCCGCCGTTCAGGACGTCGAGGTAGGAGAGCGAGCGGTAGCGCCTTGCCTGCGAGTCCCGGTTCGGGTCGGCGTCGTACACGCCGTCGACCTTGTTCTTGGCCATGAGGACCATGTCGGCGTCGATCTCGAGCGCGCGCAGGGCGGCCGTGGTGTCGGTGGTGAAGAAGGGGTTGCCCGTGCCGCCCCCGAAGATGACGACGCGGCCCTTCTCGAGGTGCCGCAACGCGCGGCGCCGGATGTACGGCTCCGCCACTTCCTGCATGGTGATCGCGGTCTGGACGCGGGTGTCTACGCCCTTGTGCTCCAGCGCGTCTTGCAGGGCGATGGCGTTCATCACCGTGCCGAGCATGCCGACGTAGTCGGCCGTGGCCGGGTCCATGTGCTTGCCGTGCTGGGCGCCGCGCCAGAAGTTCCCGCCACCGACGACGACGGCTAGTTGAACGCCGCGGCCGAGGGCCGCGGCGATCTCTCCTGCCAAAGCTGCTGTCGCCTCGGGCGACACCCCGAAGCCGCCCGGACCCGCGAGGAACTCGCCGGAGAGCTTCAGCAGTACGCGTCGCACGGTCTGCTTACTCGCCGACCGCGATGCGAGCGAACCGGCCGACCTGGATGTTCTCGCCCAGGGTGGCGGCGACCTCCTTGACCACGGTGTCTATGGTCTTCTTGTCGTCCTTGATGTATGCCTGATCGAGGAGGACGATCTCGCTGAGGTACTTGTTAAGGCGCCCCTCGACGATCTTCTCGGCCACGTTGGCCGGCTTGCCTTCCTCGGCCACCTGACGCTGGAGGGCATGCTTCTCCGCCGCGAGCACTTCTTCTGGCACGTCCTCACGGCGCGTGTAAGCGGGGCTCGCCATGGCGATGTGCATGGCAAGGCTACGCGCGAGCTCCTGGAAGCGCTCGTTGCGGGCCACGAAGTCGGTCTCGCAATTGACCTCTACGAGGACGGCGATCTTGCCGTTGTGGTGGAGGTAGTGACCGATCAGGCCCTCCTTGGCGGCGCGGTCGGCCTTCTTGTCGGCCTTGGCGATGCCGCGCTCGCGCAGGAGCTCGGCCGCCTTGTCAAGGTCGGAGCCGGCGTCCTCGAGGGCCTTCTTCACGTCCAGCATGCCGGCGCCGGTCATGGCCCTGAGCTGCTTGATCAGTTCCGTCGTTACTGCCATGTCGCATCTTCCCTTCGTTGCCACCCGCCCGGGTGGCGCCCACGTCCGGGTGGGCTCGCCGCCCGGCTGGGTCTCGCTAGGGCGCCCGGCCCTTCAGGCCGTCCGCCCGCTCAGTCACGCTGCGCCGCCGACCGAGGGGGCCCTCTTCGGTCCCTTCGACGCTCCGGGCTGGCGGCGGATGGTGCGCCTACTCGGCGTCCGAGTCGTCGTCCCGCGGCGCGTCTTCCGCACGGCCCTCCGCCGCGGCCGCGGCTTCCTGGATGGCGCGCTCAGAGGCCGACACGGGCATGCGGAGCGTCTCGTGGTCCTGCGTGGCCGCCGTCGCCCCGGCGTCCTCGCCGCCGCGCATCTCGATGATCACGTCCGCGAGGCGGGCCGTGACGAGCTGGATGGAGCGGATGGCGTCGTCGTTGCCAGGGATGATGAAGTCGAGGACGTCCGGGTCGGAGTCCGTGTCGGCGAGCGCCACGACCGGGATGCCGAGCTTGTTGGCCTCCTTGACCGCGATGGCCTCCTTGGCCGGGTCGATGATGAACAGCGCGTCGGGCAGGCGGTTCAGGTCGCGGATGCCGCCCAGGTAACGCTGCAGGCGGTGGAGTTCCTTGCCGAGGTCGATCTGCTCCTTCTTCGTGAAGCGCAGGACCGACTCGTCCTCGAACATGCCCTCGAGCTCGCGGAGGCGCTCGACGCGGGTGCGGATCGTCTTGAAGTTGGTGAGGAGGCCGCCGAGCCAGCGCTCGTTGATGTACGGCATGCCGCAGCGCCTGGCCTCCGCGGCCAGGATCTCCTGGGCCTGCTTCTTGGCGCCGACGAACAGGATGGTGCCGTTGCGCCCGGCGAGGTCGCGCAGGAAGTCGAAGGACTTCTCGCTCTCGACGAGCGTCTTCTGCAGGTCGATGATGAAGATGCCGTTGCGTTCCGCGAAGATGTAACGCTTCATCTTCGGGTTGCAGCGCTTGGTCTCGTGACCGAAGTGCACGCCGGCTTCAAGGAGTTGCTTCATTCCGAGGTACGACACGTTGTTCCTCCATGGCGGGATGTTGAGGTGGATGTCGGTGCGCCGGGCGGTGGTGCCCGCGAGGGCTCGTCCGGTCGCGCCCAAGACAGTTGGCCACGCGGACATCCCGCTGCCGCGGACCAAACCTATGGATTATATAGGGTGACGCCGGCGCAGTCTAGCGCCGGCGTCACCCGTCCCGTACTGCCCTACCGGTCTTGCGTCAGCGCCCGAGGGCCTCGCGCGCGTCGGCGTAGTCGGGGTCGAGCTCGAGGGCGCGCTCGAAGGCGCGCTTGGCGCTCTCGGCGTCCGTGGCGTTGTTCCGCCGCTGGTACGTCTTGCCGAGCCAGAAGAAGGCGTCGGCGCTCGGGGGCGGGAGGACCGCGCCCTGCTGGGCGTACTTGACGGCCTCGTCGACGCGCCCGACCGTCAGGTAGGCGCGCGCCAGGTAGGTGTAGACGGGCGGCAGGAAGACGGCGCCGTCGAGGGTGACGGCCTTCTCGAGCCAGGGCACGCTGCCCGCCACGTCGTCGCACTCGAAGAGGGCGATGCCGAGCTGTGAGACGGCCGATATGGAGTTGGGGTTGAGGCTGGCGGCCTGCGACAGCTCGTACTCGGCGGTGCTGCAGTCGCCGAGGCGGTAGGCGATGTTGCCGAGGTTGTTGTGCGCCGCGTCACTCGACGGGTCGAGGACGACGGCGCGGCGGAACGCCTGTTGCGCGAGCTCCAACTCGCCGAGGTCCCGGTAGACGCGGCCGAGGTTCACCTGGACGGTGCTCTTCTCGTTGGCGGAGCGGGCCGTCGTGCTCGTGTCGGCGCTGACGAGGGTCGTGGCGCGTTCCAGCGTGGCGCGGGCCCCTGCGAGGTCGCTGAGGAGGTACTGGATGACGCCCTTGGTGTTCTGGACGCGCCAATCGTCCGGCTTGGCCCGCTCGGCGCGCTGGATGGTGTCGAGCGCGTCGGCCAGCCGGCCGGAGTACGTGCTCGGGTCGGCCTGGTACTGGTTCTGGTAGGTGATGGCCAGGTAGATGTTGGCGTCCACGAGGTTCGGATCGGCGGCCTGGGCCGTCTGGAAGGTCTCGATGGCGGCCGGGTAGGCACCCTGGCAGGCGAGGGACCGCCCCTTGCCCACGAGGGCGACGGCGTTGTCCGGCTCGCTGCGCAAGGCTTCCTGGTAGAAGAACTGGGCAAGGGCGCAGTCGCCCCGGTCCAGGTAGAAGGCGCCGTTCTCTATCAAGGTCGAGGCGTCCAGGGTCTCCTGATCGGTCCCCTGCGCCGACGCGAAGCCGACGGCCGCGACGAGCAGCGCGGCCAACGCGTGTTTGAGCGAGATGGTGCTCGTGAACCAGGTCCTGATCAACGTGTCCTCCGAAAGGCCTCAACTCGGTGCGGCGAGTCTAACATCGCCCCGAGAGACGGTAGAAACCAGCGGAGCGACTCTTCGCCCCCGCCGTCCCTCATCTCGGCCATCATCGCCAGGCAGTGTGAGAGCGCCGTGTGCCGTGTGGCGCGGCAAGTCCGGCTTCGAGGGGCCGCGGGAGAGCGCGTCTCGGGCGTCCGGCGTCCAGGGTGTGTTCCTAGGGGTGGGTACGCAGTTCGGCGCCCTTTGGTAGCATGAACGGGTTGTCGTCACGGACTGCTCGTGAAGCGTCCGGCCTTGAGCTGTCGTCGACCTCGCCTCGCGCCCGTCCGGCGCGAGCGGGAAGGAAGCAGGTAGAAGCCCCGCGTGAGAGGCCCATCAACAGCGCTGCTGACCTGGTCGGCGCTCGTAGGCAACGCCATCGTCATCCTGCAGGGGGCCGTCGTCCGCGGCACCGGCTCGGGCGCCGGTTGCGGGAGCCACTGGCCCACGTGCAACGGCACCGTCGTGCCCGTGGACCCGTCGCTCGCCACCGTCATCGAGTTCAGCCACCGCCTGCTCTCGGCGGCCGTCCTCGTGCTCGGCGTGTGGCTGCTCGTCGTGGCGCTCCGTACCCGCCAGGAGCGGCCCGGTCTGGCGGCCTACGCGACGCTCGCCTTCGGCTTCCTCGTGCTCGAGGCCCTCATCGGCGCCGCCACCGTGCTCCTCGGCCTGACGGGCGAGAACACCAGCGTGGCGCGCGGCGTGTGGGTGGCTTCCCACCTCGTCAACTCGCTGCTCCTCATCGGTGCGCTCGCCGGTACGGTCGTCTACGCGCGACGCGACGCCCCTGCCTACCCTTTGCGCCCCGGCGCACAAGCGAACCTGGCCGCCGCGCTGACCGTCGGGCTCGGCGCCATGCTCCTGGTCATGTTCACCGGTGGCATAGCCGCCATGGGGAACACCATCTTCCCGTCCGAGTCGTTGGCGGCCGGCCTGCGCGCCGACTTCGACCCCGCCTCCCACCTGCTCATCCGCCTGCGGGTGCTGCACCCCCTCATCGCCATCGGTGCCGGCACCTACCTGTTCGTGTCCCTCGGGCTCGCCTGGTGGCTCAAGCCCGTGCCCGCGGCGCGGCGCACGGCGCAGGCGCTGCTGGTCGTCTACCTGGTCCAGCTCGTGATCGGCGTGGCCAACCTCGCCTTCCTCGCGCCGCTGGCGGTGCAACTGCTACACCTGAGCGTGGCCGTGGCGGCCTATGCCCTCCTGGCCGCCGCGAGCATCCAGATCCTCGGCGGGCGACCGGTGCCTACGGCAGTGCCGCGGGGCGCCGCATTGGGGAGCGCTGAAGGATGACGACGGACACCGGCAATCACATGATGGACGCTCAGGACCACCCGAAGGCGACGATCCGCGACTACTGGATCCTCACCAAGCCGAAGGTCATCTCGCTCCTGCTGCTCACGGCCGTCGGCGCCATGTTCATCGCGGCGGGCGGCATGCCGAACTGGCTGGCGCTCCTTGGCATGCTCGTCGGCGGTTTCATGTCCGCTGGAGCCGCCGGCGTCTACAACATGGTCTACGACGCCGACATCGACGTGAACATGAAGCGCACGGCCAAGCGGCCGATGGTCAAGGGCTCCGTCACGCCCCGCAACGCGCTGATCTTCGCCGTCGCGCTGACCCTCCTGTCCTTCGCGATAATCGCCCTGACGAGCAACGTGCTCGCGGCGCTGCTCTCCTGGGCCGGCATCGCCTTCTACGTCCTCATCTACACGATGTGGCTGAAGCGCAGCACGTGGCAGAACATCGTCATCGGCGGCGCGGCCGGCGCCATCCCGCCCCTCGTAGGCTGGGCGGCCGTCACGAACGACCTGAGCCTCCTCGCCTGGATCCTCTTCGCGGTCGTGTTCGCCTGGACGCCCGTTCACTTCTGGGCGCTGGCGCTGATGGTCAAGAAGGACTACGCCAACGTCGGCGTGCCCATGGCCCCGGCCGTGATCGGCGACAGGGCCACCGTCATGCAGATGGTCTTCTACACCTTCCTGACCATCGTGCTGACGGTGCTGCCGTTCTTCTTGCACCAGTTCAGCCTCGCCTACTTCCTCGCCGCGCTCGTCCTCAACCTCGTCCTAGCCCTGCGCATGGCGCGCGTCTTCATGGTCGTGCGCGCGGGTGGCACCGTCGATCGGGTCACGGCGTTGCCCCTCTACCTGTACTCCATGAGCTACCTGGCGCTGCTCTTCGTAGTGATGGCGCTCGACCGCGCCATCTTCTAGTCGTGGACGCGACCGTGGCGGCCCGGGGGGTCGAAGGATGAGCTCCAAGCCGGTACTCCTGCGCGGCCGCTGGTTGGTCGGCCACGTGCTCGCGCTAGTGATGATCGGCCTGTTCATCAACTTCGGCTTCTGGCAGCTGCGGCGCCTCGACCAGCGCAGGGCCAGGAACGCCATCGTCGACTCGCGGACCCACCTCCCGCCTCGGCCCCTCGCCGACGTGCTGGTGCCAGGCGCCGAGGTGCCGGAGTATGCGGAGGTCACGGCCGTCGGCACGTTCGACCCGGAGCACGAGGTGCTCCTGCGCGGGCGCTCGCTCGACGGGCGACCCGGTTTCAACCTGCTCACGCCGCTCGTGCTCGACGACTCCGCGGGCGAGAGTAGCGGCAGCGCCGTGCTCGTCGAGCGCGGCTGGGTGCCTTACGACCGCGACTCGGTGCCCGTCACGGACGCCCTGCCGCCCGCCGGCAGCGTGAGCGTCACGGGCGAACTCAGGGCGCCCCAGACGCCCCCCACGGGGCCGCTGGCCGCCATCGCCGCCCACGATCCGCCCGAGGGCGCCCTGGTGCAGAGCTTCTACGTCGACATCGCGCGCCTGGCGCCGCAGATGCCCTACCCGCTCGTCGACGCCTACGTCGTGCTGCGGCAGCAGACACCCCCGAACCCCCAGCGGCTCCCCGAGCCGCTCCCGCCCATGGAGATGGGCGAGGGGCCCCACCTGGGCTACGCGCTGCAATGGTTCGGCATGGCGCTCGTCGGCGCCATCGGCTACGCGTTCCTGCTCCGCTCCACGACGCGCCGGAGTGCTCGCGCCTAGCGCAAGGGGCGCCAGTGGGCGCCCCACAGGTACCGTCGTGGCCGGCTCGCGGCACGACGTCTACTTACGCGCGCTCAGCGCCCTTCTCTCAGCGCGCGGCGAGCGCCCCTGCCAGCGCCGCCATGATGTCGTCGAACGCCTTGACGAACTTGACGACGCCCTCCTCCTCGAGCTTGGTGGTCACGGCGTCCAGGTCGATGCCGACGCCCGAGAGGGCCTGGAGCATGGCCCGGGCGTCCGCGCCGCCCTCCTGGATGCGCGAGGCCGGGTCGCCGTGGTCCCGGTAGGCCTCGAGCGTGGCGAGCGGGAGCGTGTTGATGGTGTCGGGCCCCACGAGGGGCTCGACGTACTTGAGGTCCGGGTAGTTCGGGTCCTTAGTGCTCGTCGAGGCCCACAGGAGCCGCTGCGGCCGCGCGCCGGCCGCGCGCAGGCGGGCGAAGCGCTCGTTCGCCGCGCCGAAGAGCCCCTCGTAGATGACGTAGGCGCTTTTCGCGCTCGCCACCGCGGCGGTGCCGCGCAGTTGCCGCGCGGCGTGGGCCTGCGGCACGGGCTGCCTGGCGAGTTCGTCGAGCCGCGGGTCGATCATCACGTCGATGCGGCTCAGGAAGAAGCTCGCGACCGACTCGACGTTCACACCCAGGCCGGCGGCGAGGCGCTCCTCCAAGCCCGCGAGGTAGGCCTCCGCCACCTGGCGGTAACGCTCGAGGGAGAAGAGCAGCGTGACGTTGACGTTGACGCCCGCCGCGATGAGGCGCCTGATCGCTGGCACCCCGGCGTCGGTAGCCGGGACCTTGATGAACACGTTGGGCCGATCCAGCCGCCGCGACAAGTGTAGGGCCTCCGCGACCGTGCCCTCCTCGTCGTTGGCGAGATGCGGCGAGACCTCGAGGGAGACGAAGCCGTCGACCCGCTTCGAGGCGTCGTACAGCGGGCGAAAGAGGTCGGCGGCGGCGCCGATGTCCGCGACGGTCAGCTCCTCGTAGGTCGCGTATGGCGCCAGGCCGGCGCGCGCCAGCTCGGCGATGGCGTCGTCGTAGTCGTGGCTCTCGACGATCGCCTTCTGGAAGATGGCGGGGTTGGAGGTGACCCCAGCCAGCCCATCCTCGTCGATCATCGCTTGGAGCGTGCCGTTCGTGAGCCACGAGCGGCGGAACTCGTCAAGGTAGACCGTCTGTCCGAACTGCCTCAAGCGCAGCAGTGGGTTCATGCTCGACCTCCAGTCGGGTAGGGGCGCAGGGGTGGTGATCGTTGCCCGGGCGCGTCGCCAACGAAGATGATAAGGCTCAAGCCCGTTCGATGCCCGTAGCCACCACGGCGGTCCCGCGCAGCTCGAGCCGTACGCGCGGCAGTGGCAGGACGGCCGGACCGCTCACCGCGCGGCCGCCGCGCATGGGATCGAAGACGCTCAGGTGGCACGGGCAAGTGAGTTTCGGGCCGTCGGTCGCGTAGTTGAAACCGAAGTTGATGGCGTCTACGTCGCGGTTGAGCACCACGATGCAGTGCTGGTGGGTGCAGACGCGGCTGAAGGCGACCAGGTGGGCGCTGGGCGCCCCCACGCCGCTGTCGACTGTCAGGCCGCCGGCGACGGGGCCGGGCAGGCGTACCGCCAACGCCGGCATGGGCCCACCGTTCGGGGCGCCGGAAGGCAGCTCGAAGGCGACCTCGTCCCACATGTTGGAGAACGCGGCCACGGTGCCCACCGCGACGTCGGCAACCCGGTCGAACTCCGGCTCGGCGGCGGGGTTGCGCTTCAGGAAGTGGACGTTGATTGCCTCGTAGACGCCGTAGCCGCCGCCGAGGAGCGCAGCGAGCACGGGCACGCGCCACAGCCACTTGATCAGCTCCCGCCTGGAGAGCGACTCCGCCACGGTCGCTAGAGCTCGCTCTGGGAGAGGACCCGGGTCACGTAGGCCACCACGGCGTCGACCTGCTCCGGCGCGAGCGCCGCCTGGAACGCGGGCATCATGCCGCGGCCGAAGCGCACGGCGTCTCGCACGTTGGCCTCGTTGGCGGCGCGCGGGTTGCCGGCGAGCTGAGCGCCCATGCCGCCCTCGCCCCGCTGGCCGTGGCACTCGACGCAGTTGGCGGAGAAGACCTGCCTCCCGACGGCCGCGAGGCTTGTGGCGTCCGTTCCGCCCGCTGCTCCGCCGCTCGCCTGTGTGCGCGCCGATTCGGCGAGGGCCTTGGCCGCCGCGCCCAGCTCCGGGCCGACCAGCTCGGCGTAGAGGTCGTAGGTCCGGGCCGCCTCCTCCCAAGCGCCCGTCTGGGCGTAGGCGTCGGCGAGCGTCATGACGGCGTCCGGCTCGAGCGCGGCCACGCCCCCGGCGGACACGGCCGCCCGCTCGATGGCGCCGACGGCGTCGCTGGGTCGGCCGGCGAGGTAGAGGAGCTGGCCCGTGCGGGCGAGGGCCCGCGGTTGGGTAGCGTCGTGATCGGTGAGGACCTTGAAGTAGCTCTCGACGGCCTTCTGCGGCTCGCTCGCCTCCCAATAGGCGTCGCCAAGGGCAAGGAGGTTCTCTTCGGACGGGTCGGCGAGCACGGCCGCCTGGAGGGGGCGCACGCGTCCGATGAGCTCGATGCGCCGCTGCACCGTAGGGTCGGCGGCCCCGTCCGGGGTGGCGGCGAACGCCTCGAAGGCGTCCTCCGCGCGCTCGAGGTCGCCGCGGGCGAACGCTACCTCGCCGAGCAGGTAGAGCGTCTCGGCGTCGTCCGGCTCAGCGCCGCGAGCGAGTTCGAGCCAGCCCTGAGCCTGCGTCAGGTCGCGCTGCAGGGCGAGGACGGCGAGGCGCTTGTAGGCGGCACCGGGTACGGGGCTCAGCTCGTCGACGATGCGCCGGTAGGTCGTCTCCGCCTCGTCGAGGCGCTGCAGGCCCAGGTAGATGTCGCCGAGCGCCAGCAGGTTCTCGGCGGACGGGTCGGCCTGCGCGGCGCGCTGGGCCGCCTGCAGCTGCTGGGCCACGTCCACGTCGGTCGTCGTGATGGTGTCGGTGCTGCTCACGCGGGGTAGGACGTAGGTCGGGACGGCGGCGGCGAGCAGCAAGAAGGCGCCGAGTACGACAACGGCGCCGACGGGGACGCGCTTCGTCTCCCTACGCTCGCGCTTGGATGCCCTGCCCGCAAGCGCGGCCTCGCGCTCGTCGATGGCGGCGATGACCTTGGCGGCCTTCGCCTCGTAACGCTCGTGCAGCTGCCTGCGACGCTCGGCCGGCAGGTCGACGCGCGCGTCGAGCTCCTGGATGGCGCGCAGGAGGGCGGCCTTCTCCTCGTTCAGGTCCACGAGCTGCGGGTCGCGGTCGTCGGGGAGCCGGTCCACCTGGTCGGGCGCCAGGAGCGGGATGGCGACGTAGAAGAACGCGATCAGGACGAGAAGCCCTACGACGATGGTGGTAAGCACGCCTCAGCCGTCCTCGCCGGTTGCGTCGCCCGTGTCTCGTTGGTCGGGGTTGGCCGCGGCGTCGGCGAGGGCCGCCCTGACCCGCTCCAGGTCGGCGGGGTTGGCGGGCTCCGCCTTGGCCGCGGCCGCCAGCCACCGCCGCGTCATGCCGACGACGACGACGATGGCCGTCGCCCCGACCAGGACGGGCAGGAGCCAGACGAGGAGATGGACGCCGCGTTTGGGTGGGTCGAGGAGGATCCAATCGCCGTAGCGGGCCTGGAAGAACGCGTAGATCTGGGCGTCGCTCAACCCCTCGTCGATCTTCTCCTGGATGAGGCTCCGCATCTGTTGGGCGATCTCGGCGCTGGAGTCGGCGACGCTCTCGGAAGTGCAAACTGGGCAGCGCAGGTTGCGCGAGATGTCGAACGCGCGCGAACCGATCTGGACGCTCGGCGCTGCCGTGACGTCCTGGGCGCCCGCGAGGGTCGCGAGGGCGAGGGCTGCGGCGGCGAGCAGCGCGCGGGTGAGGGTCGCTACGCGTCTCACCTGAGCAACGCTCCGAGTTGCTGGTCGAGCACGGCGGCCGTCACGGGCCCGATGTGCTTGGCCACGACCTTGCCGCTCGCGTCGACGAAGAACGTCTCCGGCACGCCGTACAGCGCCCAATCCACACCGACGAGGCTGTCGTTGTCGAGCACGTTGGGGAAGCCGAGGTTGAAGCGAGCGATGAACGTCCGCCCCTCGTCGCGCTTGTCGCGGTCTTGCGTCTGGATGCCGACGAACTGCACGCCCTGGGGCCCGTAGGTCTGCCACGCCTGCTGCAGGACGGGCGCTTCCTCGTAACACGGCAGGCACCACGACGCCCAGAAGTTGATGACGAGCGGCCGGCCGACGTGTGCCTGCAGCGAGAAGGTCTCGCCGTAGTCGGGCCAGTACCGCTCGTAGAGGGGCAGCGCGAAGGTCGGCGCGGGTTTGCCGATGAGGTTGGACGTGATGTTGCGGTCGTCAGGGTTGCCCCGCAGGAGCCCGAACGCGAAGAGCGCGCCGATGGCCGCGACGACGACGGCGATCAGGGCGATGCGGCGGAGCTTCATGCCGGCGCGCCCTCGGGCTTCTCGCCGGCGACGGCCCGGGCCGTCGCCGGCCTGCGGCCGCCCCCGAGCGAGTAGGCGGTGCCGAACAGGAGGATGGCGCCGCCCACCCAGATCCAGGTGACGAGCGGGCTCTTGACGACGCGCAGCACGACGAACGTCGTGTCGGGGCCGACGCTGCTGTTCAGGTTCAGGTAGAGGTCGTGCGTCGCGGTGTAGTAGACGGCGGGGGTGGGGACCGTGCGGCCCGCCTCCCCGAAGAGGTTGAGGCGCGGGCGCAGGGTGGTGACGGGTCTGCCGCCGCGCGTCACCTCGATCACCGCGCCGGCGCTGATACGCGCGGGCGTGCGCTCCATGAAGCGGTCGACGGCCGTCAGCGTGTAGCCGGAGAACTCGGCGCTGCTGCCGAAATCCAGCCGGATCTGCTCATCGACCCGGTAGCCGGAGCTGAAGGCGACACCGACCGCGACGATCACGACGGCGAAGTGCACGATCATGCTCCCGACGCGCCTGCGGCTCTCTACCGCGTAGGAGCGGAGCACATGCAAGGCGCCGCGGTTGGCGAGCCGGAGGCGCGGGACGAGGGCGCCGGACAGGAGCAGGTAGAGGCTCATGAGGTTGTAGCCGGCCAGCGCAACGGTCAGCGCCGGGTAGACCTTGTGCACTCCGAGCAGCCACGCGAGCGCGCCGGAGACGACGAGGGCGCCCGTGAGCAGCGCGAGGTTGCGCGCGAGGCGCTGCTGCTCTGCCCGGCGCCACGGCAGGAGCGGCCCGATGCCCATGAGCGCCAGCACGAGCAGCCAGAGGGGCAGGGTCGTCTGGTCGAAGAACGGGGCGCCGACCGTGACCTTGTCGCCCGTGAAGGCCTCGACGATCAGGGGGAAGAGGGTCCCGAGCAGGACCGCGGCCGTGAGGGTGACGAAGAGGATGTTGACGCCGAGGAAGCTGCCCTCGCGGCTCACGATGGAGTCGAGGTCGGCGCGGTCCCTGACGTCGTCCCAGCGCAGGGCGAGCAGCCCGAACGCGGTCAGCGTCACCAACAGGAAGAAGACGAGGAAGGCTGGCCCGACGGGCCCGTTGCCGAAAGCGTGGACGGAGGAGACGACGCCGGAACGCGTCAGGAACGTGCCGAGGATCGAGAGCGAGAACGTGGTGACGATGAGCAGCACGTTCCACGGCTTGAGCATGCGCCGCCGCTCCTGCACCTGCACGCTATGGATGAACGCGGTCGCGGTCAGCCACGGCATGAAGCTCACGTTCTCGACGGGGTCCCACGCCCAGTAACCGCCCCAACCGAGCACCTCGTAGCTCCACCAGCCACCCGCCACGATGGCGCCGGAGAGGAACCCCCAGCCCGTCAAGGTCCAGCGGCGCGTCTGGGCCATCCACTCGGTGCCGGGCCGGCGCGTGATGAGTGCGGCCATGGCGTACGCGAACGGCACGGTGAGCCCGACGAAGCCCAGGTACATGAGCAGCGGGTGCACGGCCATCATCCAGTGGTTCTGGAGCAGCTCGTTCGGGCCCGGGCCGTCGAGCGGCGGCAGCGGAACGACCTTGAACGGGTTGGCGATGAACGCGAGCACGCCGAGGAAGAAGACCTGGACGGCCTGCATGATCGAGATGGCGTACGGGCGCAGCGGGCTCAACGGCGCCGTGACGGCTAGCAGCGCCGTGTAGCCGGTGAGGAGCCAGGACCAGAGGAGGATGGAGCCCTCCAGGGCGGCCCACATCGTCACGACCTTCACCCACGTCGGGGAGGCGATGCGCGAGTGCCCGGCCACGTAGGTGACGCTGAAGTCGTTCGTTAGAAGCGCGGCTTGCATCACGACGACCGCGGCCGTCGCGAGGATGAAGCCCGCGACGGCGGCGAGCCGGGCGGACGTCTGGAGGCGGGCGTCGCGCCTGGCGGCGCCGACGATGCCCGCCACCGCGCCGTAGACGGCCAGGCCGAACGCCAGGAAGACGCTCGCGCTGCCGAGGGGACCGAGCTCGAGGTCGAACATCAACGCGCCCCCGTCAGCGTAGGGACTCCTTGAGCGCGTCCACGTCGATGGGCTCGCCGTCGGCGGGCGGATGGTAGTCGCTACTGTGCTTCACGAGCAGGTTGTCGCCCACGAAGACGCCGTCGTGGAAGCGCCCTTCGATGACGACCCCACCGTTCTCCTGGAACAGGTCGGGGGGCGCGCCGTCGTACTGGACCGGGTAGTCCTTGAGGTGATCCGTGATCTGGAAGGTGAGATGGAGTTTCGCGTCGTCGAACCGGACGCTGCCGGCCTGCACGAGCCCCCCGAGGCGGACGCGCTTGCCCTCGAAGGCGGCGGTGTCGCGGGCGTACTCGCTCGGCAGGATGAAATAGACGAGCGAGGACTGCAGGGCCTTCGAGATGAGGAAACCGGCCACCGCGAGCACCGCGACGCCCAGGAGGGCGTAGACGATCTTCTTCATCCGCTCTTGCTCTTGGCCCTGGCCTGGCGCTCACGCCAGCCCAGGTACGCGAGGTAGCCCCCGTAGGCGATGAGGACTTCGAACCAGGCGATGGCGACCCACGTCCAGTGGCTGAGGTTACCGGACACTGACTACCTCCCGCGCTACGCCCCTGACCGAGTCGAAGGTCTTGTCGTCGGCCAGCGCGAGCCGCCCGATGCGTATGCGTTCCGAGATGAAGTAGAAGAAGACCATGGCGCCGCCGAGGACGTTGATCAGGAGCACCCTGACCATCACCGGGGCCATGGTCACGCCGCTGCCGTCCAGGTTGATGCTCTTGGCGGGGTGCAGCGTCCTGAACCACTCCGCCGCGAGGTAATTGAAGGGCAGGCTGACGAGTACGACGAGCATGATGACAGCGCTGACGCGGGCGCGCCGCTGCGGGTCCTCGATGAGAGCGCGGACGATGAAGTAGCCGACCACGAGGGCGACCATCAGGGCGGTGAGCGTGAGCTTGGCGTCCCACGTCCAGTACGTGTTCAGCGTCGGCTTGCTGTACGTCATGCCGCCGATCACGGTGAGGACGGAGAAGAGGAGGGCGGCCTCGGCCGTGGCTTGCGCGCGCACGTCGTCCGGGGCCCGGCCGCGCCAGAGGTACAGCATGCCCCAGAACGCCGAGGCGGCGACCGCGGCGAAGCCGATCCAGGCGACGGGGACGTGGGCGTACATCACCCTGATGAGATCGCCCTGGTTGACGTCGGGCGGGCTCACGATGAGGGCGGCGTAGAGGCCGACGCCGACCACCGCGAGCGTGACCAGGCCGAAGACGGTCAACCAGCGCGGTCTTCTCGTTCTGCCGGAGGTGTCAGACATTCACTGTGCTCCTTCGAGGCATCGCCTGGGCCTCAATCCTCGAGTAGTCTACGACCGACGGGTCCGGCGTAGCGTCTCGCGGTGTGCCGATGCGTGCGAGTTCGGGGCGACGCGGGGCAGGTGGGGACCTCAATCATCTACGACGAAGTGGAAGATGCTGGCGCATACGACCAGGTAGACGAGGTCGAAGCCGCCAAGCAGCTGCACCCAGGAGAGGGCGAGGGGAGCGTCGGCGCTGCCCATGAGCGCGGCCTCGGTGGCCCGGACGGCGCCGAGCATGATGGGCACGATGACCGGGAACATGAGCACGGGGAGGAGCGCCTCGCGCGCCTGCAGGTTCGCCGTGAGCCCGGCGTAGAACGTGGCGATGAGGGCCAGCCCGAGCGTGCCGAGGAGCAGCACGAGGCCGAGCAGCCACCAGGTGCTCGCCGGCGCGTCGGCCCCGTAGAGGCCAAGGGCGATGGGCAGCATGAGCGCGCCGAGCACGAAGAGGTAGAGCCAGCTCGCGGCGAGCTTGCCGAGGTAGACGGCCGCCCGCGACACTGGCAGGAGGAGGAGCTGCTCGAAGGCCCCTTCCTCGAGGTCGGCCTGGAAGCTCTGGGCGGCGGCGATGACGCCGGCGAACGCCAAGGCGACCCACAAGACGCCGGGCGCCGCGCTGCGCATGAGCTCCGGGTCGCGCCCGAGCCCGAAGGCCATCATCACGAGGGTGATCGCCGAGAAGAACAGGGTGGCCACCGTGGTGGCGCGCGAGCGGAGTTCCTGGCGGAAGTCCTTGCGCGCGACGGTCAGGGCGGCGATCAGGTCGTTCATGCCCCGAACATCCGCAACGTCCCGTCCTTGAGCTCGATGACGGCGTCCGGACCGAGATGGTCCCGGTCGGACTCGTGCGAAGCCATGAACACGGTGCGGCCCCTGGCCTGCGCGGCAGTCACGCACTCGTCCATGAGGCGCTTGCCGAGGTCGTCGAGCGCGGCGTACGGCTCGTCGAGGAGCCACAGGTCGGGGTCGAGGAGGAGCAGGCGCGCGAGGCCGAGGCGCTTCTTCATGCCGCTCGAGTAGGTCCTCACGAGCTTGTCGGCCCCGTGCTCGAGGCCCACCCGTCCGAGCGTCGCGAGGGGCGTCCGCGCCTTCCAGGCCTCGGTTGGCTCCGCCTGCCCGGCCTCTGCGCGCGCGGGGAGACCGGGCCGCCGCGGGGTGAGTGCGGTGGCCAGCTCGAGGTTCTCGCGCCCAGTGAGCAGCGGAAAGCTGCCGCCCATGACGGTCAAGAGCCCAAGCCGCGCCCTGGCCGCTGCGGCTTCGCGGGTCAGGTCGTGGCCGAAGACGAGCGCCTGGCCGCCGGCCGGTCTCAGGCGCGTGGCCAGCAGCCGGAGGAGCGTGGTCTTGCCCGTGCCGTTCGAGCCCCGCAGCACGACGAGCTTGCCCGGAGCGACCTCGAGGTCGATGCCCCGTAGTACATACTCGCCGCCCATGCGCCGCGTGACTCCCCTGAGCTCGATGGCGAGTCCGTCCTGGCCGCCGCTCATAGGTTGTCGAGGAGCCAGGCGGGCGTGATGTTGATGAGGTAGCCGTTCAGGACCGTGTACAGGCCCGTCACCATCAGGATTCCGGCCACGAGGAGGAGGGCGCCCGCCACGCGCTCGACCCACGGCAGGAAGCGGCGGAAGCGCCGCGAGAAGCGCATGAACGGGTCGAGGAGGAGCGCGGCGGCCAGGAAGGGCACGGCGAGGCCCAGCGCGTATACGGCTAGCAGCCCGACGCCGGCGGTCAACGTGCCCGCGGCGCTCGCCATCGTGAGGATGGCGCCGAGGATCGGTCCGATGCATGGCGTCCAGCCCGCCGCGAACGCCATGCCGAGGAGCACGGCGCCCAACGGCGTGCGCGTCTCGCCCGAGTACTGCCTGCGCGTGTCGCGGTAGAGCCAAGGCAGCCTTATGACCCCGAGCATCACGAGCCCGAAGAGGATCACGAGGACGCCGCCCCCGAGGGTGAGGGCGCGTTGGTTGGTGCGCAGGAGCGAGCCGAGCGCGCTGGCGCCGGCGCCGAGCGCGATGAACACGAGTGAGAAGCCCAGCACGAAGGCGAGGGCGTTGCGGATGAGGACCGCGCGCTTGGCCTCGGCACTGCCGCCCACGTACGCCAGGTAGGACGGCACCAGGGGCAGCACGCAAGGCGAGAGGAACGAGAGCACGCCCGCCGCGAACGCGACGCCGATGCCCGGCGTCATGGCGCTCTGCCGGCCGCGCGGCGCTGGGCGCCCCGGCGGGCGCCCACCGGCCCCCGCGCGCCCAGCGGCTCGTGCGCCGGGGCGCGCCGGGGGTGGGCGGGTCTCGTGGCAAAGGGGGGGTCCATGGCGGCCCAAGCATGATACGAGACCCTTCGACTTCGGGGCGAGGACATTACTACCTCGCGGGGCTTACCCAGCGGGGCCCCCTCGCCGCTGGCGCGCGGGCACCCGCTACGTGCGGCCCGGCACGGGCGTCGGGGACGCATCGACGGCACGCCCCCCCCGCGCCCGTCGTGCCCCGTGGTCACCTGGTGGCACGCGAGGGGTAACATGGCGCCCTGACATTCTCACGGACCCGTCGCGCTGCGGCCGTCCGACCCGTGGAGGCTTCATGTTCGCTCGCACGAGAAAGTTGTTCGCCGCGCTGCTGGTAGGCGCCCTGCTCCTCGGCGCCGCCGGCGCCCAAGACACGCACGGCGTCGCGCCGCTCGATCCGGTCCAGAAGGTTCGCGTGGCGTACGTGCCGATCCTCAAGTTCGCCACGCTCTACGTGGCCGCGGACCGCGGGTTGTTCGCCCAGTACGGACTAGACGTGGACCTCGAGTCCGTGGCGTCCGGCACCGAGGCCATCGCCTTCCTCGAGCAGGGGCAGATCGACGTTGGCGGCATCGCGATCGTGACGTCGCTCTGGAACGGTTGGAACCAGGGGATCGACATCCGCGTGTTCGCCCCGGGTGGCCTCGAGCCGTTCGTGGACAGCCCGACCAAGGTACTGGTGCGCAAGGACCTCTTCGACTCCGGAGCGGTAACGGACGCCGGCGACCTCCGGGGACGCACCGTCGCGTTCGCGGGCGGTCCCGGCAGCGGCGGCGAGTACTTGACGGCCAAGGCGCTCGAGGCCCACGGCCTGACCATCCGCGACGTCGAGATCGTGTCCTTGGGCAACGCCGACATCCCGGCCGCGTTCGAGAACGGTTCTATCGACGCCGCCCTCCTCGGCTCCCCTTACGCCGACCAGGTCGAGGAGGCCCAGACGGCCGTCGCCATCGCGACCGACCTCGTCCCCGGACTCATGACCGTCGCCTTCGTCGGCTCCGGCAAGTTCCTCAACGAGCGCCCGGACGCCGCCGAGCGCTTCGCGCTCGCGCTCCTCGACGCCGCGCGCCTCATGCAGGGTGACGACTACTACTCCCCCGAGAACATCGCCGCCTACCTCCACTACGTGAACTCGACGGAGGAAGCGATCGTCAACGGCACCCCGGTGCTCTACGACCCGAACCTGACCATCCCGGTCGAGGGCCTGGCCGACGTCGAGCGCGTGCACCGCGAGAACGGTCGCACCGACTACGAGGCGCCCATCGACCTGAACGTCGTCATCTCGACGGTGTTCGCCGAGCGCGCCCTCGCCGCCGCCGGCACCTACCAGCCCTAGGTCCGGCCCGCTCCTGAACGCGCGCCGAGGCCGGCAGG
This sequence comes from Deinococcota bacterium, assembly GCA_963170125.1. Classification (GTDB taxonomy): domain Bacteria; phylum Deinococcota; class Deinococci; order Deinococcales; family Trueperaceae; genus JAAYYF01. The sequence continues at coordinate 19,409 of CAUJFI010000091.1, read as the reverse complement.
CATGACGCAGAAGATCGTCGCGCTCCAAGCGACGAAGAGGTACCCCTCGAAGGCGGGCATGGTCACCGCCCTCGAGGGGTTCGACCTCACGGTCGCCGAAGGCGAGTTCGTCTGCCTCGTAGGGCCGTCGGGTTGCGGGAAGTCGACGTTCCTGCGCATCCTCGCCGGCCTTGAGGACCTCACGGTCGGCGAGGCGCGCATCGTGCCGGGCGACGATCCGCGCCGACCCCTCAACAACGTCGTCTTCCAGGAGTACGCGGTCTTCCCGTGGAAGACGGTCCTCGACAACGTGGCGTTCGGCCTCCAGATGCGCGGGGTCGGCAAGGCCGAGCGGTACGCCGTGGCGGAGCGGTGGCTCACGAAGGTGGGCCTGAAGCGCTTCGCCGACTACTACCCGTCGCAGATCTCCGGCGGCATGAAGCAGCGCGTCTCGATAGCGCGCGCGCTGGCCAACGACCCGGAGGTCCTCCTGATGGACGAGCCGCTCGGCGCGCTCGACGCGCAGACTCGCGCCGTGTTGCAAGAGGAGCTCCTGCGCATCTGGGAGGAGACCCACAAGACGGTGCTGTACGTCACGCACTCCATCGAGGAGGCCGTGCTGCTCGGTGACAGGGTCGTGCTCATGACGGCGCACCCCGGCACGAAGAAGTCCGAGTTCGTAGTCGACCTACCGCGGCCGCGCGACCTCGCCACCACTTCGACGCCCGAGTTCGCGGCGCTCACGGGGGCAATCTGGGAGGACCTCCGGGACGAGGTCCGGCGTGCCATGGAGGCCCAGGCGTGAGCGCCGGGGCGGCGGCCACCGGGAGAACCGGCGCGCGCGGTCCGGGCGCGTGGCTCACCCCGCTCGTGGGTCTGGTGGTCCTCTTGGCCGTCGCCAGCCTCCTGGGTCTGTGGCGGTCATGGTGGTGGGCGATCCTCGGGGCCGGCTTCGTGCTCGTCGTCCTGGCCGCGGAAGGGGCCTCGCGCCGGCTGCCGTTCCGCTTCCAGACGCCCTTCGAGCGGGCGTTGGCCTGGCTGTTCCCCCTCCTCGTCCTGGCGGCCTGGGAGTGGCTGAGCACGAGCGGCGTGCTGAACCCGCGCTGGTTCCCCCCGCCGAGCCGCATCGTCGGGGCCCTCTGGGACCTGACGGTCAACTACGACCGCTTCTCGGGCACCTCGCTCATCGGTCGTCCGTGGCTCATTCCCGCGCGCCTCACCGAGCAGGGCTGGCCGGGCGTCGTGGCCCTCTTCAACGAGAGCCACGTGTGGGCCACGCTCTCCCGCGTCATCGTCGGTTTCGTGCTGGGAGCCGTGCCCGCGCTCCTCGTCGGGATGGTCATGGGCCTCAACCGCACCGTGCGCACCATGCTCGACTCGACGATGTCAGCCATCTACGTCCTGCCGAAGATCGCGATCTTCCCGATCCTCATGCTCGTGTTCCCGGACCCGTTCGGCGAGGGACCGAAGGTGACGGTAGTCGCCATCTCGGCGTTCTTCCTCGTCGCCCTTTCGACCATGGCCGGGGTGCAGGGCATCGACAAGGTCCTGCTGCAGGCCGGTAGTAACTTCGGTGCCAACCGCTGGCAGATGCTGAGGCACGTCATCCTGCCCGGCGCCCTACCCATCGTCTTCAACGGCCTCAGGCTCGCGCTCGGCACGGCGCTCATCGTCATCGTGGCCGTGGAGTTCGTGCGTGCCAAGACGGGGGTCGGCTACCTCGTCTACTACCACTGGCAGGTCCTCGGCACGCCCAAGATGTACGCGGCGCTGCTGGTCGTCATGGTGCTCGGGGTGGGCCTCACGGCGCTCCTGCAACTCGTCGAGCGCCTAGTCATGCCGTGGCGCCGGTAGGGCCTGCGGCATGACCGCCGTGCCTTGGCACCGCTAAGCGCGGCAACCGTGCGGCGGTCCGGCAAGCCGACGGTATGCCCGCCGGCCCCGCTCAGGCGCTAGCCGGTCGGCGCGTCCCTGCCGGACCTCGCGCCCCGGCGCCAGGCCGCTCCGCTCAGCACCGGACCGACGAGCATGCGCAAGTAGAACGTGAAGACGCGCCACGCGAGGATGGCGGCCGCCACGGGCGCGCGCGCCTTCGAGGCGTCGTCGACGGCGGCCACGATCACGGCCCCACCGGCCGGGCCGCCAAGGTCCTCCGCGCGCTCCGGCTCCTGCTCCGCGACCGGCGCGGCGGTGGCGGTCGCGCTCCGGGTGCTCAGCCGCATGAGGCTGGCCGTGCCGAGCTCGAGGAGCCCGACTCCGCCCGGGGTGGGGAAGAACGAGGACGCGACGGACGGCACCTGGGCGCTCGCCATGGTCGGGAGCAGCGGCGCCGCGGGTCGCATGGAGGCGACCATCACGTAGAACGTGAAGTAGGTGGTGAAGTACACGAGGAACGTCGCGGAGTGGAGCGCGCCCTGGAGCCGCAACGGCGCGCGCCGCAGGCCGGTGCTCGCGTTCTCGACTCGCGCGAGGAAATCGGTCGCCTTGTCGCGCCACCGCCGCAGGCCGGGTAGCCGCATGGCGCCGGCGGCGAGGCCCGTCACCCAGCGCAGTCGGAAGATCAGCACCGCCACTACGAGCAGAGCGCAGGCGAACGTGCCGATCGCCACCAGCTCGGGCTGGGCGTTGCCGAGTATGCGCGTCGAGCGCCCTAGGACGAGGACGCTCACGGGGAAGGACCAGCCCAGGAACACGAGGTCTAGCGCCCAGACGCGGACGTTGATCGTCCACGCCGTCGCGGCCGGCATGCCGCCCGCCGTGAGGGAGAATGCCACGGCCGGCGCCTGTCCGGCCGAGCTGGGCGTGATGGCCGCGCTCGTCAGGCCGAGGGCGTACGCCCGCAGCGCCGCCCTGGAGCCGAGCTCGGCGCCGGCGTGGCGCGCCAGCCAGCGTAGCCGCAACGCACCGGACAGGTAGTTGAGGCACGCGAGCCCGAGCCCGCAGAGGTATGCCCAGTACGGCACGCTCAGCGCCGTGCGGATGTTCTCCCCTAATGCCCAGAAGGTGATGCCGACGCTGCCGAGGCCGATGACGACTGCGATGACGACGGCCCTGAACACGCGACCTTGGTGCCCTAAGCGCCGACGCGGTTCTTGCCGAGACGCTTGGCCTCGTAGAGGTTCGTGTCTGCTCGCATCAGCACGGTCGCCTGGTCGTCGAGCTCCTCCGAGGTCGCCACGCCGACGCTCACCGTCACATGGAGGCGGTGGACCTCCAGCGCCTTGTGCGGCACGACCTTGAGCGCCTTGTTGGCGACCTCGACCGCCCCGTGCAAGTCCGTCTCCGGCAAGAGGATCACGAACTCCTCGCCGCCGAGCCGCGCCACGAGGTCGACCTCGCGCGTGCACTCGACGAGGGCCTGCGCTGCCGTGCGGAGGACGGCGTCGCCGACGACGTGGGTGTAGGTGTCGTTGAGGCGCTTGAAGTCGTCCAGGTCGACCATCAACAGGCTGAAGGGGTGCCCGCCGCGGCGGAAGCGCAGGAGCTCGACCGACAGGGCGTCCTCGAACGCCCTGCGGTTGGGGACGCCGGTCAGCGAGTCGGTGCGCGAGAGGCGTTCGAGGTGGGCGGCCTGGGCCTCCAGCTGCTCGTGCAGCTGGCGCAGGTCCGTGTAGGCGTGCGCGAGCTCTACGTTGCGCAGCCGGTCGATCTCGCGGTCCTTGCGCATGCGCTCGACGTCGAACTGGACCTGGAGCAGCTGGGTCCTACGGTCGGAGAGGCGCATGAGCGTCTGCTGGTTGAGCTCGAAGAAGCTCTCGAAGTGCGTCAGCGCCTCTTGCCACCGCCCGAGGCGCTTGAGGGCGTCGGCCATGGCCTTATGCGCGGCCGCCGCGTCCACCGGCGCGCCGCTCGCCGTGCTCCGCTCGACGGCGTGCGCGAGCGGGACGAGCGCCAGCTCCGGCTCCCCGTGGGCGATGTGCACGCGGCCGAGGCCGACGAGCGCCTGGCCGTCCGCCTGCTCCGCCGGCTCGCCCCTCAAGCTGATGCACTTCTCGAACGACCGGCGCGCCTCGTCCAGCTTCCCTTCCATGAGGCTCAAGTCGCCGAGGCCGAGCAGGGCGAAGCGCTTGCCGTAGTCGTCCGAGCGCTCGTAGCACTCTTCGAGGGCGCGCCGCGCCGCCGCGCTGTCGTCGAGTTGCTGATGGGCAAGGCCGATGATGCGCAGGGCGGTGGAGGTGTCGCGCACAGCGTGCCGCGAGACTGACGCAGCCTCGAGCCCGCGCTGCGCGTACTCGAGCGCCAGCTCGGGCTGACCGAGGTCGAGGTAGACGCGCGCGATGCCGTTGAGCGGCCCCGCGACCGCGTGGGGCGCGGACCGTTCCAGGATGTCGAGAGCGGCGGAGTGATGGGTGAGCGCGTGCTGATAGAGCCCCACGGCGTGGTAGCACCAGCCGAGGCCCACGGAGGCGAAGGCCTCGCCGCGCTCGTCGTTGATGTGGCGCCTCAGGTGGGCCTCGAGCTGCGCTACCTGGAGGGACGCGAGGTAGTCGCTGCGTCGGAACAGACTGATGGCCAGCGTCGTCGTCGCGTTCGCCAGGCTGGCCGCCGTCGCCGGGTCCAGTTCCGCGATGCAGGCATCCCATTCGCGCGGGTCCGCCGTCGGGTCGAGACCGACGTGCGCCAAGGCCTCGCGGCCGTGGCCTATCGCCTCGTCGTAGTCGAACTCGTGGTTGGCCGCCGCCGCCGCTGCCGATAGTTCGCGCAAACGGGCTTCGGGTGGGAGCACGCTTTGCGCCATGACCGTGTACCCGTCCTCCACCTCTCCCATGCTTGTTCCTATTATGCCCGAGCGGGGCGGCGTTGGGTCGCTGCTCAGCGCTGCCAGCGGTCGGCGTACTCGGGGCTGGCGGTCACGGGCAGGCGCGCCCTGAGGAAGTCGCGTTCACTCTCCAGCCACGCCGGGAGCTTGAAAGCCAGACCGAGCTCATCGGCCGGCTCGTCCACCACGAAGCCGGGGCCGTCCGTGGCGACCTCGAGGATGGCGCCCCCGGGCTCCTTGAAGTACACGGACCTGAAGTACGTGCGGTCCTTGATAACGGTCGGCTTCAAGCCGGCGGCCTGGAGGGCCGCCCGCGCGTCCTCGATCGCCGCGTCCGCGACCCGCAGGGCGACGTGATGCAAGCTGCCTGCTCCGAGCCTGCCGGGTTGCGGGGACGGCACCGCCACCAGGTCGATGAAGCCCCCGGCAGGGTACGCGAGGCCCTCCGGCGAGGTGCCGTGGGCGAGGCGCACGCGCCGGCCGGAGTCGCCGACGTCCTCGGCTGCGACCCGCATGCCGAGGGCCTCCACGAGGACACTCGCCGTGGCCTCTAGCCGGGGCGCCGCCACGGTGACGGCGTGCAGTCCCTGGAGGGCCAGGGCGTCGGGCAGCGGCGCGTCGGGCCAGTTGAGGCGCGGCCCGCCCACGTCGGCCTCGGTCAGCTCCAGCGGCACGCCGTCCGGGTCCTGGAAGGCCACTGTCTCCTCGCCGAAGCGCTCGAACGTCGCGTGGACCAGGCCGTGATCGTCCAAGCGGTCGCGCCACGCCGTCAGGGCGCCCGGCGGCACGCGGTAGGCGACGGCTACGCTCTCGCCGGCGCCGCGCGCGGCGGGGCCGGCCCCCTGCCAGGGGAAGAAGGTCGCCACGGTGCCCGGCTGGCCCATGGGGCCGCCGAAGTAGAAGTGGTAGGTCTGCGGGTCGTCGTAGTTCACGGTGCGCTTCACGAGCCGTTGGCCGAGCAGGCGCACCCAGAACTCGATGTTGGCTTGAGGCCTCGTGGCGATGCCGGTGACGTGATGGAGGCCGAGCGTGGCGGCAGGCATGCCCAAGAGCCTAGCAGTAGGCCGGCTGCGCGCCCCGAGGCTATTGAACCTTGGCGCCCCGTTCGGCTAAGATGGCAAGGCTTGACGCATGGAGGCCGGCTCGCGGCGCGAGTTGGCGCCGACCGTTGGTCTGCCGCCCTCCGCGACGCGTCCGCTGCTACGCGCCTAGGCGCCGCGGCGAGAAGTCCGACCGCGTAAGGTCGACGACCTGGAGACGAAGATGAAGTACAACAAAGGTGCAATCCTGCGCTCGATCGAGCAGCCCTACCTGCGTGGCGACATCCCCGAGTTCGATTCGGGCGACACGGTCCGCGTCGACTACAAGGTCGTCGAAGGCAACCGCACCCGCATCCAGGCGTTCGAGGGCGTCGTCATCGCTCGCAAGAACGGTAAGGGTGCCCGCAGCACCGTCACCGTGCGCAAGGTGTCGTTCGGCGAGGGCGTCGAGCGCGTCTTCCCCCTGCATTCGCCCCTGATCGACAAGATCGAGGTCGTTCGCCGCGGCCGCACGCGCCGCGCCAAGCTCTACTACCTGCGCGAGCTGCGCGGCAAGGCCTCGCGCCTCAAGACGGACGTCGCCCGCCAGGAGCAGGACCGCGCCGCCGCTCGCGCCGCCAAGGGCGACAAGGAGTAAGACGCAGGACCGCGCCCGCCGCGGTCGCAGCACAGGCAAGAGCGCGCCCCTCGCTCACGTGAGCGAGGGGCGCTTCTTCATGGCTCGGTGCGTTCGCGGGCCGCTACGGTCGCCGGGGGCGGGAGGTGCGCCCGGGTCAGTCGACGACGACGATCGCGCTCGGGTCGAACGTGCGGGGGGCGAGGACGGCGTGGGCCGCCGGGGTCGCGAGGAAGAGCTCCAGCCCCGCGAGAGCGGTCCTGGCCACCTGGCTCGTGCCGGCGGCCTCTGAGCGCAGCACGGCGAGGGCTTCCTCGAGGCTCTTGCGCTCCCTGTGGGGGCGGGGCGCCGTCAGGGCCTCGAACTTCTCCGCCTGCTCCAGGAGGGTGTGGATGAGCTCGCAACACTCCAGGCGGCTGAGGGCGTTGGACCCCTCGGCGACCAGGCCGGGCGGCTCGGCCGTCACGTACGTCTCGGTCACGGGCGCCTCGTCGGCGAGGTCCAGGACGCGATCGAGCACGCCCGGCGCGATCGGCTGGTCCGCGCGCATGAGTTGAAGCTCGGTGTCGGAGAAGGTGCGGTCGCTGTCGATCATCTCGCTCGGCGTGGCGAGGCGCGCGACGTCGTGCAGAAGCGCGGCGCGCTTGAGGCGCCGCAAGCAGGCGCTGCCGGCCCAGTTGACGCCGTCGAGCTGGAGCGCGGCGCCGACGGCCAGCTCCCTGACGCGCTCGGAGTGCCGGTACTTCCAGGGGGACTTGGCGTCTATGAAGCGGGCGAAGCCGCTGAACACGCGGTCGACGCGCGACGCGGAGACGTAGCCGCGGGCGCTCGGCTCGGCCGCGATGACGAGCTGCTCGATGTCCTTGCTGCCCAGCTCGGCCTCGAAGGTCGGCTCGGCCAGCAGCCCCAAGGCTACCGATGAGACCTCCGGGTCGAAGCGCGTGCCGGCGTGCTCCTCCAGGTGGGCGATGGCCCCGGCCACGCCGCCGCGGAACCAGGCGCTGACCAGGTTCTGGGCCACGTTCAAGATCCTGCCGCCCAAGGCGATGGCGGGCCCGGAGTCGCCCTCGGCGCGTCCGCCGCCGTCCCAGCGCTCGTTGCGGGCCAGGATGGCGTCGGCGGTGCCACGCGAGAAGCCCATGTCAAGCGCGATCGAGGCGCCGGAGCGCCCGCGCAGCCGCTCGATCTCGGCGGGCCCGCGGGCGCCGCCGACCGTCATGTCCATGAAGTTGGCGAGCCTGCGCCCGAGGGGCGTGCGGGTGCGCAGGAGGGGGACGGCCACCTTGAGGGCCCCGCGCAACGTGCTGAAGTCGGCATGGTGGAGGGCGTGGTAGATGGCGCCGGTGCCGGGGCCGAACATGTGGGCGGCCTTGGAACGCGCGCTCGTGGCGCCGAGGTCCTTCAGGAGCGCGGCGTAGTAGAGGTCCGTGAGGGCCCGCGCGTCCAGACCGAGGAGCTCCCCGACGCGCACGGCGGCGAGGGCGGTGCGCATGGAGTGGCTGATGGGCGCGCCCTCGGCCGCGTCTATCGCGGGCGTGAGGGGCACGACGATCTCACAGAGGCGGGGGGCGGCCGTGGTCACCGGGTCGGATACCGACGCGTCGGCGTCAGGCTCGCGCCGCCGCGCCCCGTCGTAGCGGTGGGGCAAGAGGCTACTGCGATCTCCGCGGCCCAGAGTCATGCAGCGATTCTCCCCCGGCGCCTCTTACGGACCTCTTACTTAGCTCACATCATTCAGGACTCATGAAGACGCCGGGGCCTCGAGGCGTCGGAGGGAGGGGCAACTGCGGGCCGTAGGGCAGACGGGCCGTTTGGCGTGCGCGCGGGCGGGGCACGGCCCGGCCGCGCTAGGCGCACCGACCGCTCAACCGGCGACGTGGACGGACTTGCTCAGGAGGAACTCCTCGAGGCCAGGCCGGCCCAGCTCGCGCCCGAAGCCGCTCGCCTTCCACCCGCCCACCGGGACCTCGGGGTTGACGATGCCCCAGCCGTTGACCCACACCGTGCCGGCCTTGAGGCCCCGCGCCACGCGCAGCGCCTTGCCGATGTCGCGCGTCCAGACGCCCGACGCGAGGCCGAAGACCGTGTCGTTGGCCAGCGCGACGGCCTCCTCGACGTCGCCGAAGCGCATGACCGCGAGGAGCGGCCCGAACACTTCCTCCTGCGCGATCGTCATGCTCGGCGCCACGTCGGTGAAGACCGTCGGGCCGATGTAGGCTCCCCTTCCGTACTCCCCTCCTGCGAGCCGTTCGCCGCCGTGGAGCAGTCGCGCGCCTTCGGCCAGGCCGGAGGCCACGTAACGCTCGACGCGCTCGAGGTGGGCGGGCGAGATGACCGGACCGAGGTCCACGTCGTCGCGCTCGGGTGAGCCGACGCGCATCGCCCTGGCGGTCGCTACCAGCCGCTCGACGACCTCGTCGTGCACGCTCTCCTGGACGAAGAGGCGCGAGCCGGCGGTGCAGACCTGGCCCGAACGCCAGAAGATGCCCCACGCTGCGGCGCTCGAGGCCGCGGCCAGGTCGGCGTCCGCGAAGACGATGTTCGGCGACTTGCCGCCCAGCTCGAGCGAGACGCGCTTGAGGGAACGTGACGCCAGCTCCATGACGCGCTTGCCGCTCGCCGTCGAGCCGGTGAAGGAGACCATGTCGACGCGCTCGTCTGTGACGAGCGGCTCGCCGATCTCGGCGACCTCGCCCATCACGACGTTCATGACGCCCGGCGGGAGGCCGGCGTCCGTCAGGAGCCGCGCCAGGCCGATCGTCGTGGCCGGAGTCTGGGAGTCGGGCTTGACCACGACGCTGCACCCCGCCGCGAGCGCGGGGCAGATCTTCCAGGCGGCCTGGTTGAGGGGGAAGTTCCACGGCGCGATCAGCGTGGCCACGCCGACCGGCTCCTTGACCGTGAACGCGAGGAGACCGGGTCCGAAGGTCGTCGTCTCGCCGTGGATATCGCGCGCCAGGCCGGCGTAGTAGCGGAGGAGGTCGACGACCCAGTCGATCATCTGCCGCGCCTGCCCGATGGGAGCTCCGCTCGTGACGCTCTCCCAGCGCGCGAAGCGCTCCTTGTCGGCTGCTAGCGCCGCCGCTGTCTTCAGGAGCACGTCGGCGCGCGCGGCGCCCGTGGCGTTGGCCCACGCCCCCGCCTCGAACGACCGCCGGGCGGCGGCGATGGCGGACAGCGCGTCCGGGGCGCCGGCCAACGCGAAGCTGCCCACCACGGCGCCAGTCGCCGGGTCGAGCCGTTCGTAGCGCTCGCCGCTCGCCGCTTGGCGCTCCTCCCCGTCTATGAAGAGATCCATGGAAACGAACCGGTCGTCGAGTGGTGGCATGTGCGCGGCCTTCCCTCCACCGCCACGTGGCGGCTGCCTGCGAAGTTGACAACTCGCTGGTGACTATATACGCTGTAGACGCTGTATACAACTCTAGAGTAAGCGCGTCGGGGACGCTATAACGGCGGCGCTTGGAGCGAGAAGCCATGCGAACGACCACGGGTAGACGCCGATGACGGGGAAGACCACCGGCCACCCAGAGCCCGGTGGCGCCGGCTTCGCGCGTGAGCGTCCCGTCGGGGGCTCCACGGCTGGTCCGCGCATCCTGTCCGAGGAGGGCCGCCTCGCCTGTGACGAGGGCGGCGAGCGCCGCTGGGCAGTTGCGAGCGTGGCTTGCCGCGACCAAGACGGGCGGTGGCACGCCGTCGACGCCGGCGCGCTCGGCGCGGGTGGGCGGGCCCCCGGCCCGGACGGAGGCGCCGAGGTCGCGCTCCCGGCCACCTGGCACCTGGAGTTCGCGCCCGGCCTGTCCGGCACCCTCGAGCTGCGGGCGCCCAGCGAGGCGCCACCTCTGCCCACCGGGGCGACGCCGGCAGGTAGCGGTGCCGACCTCGAGTTGGCGCTCGACGTTCCGGGCGCCGCCTGGTGTGCCGTAGACCTCGTCTCCGAAGCCGGCGAGCACTATCTCGGCTTCGGCGAGCGCTTCGACAGCATCGACAAGCGCGGCCGCGAGGTGCGCGTGGAAGTCGTCAACGGGGCCTCTGGGAACCTGGCATACAAGCCGGTCCCGTTCTTCATCTCGAGCCACGGCTACGGCGTCCACGTGGTGACCGACGCGCGCTTGGACGCGCGCATGGCCGTGCCGGACTCCCCGGCGAACGCCGCGCTGCGCGTGGCGCACCCATCGGTGGCGCTGCGCTTCTACCACGGCACGCCGAGCGAGGTCCTCGCGGCCTACACGGCGGAGGCCGGCCGGCCGGCCCTGCCGCCCGCTTGGGTGTTCGGCCCGTGGAAGTCCCGAGACTGGACCCTCGAGGACCAGTCGACGGTGCTCGAGGACGTGCGCGAGTCGCGCCGCCTCGACCTGGCGAACAGCGTCAAGCTCATCGACGCCAAGTGGGAGGCGGCCGAGCACACCTTCGTCTTCGACGAGGCCAAGTACCCGGACGCGGTCGCCATGGTGCGCGAGATCCGGGAGTCGGGCATGCGCCTGGTCCTCTGGCTCTCGCCGTGGCTGGTGCTGAACGACGACACCGCCCAGGTCCACGCGGCCGCGGCCGCCAAGGGCTACCTGATCAAGGACCGGCGCGGCGAGACGTACGTCCACCGCCTCGGCAACAGCCCGGACTTCGTCGGGAGTTGCGTCGACTTCACCAACCCGGCCGCCGTGGCCTGGTGGCAGGAGAACGTGCGCAAGCTCGTCGAGCTCGGCGTGGACGGCTTCAAGACCGACTTCGGCGAGCAGGTGCCAGAGGACGCCGTCTTCTTCGACGGCAGCACCGGCGCGCAGATGCATAACGTCTTTCCCCGGCTCTACAACGCCGTGACCTACGAGGCCATGCAGTCGCGCACGAACGGGGTGCTCCTCGCCCGCTCAGCGTGGCACGGGTCCCAAGGGATCTCGGGCATCTGGGCCGGCGACCAGTCCTCCGACTTCGGGCCGGCCACCGGCCTGGAGAGCGTCATCAGGGCGGGCCAGAACGCCGGCGCTTCCGGCTTCCCCTACTGGGCGAGCGACATCGGCGGCTACTTCGGAGTGCCGACCGACGAGGTCTTCGCGCGCTGGGCGCAGTTCGGAGCGTTCTCGCCCATCATGCAGGTCCACGGCATGGGCAAGCGCGAGCCGTGGCGCTTCGAGCCGCGCACCCTCGAGATCTACCGCGCGTACGCGCAGCTCCACACCGACCTCTTCCCGTACCTCTACGCCGCCGCCCAGGCGGCGAGCGCGGACGGCGTACCCATCATGCGCCCGATGGCCTTCGCGTTCCCCGGCGCCGACGGATGGGGCGACACGCAGGAGCACCAGTACCTGTTCGGCGACTCGCTCCTCGTGGCTCCCGTCTACGCCGGCTTCAACCAGCGCAAGGGCGTCTGGCTCCCGGGCGGAGCTGACTGGTTCGAGCTGTGGACGGGCCGGCGCCACGCGGGGGGCCAGGCTGCAGTCGTTGACGTGCCCCTCGAACGCATCCCCGTGTTCGCCAGGGCCGGTTCGCTGGTGCCGCTGCTCGCGGCGTCCCCGCGGACACTCGACTGCGCAGGCGACGACCCCCTCGCCGCCTGGCCGGACCTCGACGTCCTTGTCTACCCTGGGCAGGACGCGCGGTTCCGCCTCACCGATGGCACCGACCTGAGGTGGGACGACGCCGGGCGGCTACTCGAGGTGACGGGCTCGCCCAGGCCGCGTCGCGTCGCCGTCCACCCCATGGCCGGCGCCGGCCTGGCCATCTACGACCGCGCGCCCGGCACCCGGGTCGTGGGTGGCGGACCGCGTGCCGGCCTTGGGGTAGCGCAACCAGACCGTGTCACCAGCATCAGGCTCGACCACGAGAAGGAGGAGTGAACCGAAGGCAGGCGCGAGAGCCCCAGCCCGGCCCCAGGACCCCTGGCCGCCGGAGACCCTCAAGACGGGAGACTCCAAGAAGATGATGAAGAAGCCGACGAAGTTGCTGCTCGTGGCCGCCGCGTTGCTCACGCTGGCGGTCGCCAACGCCCAGACGCGCGTCAACGTCTGGATCTACGAATCGTTCTCCGGCAACGACTCGCCCATCTCCAAGGCGGCGGCGGAGTTCATGGCGCAGAACCCCGACATCGAGATCAACCTGATCCCGACGGCGTCGACCTCGTCCGCCTACCGCGACCCGTTCATGGTCGCCGCCCAGGGCGGCGGCGGTCCGGACGTGCTCATGGCCGATATCGCCTGGTCGCCGGAGTTCGCCGCCATGGGCATCGTCAAGGACCTGAGCGGCCACATGGCCGGCAAGGAGGACGAGTTCTTCCCGGGGCCGCTCGACACCTTGCGCTACGAGGGCGGCATCTTCGGCGTGCCCTTCTACACGAACGCGCTCGGCATGTTCTACAACAAGACGGCGTTCCAGGAGGCCGGTCTGCCGCTGCCTGACGCCGACTGGACGTGGGACGACTTCCGTACGGCGGTCGACACGCTCTCCGACGGCGAGATGTACGGCTTCGGCCTCGAAGGCGCCTGGGGCGGCACGTTCGAGTGGTACCCCTGGTTCTGGCAGGCCGGCGGGCAGCTCCTGAGCGACGACGGTACGACACCGACGTTCAACTCCGAGGCCGGCCTCGAGGCCACGCGCTTCTTCCTCGATATCGTCACGAACCCGCGCTACGTGCCCGAGGCGGCGAAGACCTGGAAGGGCTGGGCCGAGCTGGCCGCGGCCTTCTCCAACAAGGTCATCGCCATGTACGAGGTCGGCGACTGGGGCATCGCGATGGTCGACGGCATGAACCCGCCGTTCGAGTGGGGCGTCGCGCCCCTCCCGGCCAACGGCCAGCGCGCCAGCCTCGTCGGTGGCGCCAACTGGGTCATGAACGCCAACACCAAGGTCGAGGACGCCGCCTGGCGCTGGCTCGAGTACGTGACTGGCCCGGCCGTGTTCCCCTTGATGGACGGCTACAACCGCGTCGCCGCCCGCCGTGGCGCGGCCGAGGCGCAGGAGATCGTCAAGAACGACCCGCGCATGCAGGTCCTGACCGCGAGCCTCGAGTTCGCCAAGGCCCGCCCGACCGTGCCCCTCTGGACGACGGTCGACTACGACTGCCTGCAACCGGCGTTCGTGCGCGTGATCCTCGAGGGCGCCGACGTGACCAGCGAGATGGCCAACGCCGAGATGTGCGCTCTGGACGTGCTGAGGTAACGAGCCCGTGCTGAAGCGCGGACAGGAAGGGTCGGTGGCGCCAGGCGCCACCGACCGCCGCCCCGGCCGGCTGCACCGCAGCTGGCCCGGCTACGTGCTCGTGGTGCCGGCCATGCTCGCGCTCGTAGGGGTGATCGGCTACCCGCTCGTGCGCGCGTTCGTCATGAGCCTCCACAAGATCATCCTGATCAGGCCCCAGCTCGGCCAGCCGTTCGTGGGCCTGGAGAACTACGCGACTGTCCTCAAGTCGCCCTATTTTGCCAACGCCATCTGGCAGACGTTCGTATGGACCTCAGTGAACCTCGTGGGGCAGCTAGTGCTCGGGCTGCTCATCGCGCTCCTGCTCAACTCGGCGTTCCCCGGCAGGGGCATAGCGCGCAGCGTGATGCTCATCCCCTGGGTCATCCCCTCCGTGGTCGCCGTGCTTACGTGGAAGTGGATGTACGACGGCCAGTTCGGCATCGTCAACTCCTTCCTCGTCCGCCTCGGCCTGATCGAGAAGGGGGTCGCGTGGCTCGGCAACACTGGCACGGCCATGGGGGCCGTGCTCATCGAGAGCATCTGGAAGGGCACGCCGTTCGTGCTCATCATGCTCCTGGCGGGGCTGCAGGCCATCCCGGCCGAGCTCACGGACTCGGCGAGCGTCGACGGCGCCAACGTCTGGCAGCGCTTCCGCTACGTCACCTTCCCGTTCCTCAAGCCCACCATCGTCATCGCCGCCACCCTCACGACCATCTACTCCTATAACAACTTCAACGCCATCTGGCTCATGACCGAGGGCGGCCCCCTGCGCGCCACCGAGACCCTGACGATCCTCACGTACAAGCTCGCCTTCCGTAACTTCGACATGGGCAGCGCCACGGCGGCCGGCGTGCTCACCTTCCTCGTGCTCCTCGTGTTCGTCGTCATCTTCGGGCGCCAGTACGTGAAGTCGCAGATGGAGTTCTGACGTGGCCGCCGTTGGCCTCCGCCGCCGCACGAGGCAGCTGCCCGCCATGCTGGCGGCATTCCTCGTCTGCTTCGTGTTCGCCATCCCGTTCCTGTGGATGATCCTGACGTCCTTGAAGCTCCCCTCGGAGCTCTTCACCAGCCCCGTGCAGGTCTTCCCGCGCTCCGGGGTCTACTGGGAGGCGTACACGCGGATCTGGACGGCCGGCCAGTTCGGCCGCTACTTCTGGAACAGCACGCTCGTGGCTACCGTAGCGACCGGCGCGTCCGTGGCGCTGTCCGTCTTCGCGGCGATCGGCTTCGCGCGCTACAAGGTCAGGGGCGGCAACTACCTGCTGCTCGGCGTGCTCCTCAGTCAGCTCTTCCCGCTCGTGCTCCTGGTGCCGCCGTTCTACGCGGTGATGCGCGAGCTGCGCATCCTCGACACGCACCTCGCCCTCGTGATCGCGTACACGAGCTTCTCGCTGCCCTTCAGCATCTGGATGCTGACCGGCTACTTCCGCTCCATCCCGGCCGAGCTCGAGGAGTCCGCCATGATCGACGGCGCGACGCGCCTCGGCGCCCAGCTCAGGGTGATCCTGCCGCTGGCGGGTCCGGGCATCGCCGCCACCGTCATCTACAGCTTCATCCTCGCGTGGAACGAGTTCCTCTTCGCCACCACCTTCATCAGCTCACCCGAGCTGAGGACGTTGCCGATCGGCCTGCAGTCGTTCATCGGGCAGTACAGTACCGACTGGAACCTGCTCATGGCCGGCGCGGTCGTCACGACCGTGCCCGTCATCGTCCTGTTCGTCTTCCTGCAGCGCTACCTGGTGGCGGGGCTCACGGCCGGGGCGGTGAAGGGGTGATCACGAGGCTCTCGCCGCCCGACTGGCGCGCGGCCCTCGCCGTTACCGGGAAGGTCGTCGGCACGTCCCAGAGCGAGCACGCGCACAACACCCTCTTCCAGGCGATCGTGCAGGGGCGGGTGGGGCCGGCCTGCCACCTGGCGGAACAGCCGATCGCGGACACCATCGGCGTGAGTCGCATCTCCGTGCGCGACGCCATCCGGCAGCTCGAGTCGGCCGGGCTCGTGAGCATCTATCCACATCGGGGCGCGTTCACCGTCAGCTTCACGCCGCAGGACATCGAGGAGATCTTCAGCCTGCGCGCCGCCCTGGAGTCCCTCGCGATACGGCTCGTGGCCCAGGCCGCCAAGCGCACGGACATCGCGCGGCTCGAGGACGTCATCGATGAGATGGCGGCCGTCGAGGCGCGCGGCGACCGCTACGCGGGGGCGCAGGCGGACGCCAAGTTCCACGGCATCCTCATGGAAGTGTCCGGACACGGGCGCGCCTTCGCCGCCTGGAAGCGCATGAGCGCGCAGATCACGATGGCCGTCTACAGCGCGGCCTCCTACTACGACGCCATCGGCAACCTGGCCGGGCGCCACGTGACGATCATCGAAGGCCTCAAGTCCGGCGATGCGGAGCGCTGCGAGCGGCTCATCGTCGAGCACATCATCAGCGGGAGCCACCTCCTCCTGGAGGCCGTCGGCCGCCAGAAGTTGCTCGAGGACCGGACCCGCCGCCGTGAGCACGCGGCCAGCGAGGAAGACGCATGAGAATCGACCGCATCACCGCCTCCGTCATCCGCTACCCGCTTCCGCGGCCCCTCCGGCCGTCGTGGGCGCCGGGTCGGGAGTTCGGCAGCACCACCTGCACGCTCCTGGAGGTCACGACCGATGACGGCGTGGTCGGCTACGGGGCGGCGCCGGATACGGGCCAGATCGGCCTCGCGACCATCTCCGACATGGTCGCGCCGTACGCGCTCGGCAAGGACCCGTTCCAGGTGGAGGAGATCAGCCCGATCCTGCGCAACGCCGCGCGCGACGGCAGCTACCCGTGGGGCTTCGAGACGGCCCTGTGGGACATCATCGGCAAGGCCGCCGGCATGCCCGCGTACCGGCTGTGGGGGGCGCACAAGCGGCGCATCCGCGCGTACGCGAGCCTCGCCGAGCTCACGAGCGTGGAGGAGCAGGTCGAGCGCCTGAGCGCCCTGAAGGCGCTCGGCTTCACGGCCGCCAAGCTCCGCCTGCGGCGCCCGAGCATCCGCGAGGACATCGCCTTCGTGGAGGGGGTGCGCTCCGCCGTCGGCGACTCCATGGAGCTCATGGTCGACGCCAACCAGGCGCACGTCATGCCGAGCCCCGGCCCGCACAACTTCTGGCGCTTCGAGGACGCGCTCGCCGTCGCCAGGGCCATGCAGGACCTCGGCGTCGTGTGGCTCGAGGAGCCGCTCCACCGCTACGACTACGGGGGCTTGGCGCGCCTATGCGACGCCGTCGACATCCCCATCGCGGGCGGCGAGCTCAACCTCGGCCTGCACGAGTACAAGCTCCTCATCGACCGCGGCTGCTACGACATCATCCAGGCCGACTGCGCCTTCTCCGAGGGCGTGTTCCAGCTGCGCAAGGTGGCCGCGCTGGCCGAGCTCGCCTACAAGCGCTTCATCCCGCACACCTGGTCGAACGGCGTCGGGCTGGCCGCCAACCTCCAGCTCGCCGCCGCCACGCCCAACTGCGACTGGTTCGAGTTCCCCATCGACCCGCCCGCCTGGACGCCGGCAGCGCGCGACTTCATGCTCGACCGACCGTTCGAGGTGGACGCCGACGGCTACATCGCCGTGGGCGACGCGCCCGGCATGGGCATGGAGTTCGACCGCGAGGCCGTGGCGCCGTACGTCGTCGCGACCTGGGATAGCCGGGAGGCGGCGAGTTGAACCGCCGGATGGCCCTGCAGCAGGCGGCGTACGCCGTGGCCGCCGCGCCGGCCCCCGAGGCGGCCGGGCTCGCGGCCGGGCTGCTCGCGGAGTGCGCCCGCCTGGGCGTGGCGCCCGCGCCGGTCGGCACCGTCTACCGCGCCCTGGCCGAGGGGCGGATCGCGCCCCTCACGGTGCCCGCCTTCAATGTGCGCGGCCTCACCTTCGACGTGGCGAGCGCCATCTACCGGCGCGCCATGGAGCAGGATGCGGCCGGCGTGATGTTCGAGCTGGCGCCGTCCGAGGCCGCCGTGGCCGACCAGTCCTTCGCCCAGTACGCCGCCCTCGTGTGCGCGGCGGCGGCCGTCACCGGCTACCGCGGCCCCGTGCTCGTCCAGGGCGATCACTTCTCGGTCGAGGAGGCCGCGGACGCGGCTCGCGTCGAGGCGTTGGCCCGCGACGCGCTGGCGAGCGGGTTCCTCCAGATCGACCTCGACGCGGCCGCCCTCGCCGAGGAGGGCCCGAGCACGGCGGCGCGCCAGGACCGCAACGCGGCCGTCACGGCCGGACTGATGGCGCGGCTCGCGCCGCATGCCCCCGCCGGCACGATCTTCGGCGGCGAGGTGGGGGAGATCGGCGGGGCGAACACCACGCCGGAGGAGCTCGACGTGTTCGTCGACCTCGTGCGGCGCCATGCAGGGGCGGCCGCTGCCCTCTTCGGCAAGGTGAGCGTGCAGACGGGCACGCGTCACGGCGGCGTGACCGACGCGGCGGGCGCAAAGGCGCGCATGCCGCTCGACACGGGCCTGGCGCGCGAGCTGGCCGCCGTCGCCCGCGCGAAGGGCCTGCCCGGCATCGTCCAGCACGGCGCTTCGACGCTCCAGAGAGACCAGTTCGCCGCCCTGCCCGGCTGCGGCGTCGTCGAGGTGCACCTGGCCACGAACCTACAGGACCTCGTGTTCGATTCGCCCGCCTTCCCGCCAGAGCTGCGCGCCGAGCTGGTCGCGGCCGCGCTCGGCAGCTCCGTCGGCGCGGCCGAGCGCGGAGCGGACACCTCGGGTGTCGGCGACCAGCTCTTCAAGCAGCGCCGCTGGAGCCTCTGGGGGCCGTTCAAGCGCCGCCTCCTCGACCTCCCGGCCGAGACCCGCGCGGGCCTCGCCGCGGGCGTGGCCGACTGGGCCGGCGAACTGATAGCCGCGTTCGGCCTCGCCGGGCGCGCGGCGGAGGTTCGCGGGCTTTACGCCGACGCCGCGGCCTCGGACGGGTGAGCAGGCCCGTGTGCGTATGCGTACCGACCGACGGCTCGGGGCGAGCGTGACCCCGCGCACGGGCGCTCCCATCCTCTTCCTGGGCATGGCCACGCTGGACTTCGTGACCGTCGTCCCTCACTTGCCGGCGTCGGACGAGGTGTTCGAGGTCCGCTCGTTGAGCATGCACGGCGGCGGGCCCGCCGCCACCGCCGCCGTGGCCTGCGCCCGGCTCGGCGGCCGCGCGAGCCTCGCCGGCGCCCTCGGCCAAGACTCGGTGGCGGAGACCGTCGTGGCGGAGCTGGTCCGCGAGGGGGTGGACACTAGGCTCCTTGGGCGCGTGCCCAACGCTGCCACGCCTTCCGCCGTGATCCTCGTGGAGGAAGGCCTGGGCCACCGCGCGATCCTCTACTCGAAGGGGACCGCGCCAGAGCCCGAGTGGACAGCGGAGCTCGAAGCGGCCGTGCGGGGCGCGGCCATGCTGCACATCGACGGCTTCCACCCGCTCACCGCCATCCGCGCCGCCCGGGCGGCGCGCGCCGCCGGGGTGAGCGTGTCGTTCGACGGCGGCGCCGGCATCCGCTGGCCCCACCTCGACGAGCTGCTGCCCCTCGTCGACCTGCTCGTCGTGGCCCGGTCGTTCGCCGAGCGCGAGGCCGGCGAGGGCGACCCCGCCGCGGCCGCGCGGGCGTTGGCCCGGTCGTACGGTGCGCGCGAGGTCGTGGTCACCGACGGGGCGCGGGGCGCTTGGTACTTCGTGGCCGGTGAGGGTGTTCGCGGTGGCGGTGCGGTCAGTGGTGGCGCGGCCAGCGTCGGTGCTGCGGGCGCCGGTGCGGTCGGTGCCGGCGGTGCCGGTCGCGGTGCGGGCGGTGGACCCGGCGAGGGCCACGTGCCCGCCTACGCGGTGGACGTCGTAGACACCACGGGCGCGGGCG
>CAUJFI010000090.1 GCA_963170125.1 Deinococcota bacterium | reverse complement strand
GGGCTGCCGAAGCTGGTGGCTGGACGGGTCGAAAGACAAGGGCGTCGCCTTCCCGACCTCGAACCGCGCCTCGGGGCTCCCCAGGTACGCCGCGATGGCCTCGGGCAGCGTCGAGCCCGCGGCGACGGCGGCGTCGTGGAGGATCGTGACCGCGGCGTAGGCCGCACACGCCGCCGGGTCCATCGGCTGCCCCCAGCGCGCCACGAAGCGGTCGTTGAGCGCGTCGCCGGCGGCCTCGCTGCCAGACCGGCCGGCAGGCCCGCCGTCACCCGCGCCATCACGCCCGCCGTCACCAGCGCCGTCACCCCCACCGAGGGTCGCGTCCCATAGCGCCACCCGGTACCCGAGGCCCTGCGCGTCCGCCCGCACGCGCATCGCCCCCAGGAAGTCGCGCGTCTGCGTGACGGGGTACGGGTACGGGAGCGCCGCCACGTGCGGTCCGACGGACTCCTCCTGCGCCAGGAACGCGATCTGGTCCGGCGCGTTCACGAGCACCAGGATCAGGTCGGCGCCGCTACGCCGCACCGCCTCGAACACCGGGCCGTAGTCAGGCTGGCCCGTTATCACGCCCGTCGCGCCTGCGAGAACGGCGCCGGGGACGGCCCCGAGGGCGGCCAGCGCCGCGTCGCGCAGCTCGGTCCCCTCCCCCGTCTCCTCGTACACGACGTACCACCGCGCGTACCCGTGGCCCGTGAACCAACTCGCCGCGGCGCCGAGGTACATGCCCGCGCCGGCCTCGACGTTGAAAGTGCTCCTCAGGCACGCGGACCTCAGCGCGCTCGCGGGGGAGCCGATGTTGAGGAAGGGCACGCCCGCGCCTTCCGCGATGCCAGCGAGCATGTCCGCCTGTCCGTCGCCCAGACCCCCGACGAGCGCGGCGACGCCGTTGACGGCCAGGAGCCGCTCCGTGGCCCGCTCGGCCGCCTCGGCGCTCGGCGCGCTCGCCAACAGGAGCTCGAGGTCGACCGCGTCAGCCGCGGAACGGTTGTTGCTCGCCTCGGCCGCCAACTGAGCCCCCATCACGGCCGCCTGGCCCACCACGTCGTACAGCGATGCTTCCGGGACGAGCGAGACCCCGGTCCTGGTCGGGACCACGAACCCGACCCTCAGCGTCTCTTGGCGTGCCGCGGCATCCGGCACCCGCGGCGGCGTCAGCGGCTCGACCGGCACGTGGTAGCGCTCGACGACGGCCTGCACGTCGGCCCACCGCGCGGCCAGCGCGACGTTGAGGGCGTCGCGCAGGGCGACGTCGCCGGGCCGGACCGCGATCGTCATCGGGACGGTCATGGGCAGGCTCGCGGGGTCGAACTCGGACGTTATCGGGACGACGGCGAGGTCGAGCCCGAGCTCGCCGGCGTAGTAGCCGACCTGCGGTCCCCACGCCACGCCGACGTCGACATCGCCGTTGGCGACCGCCTTGACGATCTGCGCGAGGCGGTCGGGCGCGCCGTACTCTGCCCGGTACGTCGCGACGATGTTGGCGCCGAGGCCGTGCTCGACCAGCGACGTCTGGGGCGGGATGCCGTTCGACTGCACGCCGATCTTCAGGGTGCGCAGCACCGGATCGTCGAAGGAAGATAGCTCGTAGCCTTGGTTCGGCCGGTACAGGAGCACGTAGGGGCTCTGGTAGTAGGCGACGGTCGTGAGGAGGTCCTCGTACCCGTCGGGGACTCCCATCAGCATGTCGCAGTTGCCCGCGCGCAGCTCGAGCCGGACGATATCGCTGTTGAAATAGTGCCAGTCGTAGGTGACGCGCGCCCCGAGCTCGTCGGCCAGGATGCCCGCTATCTCGTTCTCGAACCCGCGCTCGTCGTCGCTCGAGAACGGCATCGAGCTGGGGTCGGCGCACACACGCATCTCCCAGCCGCCTGACTGGGCGGGGGACTTAGCGTCGGACTGGGCGCCGGACTGGGCGCCGGCCTGGGCGTCGGACTGGGCGCCGGACTGGGCGCAAGCGGACCCGAGGCCCAGCACCATGACGGTCAGGAGCAGCGCGGCCCTGCGAAGCGCGTGAGCGGCAGACCGGTTGTTCATGGGTCTCCCCTTCGCTGACATGAGCGGGTGGGGGGGCGACGCCCCCCACCCGCGTGAGCACCGTGCTGATCAGCGCGGCAGCCCGAAGACGTACAGGGTGCTGCCGGGGCGCGTATAGCGGCCGGTGTTGTCGGGGGCCGTTTCGGCCGTTACAACGCTGTTGGCCGGCGCCTTGCTCCCGATGACGGCGATGTACTGCCTGCCGTCCGTGCCCCGGAAGCTGATCGGCGAGGCGTCGAACCCGCTGCCGGTCCGGAACGACCAAAGGATCTCGCCCGTCTGCGCGTCCAGTGCCCGGAAGGCACCTTGGTTGTCGCCGCCGAAGACCAGGTCGCCGGCGGTGGACATGATGGGCCAGCTCAGGGACTGGTTGGACTTGATGTTCCACGCCTGCTCGCCCGTCGCGGGGTCCCAGGCCTGGATCTGCGCCGTCCAGCCGCCGGGGCCGGTCGAGCGCGCGCCGAACGTCTCGAGGACGTAGCTCTCGCCCGGGGTGTACTCACCCTCGGTGCCCGTCATCGTGCTGCACGTGTTGTAGGCCTGGAAGTAGATGAGGCCCGTCTTGGGCGAGTAGGTCGTGTTGTGCCAGTTACCGATGCCGAAGGGACAGACCACGCCCGTCTCCGTGCCCGTGTACACGATCGCGTCGTCGTTGTAGACCGGCATCCCGGTCTCCATGTCGATATGGTCGGCCCAGGTCACGGTCGTGTACTTGATGGGCTGGTGCAGGAGCTCGCCGGTGTGCGCGTCCCACACGTAGAAGAAGCCGTTACGCGCGGGCTTCATGAGGGCCCGGCGCGTCTGTCCGTCGATCGTCAGGTCGACGAGCTGCTGGCCGGCGGGCAGGTCGTAATCCCACGCGTCCTGGGGCGTCGCCTGGTAGGCCCAGACGAGGTTGCCAGTCGTGGCGTCGCGCGCCATCTCGGAGGCGCAGTAGGCGTTCGTGTACTGGTCGAGGCCGGGAGCCGTGGCGGGGTCGCGCCGGTAGTCGGGGTTCCACGGCGCGCAGTTGCCCGTGCCGTAATAGAACAGGTTGGACTCGGGGTCGAACGTGAACCAGCCCCAGACGGCGCCGCCGCCAGTCTTCCAGGAGTCGCCGTACCAGGTCGAGGTCCCGGGGCTGTCCGGCGTCGGGTAGAACGGCTTGAAGTCGGGGCCGATGCCCATCTCCTCGTCCGGGCCCATGTTGTAGAACTTCCAAACCTGCGCGCCCGTGTCGAGGTCGTAGGCGGACACGTGCCCGCGGATCCCGCGCTCGCCGCCTTCGACACCCACGATCACGTTGTGACCGGCCACGAGGGGCGACATCGTCGTGGTCTCCGTCAGGCTGAGGTCGGTGACCTGGGTCGTCCAGATGACGGCGCCCGTGTTCGCGTCGAGCGCGAACAGTTGGCCGTCGAGGGTGTTGAAGATGATCTTGCCGTCCGCGTACATGAACCCGCGGCTGTTCGCGCCGCAGCACGCCTTGGCTTGAGCCAGGCCCGGCATGTCGGGGGCGAACGACCATTTGATGTAACCCTGCTGGTTGAGGTCGAGCGCGTACAGCGTGTTCGGCTTCGGGGTCAGGATGTACATGGTCGTCCCCACGACGAGCGGGGCCGCTTCGATCTGGTCGGTGACGCCGATCTGGAACGTCCAGGCGACCTGCAGGTTCTTAACGTTGTACCTGGTGATCTGGTCGAGCGGGCTGTAGTTCCAGCCCGAGTACGTGCGGTTGGGCATCAACCACTGCCCGGGGTCCTGCTGCAGGACCGTGAGATCGTCGTTCGGCTGGGCGAAGGCCAGGGTGAACGACGCGAGCACGAGGCTCAAGGCCAAGGCGGCCCGGTAGAGCCGAGTGCGTCCTGCGGGTTGTTCTCGCTTGCCTGACATCACGATGTATCCCTCCAAGAGGTCTTGCGGTCTCCGTAGGCACGCTGCCGCGCTCCGGCGGCGGCGGCGACTGGCTATGGCTCCCTCCTTCACCTATGCGCGGTCACGAGGTCCTGCGTGACCGGGCCGTACGCGTTCGACCACGAGTTGCGGATGAACGTCGCGACGGAAGCGATCTGCTCGTCGGTCAGCACACCTCCCCACGCGGGCATGCCGTGGGGCGGGATGCCGCCCAGGATGGTGTCGATCACGTAGTTCGTGTTGCCGAGGTTCGCGTTCTTGTCGAAGGCCGGCCCGACCTTGCCCTGGCCCTGGTCCCCGTGGCACACGGCGCAGTTCGCCGCGAAGGTCTGCTGACCCTCGTTCATCAGGGCCGCGAGCTCGGCGTCGCTCAGGGTCGGGGCCGCCTGGGCCACCGCGTCCTGTATCGCCTTCCCTTGCGGGGAGACGAGGAAGAACACGCCTCCCAGGCGCTGGCCGTTGATGGCGCCTGGCTTCGCGTCGCGCGCGTACCGGTACAGCGGCGCGCCGGCGTACGTCACCTGGACGGAGCCGTCACCGCGGGTGAGCGTGCCGAGCAGCGACGCGTCAACGCCGTCACCGGCCACCGGGTCGCCGTCGGTCGTGAACGCCGGCCAGTTCGCAGCGCAGGCGTCCACACACGTGCTCGCTTGCGGCGTGTCCTGCGTGTAGAGGTAAAGGCTGTTCCCATCGGCATCCGTGAGGTGAAGCCCGTACGTGGCGTCCGTTGCCGTCTGGATCGTCGCTCCCGTCGCCGCCTGAGCGGCGGCCACCACCAACAGGAGGGCGGCCGCTAGAAGCGCGGCCGCCCGGAGAGTCCTCATCACGCCCGTTCCTCCTCGATCTCCCTCGAGGCCGAAGCACGGCTCCCGAGGGCTGTTCCATGCGCACTCGTCGACCACCACGACGCACTCCCCTCGTCGTGTGCCCTTTGAACATCGAACCGGCCGGCTGTTGCGACCGGGTGCGCGAACCGGAGCCGAATATCGGTCGCCACCGATATAGTGGATTCGCAATCACACTGCAGTTTGGTAGGGCATTGTCGTGCGCTTGATTTCATCATATCGTCAGACGTAAGCCTCCGTCCCAGGTCTAATTCAAGTCTAATGTCCCTTGACATGGTCCGTCTGTGCGGCATGATAAGTCGAGCGTAAGCGAGTCGTTGAGATGCTAGATTCTCGGACGGGAGTTGAACGGGGCGCTGCGTCCAGGACGGGCGCAGGGATGGGGACCCGCTCCTGCAGGACTCTCAAGAGCGGGTTATCATCGCCTTCGGAAACCCGAACGCCATGAAGCTGTTCGTTGGCCTGACCGACCATGACTGGTACACGTACCTGCGTGACCGAGCGCGGGACGAGGTCAACTTCTGGTGGCCGAGCCCCGAGCAGGCCTTCCGGGCACTGCAGCCAGGCGAACCGTTCCTCTTCAAAGCGAAGTACCCGCACCAGGCCATCGTCGGAGGCGGGTTCTTCGTGAGGTACGTGGCCGCTCCGCTGTCGCTCGCCTGGCAGGCGTTCGGCGATGGCAACGGCACACCCGATCCGCGTGCCCTGCTTCAACGATTACGGAAGTACCGGAAGAACGACGCTCCGGACCCCGAGATCGGCTGCACGGTCCTCGCCGAGCCGTTCTTCTTCCCAGAAGAGCTCTGGGTGGAGGCGCCGGTGGACTGGAAGAGGAACATCGTCAGGGGCAAGACGTACTCGACCGACGAGCCGATCGGCGCGAACCTCTGGGACGCAGTCGTGCGACGCATGGCGGACCCACGCACGGTGACGGGGCCGAGCCTGGACGACCCGACCGTCCCTAGCCAAGCGAACCTGTTCGGTGCCCCGAGAATTGTCCAACCCCGCCTCGGCCAAGGGGCGTTCCGCCTCAGTGTGCTGGACGCGTACGGCAAGCGGTGCGCAGTCACGGGTGAGCGCGTCGTCCCCGTGCTGGAGGCGGCCCACATCAAGCCCTACGCGAGCGATGGTCCGCACCGCGTCTCGAACGGCCTTGCCCTACGTGCGGACATCCACAGGCTCTTCGACCTCGGCTACGTCACCGTCGATAAGAACCTGAAGTTCCGCGTCTCCAACTTACTCGAGGAAGAGTACGCGAACGGCAAGGATTACTACCGCTATCAGGGCGCCACACTCATGGTGACCCCGCAGCGGCAGGACGAACGCCCGGCGGCTGAGTACCTCGAGTGGCATGGGGACGTGGTGTTCAGGCCGTGAACTACCGGACGTAGGTCACCAACGAGCTCCAGCGCGCTGGCCCTGGCCCAAGCACCATTGATACGGCAGTAGAGATCGAGACAGTACATGTCGCATCCGACCTGCATACTCTCGGCATGACCCAAGAAGTCGCAGTCGCAACGCTCGGTAAACCGCAGGCGAAGAGTGGGCAGGGGCGCCCGATCCACTCGATGCTGGCCGCGCTCCTCATCATCCTACTCACGACGATCTTCGCCACCGCCTCCGCCCGAGAGATCCCCCTTGTGGATAGGGACGGTTACTACGTCGCCTACATCGACACGAACGAGGACTCCACCATCTACCTCTGGTCGGGCGAACCGGTCGCGTACCTCTACGAGCGTGGCCTCGACACCCTCGTCTACACCTTCTCGGGCGAACACCTCGGCTGGTACAAGGACGGCATCCTCCGCGACCGCGAGGGCAACGCGGTAGGTGCCGACGACGGCGTCCTCATAACGCCCACCCGCATCGAGCCCCTCAAGGGCTTCAAGCGCCTGAAGCCTGCTCGCAGGGTCAAGAGTGTCGCTGGCCTCAAACCGATCTTCAGCAACTACTACTCGCGGCAATCCCTGGAGGCTTGGCTGCGCGGCGGCGCGGCGTCTTCCACCACGTCCACGACCACGGCGGGCGCGGGTGCCTACCCCATGACGGGGATGAAGTGGTTCGTGACGAGGGTCGAGGCCGGCGGCACCACCGTCATCCTAAGTGACGGGAGCCGGTGGGAGATCTCCCCCACCGACCGCATCCACACGATGCTGTGGCTGCCCGCCGATGGCGTGACGGTCACCCTCGCGCGCTCAGGCTTCGGCGCGTACAACTACACCCTCCTCCATGATCGCGATCGACGCGAAGTGTTAGGCAAGTACCTCGGGAGGTGAGGGCAGTTATCCTGGCGCGAACCGGACAGGCGTCCTCCACCGTCATTACGTGGTCCTAGGCCCACACCCGAAGGCGGCGGCCAGCCGATCGCTCGAAGAAGTCCTCGTCAACGGCCACGACATGGTGTGTTTGTTTGACCTGCACGCCCACCCCGAAACGAATCATCGATTCCACCAGCTGGCTGCCCTCAACGAGGATGATGCGAACACGTGCGTCGCGCTCCGCGTACTCCTTGGCGCCGCTGCTGAAGCAACCCGTGGTGTGAACATGCCTTGTTCCGCCTTGCCGCTAAGTGCGCCGACGAAGGCCTGGACCTCCAGCCTCTGCTCGGCGCGGTCCTGGGCGTATCGCCTGGCCTGAACGAAGACCTTGCTGAGGCCAAGCACGTCCTGGTCGATGACGCCGTCGATTCCGCCGTCGCCAACTAAGTTCGTCACAGTCGCCACTCCGCCCGTGCCCTCGTAGCCCATAGAGACCAAGAATTTGGCGACCGCACGTTCGAAGAAGGCGGGGTCTTGCTCCAGCAGGCGGCCTACGAGCTCGACCTTGACTCCGTCTCGTATCCAGTGAATCCCCTCTTCTACCTGCCCGGTTGGGTCAAGCTCGTTCGGCTGGACATCCTCAACGTTCGCCTTGCCTTCGGCTGACCCGCGCTTTAGCCACCACTCGTCGTCGGGTTTCGCGAGCGGCCAGATGTCTGCCTCCGTGAGCCCAGTCGGGGCTCACTCAGGAGGCGTCGGCCCAGCGCGGTTAACTCGGTAATGCGAACGCTGGGGACGTGCGAAGGCCCCAACACAAGTGAGGGCCGAGAGGGCCCAACCGGTGCGGTTCCCGTCTACCATATGGTCAGATGCCTAGACGGCGCTTCGTTGCTGCTCCGTCAGGCGAGCTGCGTCCGCTACCAACTGATAAATGTCCTGACGAGGCCGTACGGCGCCGTCGGCCAGGACCTGCAGCCCTGGGATCATGAAAGCGGTGGACCCCGGAATCTAGACAGGCCCCTTAGGTGGGAAGCGGTACGCTTCCCGAAAGGGGTTTGGCATGAAGAGGAAGCGTCGGAATCACTCGCCAGAGTTCAAGGCCAAGGTCGCCTTGGAGGCCGCGCGCGAGGAGAAGACCATCGCGGAACTGGCGCGCGAGTACGGGGTGCACGCCAACCAGATCGGCGCCTGGAAGCGCCAGTTGTTGGAGGGCTCCTCGGGGTTGTTCACGCCGGCGGCGGAGCGTAACCGCGACAGCGAAGCTGACGCGAAGGAGCTGTTGGCGAAGATCGGGGAGCTCACCATGGAGCGCGATTTTTTGTCCAGAGCGCTGAAGCGCTGAGCCCCAAGGAACGAAGAGCCTTGATCGACAAGGAGAGCGAGCTGCCGGTCACGCGGCAGTGCGAGCTGCTGAAGGTCAACCGCGCAAGCATCTACTACCAGCCGGCGCCGGTACCCGCCGAGGATCTAAATATCATGCGGGCCCTGGACGAGATCCACCTGCTCAGGCCGTTCCTGGGCAGCCGCCGGCTGGTGGACGAGCTGCAGGCGAAGGGCTTTACGGTCAACCGCAAGCGCGTGCTGCGCCTCATGCGCCTGATGAACCTGAGCCCCATCTACCCGAAGCCGCGTACCACCAAACCAGGGCGCGGGGCGGGGCACAGGGTCTACCCCTACCTGCTGGACGGGCTCGACATCGAGCGCCCGAACCAGGTGTGGGCCGCCGACATCACCTACATCCCCATGGCGCGGGGTTTCTGTTACCTGGTGGGCATAATCGACGTGTACAGCCGCCGCCTGCTCGCCTGGCGGTTATCTAACAGCATGGACGCGCGCTTCTGCCTGGGCGCCCTGGAGGAGGCTCTGGCGCGTTTTGGGCGGCCGGAGATCATGAACACCGACCAAGGCAGCCAGGGCGGATTCAAGTGGTCGTCGCAACACCTCGGTTGTGGAGGTGCTAGATGGGCCAGTCGAGGAAGCAGGTGCCTGAGGTTCCGGTTGGGGCGCGGCGCCAGTGGGCGGCGGATCGGGCTTTACGGCCGCCGATGCGGTCAC
>CAUJFI010000089.1 GCA_963170125.1 Deinococcota bacterium | reverse complement strand
GCCCCGGCGCGCGGCTTTTCGCTACAGTTGGCGCATGAGAACATTCAGACCCGTCAGGGGCGCGAGAGCGCCCACGCGCGCCGCCACGCTCGCGCACGCGGGGGCGCGCGCATGAGCGTCGAACCACGGCCCATCGACATGATCCTGGCCAAACGCGCTGGGCACGCTCATTCGGCGGCCGAGCTCGAGGCGTTCATCGCGGGCTACGTGAACGGCGCCGTGCCCGACTACCAGGTCGCGGCCTGGCTCATGGCCGTGTGCTGGCGGGGCATGACGGACGCGGAGACGGCAGCCCTGACGCTGGCGATGGCCCGCTCCGGCGACATCCTCGACCTGGGCGACCTGCCGAACACGGTCGACAAGCATTCCACGGGCGGCGTCGGCGACAAGACGACGATCGTCCTCGCGCCGCTCCTAGCCGCCATGGGTGGCACCGTAGCCAAGATGAGCGGTCGCGGCCTGGGGCACACTGGCGGGACCGTCGACAAGCTCGAGAGCATCCCGGGCTTCCGCGCGGGCCTCGGCGACGAGGAGTTCAGGCGCGTGGCACGTGAGGTCGGCGTGGTCGTCACCGGCCAGTCGAAAGACCTCGCGCCGGCCGACGGCCTGCTCTACGCGCTGCGCGACACGACCGGGACCGTCGAGTCGTTGCCGCTCATCGCCAGCAGCGTCATGAGCAAGAAGCTCGCGGGCGGCGCCCAGTCGATCGTGCTGGACGTCAAGGTGGGCAGCGGGGCGTTCATGAAGACGCTCCACGACGCGCGCACGCTCGCGGCTGCGATGGTCGCCATCGGCACGCTCGCCGGGCGCAACGTCCGCGCCATCCTCTCCGGCATGGCGCAGCCGCTCGGGCGCATGGTCGGCAACGCGCTGGAGGTCGAGGAGGCCGTCGCGTGCCTGCGCGGCGAGGGACCGGAAGACCTCTTGGAGCTCTGCCTCGTGCTCGCCGAGGAGGTGCTCGCGGCCGCGGGGCTGCCCGTGTCGCGCGCTGCGCTCCTCGACACCGTCGCGAGCGGCCGCGCCTTCGAGCGCTTCGAGCGCTGGATCGCGGCGCAAGGTGGCGATGTCACCAGCCTGGACAAGCTGGCGCGCGCGCCCGACACCTTCGCGCTGCGCGCGAGGCGCGCCGGGGTGGTCAGCCGGCTCGACGCGCTCGCCGTCGGCCGCGCCGCCGGGGTGCTCGGTGGCGGGCGCAGCAAGAAGGGCGAGGCGATCGACGCGGGCGTCGGCATCGAGCTGCATGCCAAGGTCGGTGACCCGGTCGCGGCGGGCGAGGCCCTCGCCACCCTCTGGCACCGTAGTGGCCGCGGGCTGGAGGCGGCCACCGCGCTCCTCACGGACGCTTACGAGGTCGGCGAGTCGGCCGCGCCGGAGCCGCTCGTGTTCGAGCGGGGCATCGGCGGCTGAACCGGCGGGTCTGCCCTACCGGCGCGCATGGCGGTTCGCGTTCGCCGCGACTCGGCCTATCCGGCCAGCCGTGCGCTCACTGGCTCGGGTCCAGGTAGCCTCCGTACGGGTAGTCGATCGGCAGCTCCGCGCCGCCGATGACGCGCGTAGGCGCCACGTCGCCGTCGAGCGTCGAGGCGTCGTCGAACACCTTGACGTCGTTCCCATCGGCGTCGATGACGACGAGCCGGTCGTTGGCCAGGTCGTAGGAGACCTGCGAGGGCCCGACGAACTGCGTCGCCGGGCCGGTGACGTGCCTGTCGGGCAGCACCATGCCGGAGATGCTGGAGACGTCGGCTATCACGTACACCCCTTCAGCGGACTGGTCCGCGAGGTACACCTCGTCGCGCTGGGCGTCGTAGGCCGCACCCCAGATGTAGTCCCACGAGGCATCGAGCTGGACCAACCGGTCCGGCGCGGCGTCGCCGACGACGGTCGAAGCGTCGTCGTAGACGCCGACCTTCCCGTCGGCGGTCGAGACGAACAGGCGGTCGTTGGTGACATCGAGGTTCAGGCGGGTGTCGAATTCCAGGACGAGGTCGCTCACGTTCGGGCCCTCGAGCACACGGTCGGGCTCCGTGCCGGCCGCCGCCGTCGACGCGTCGTCGTAGGCCACCAGCACGTAAGAGAAGGCCACGTACAGGATGTCCCTCTCCCTGTCGTAAGCCAGGCCGGAGGGGTTCTCGTGCCCTACCGAGGAGAAGCCCGTGGCGGTCACGTCTCCCGAGGCGCTCGACACGTCGTCCACCCTGAAGACGTTGGTGCCCGCCGCCTGAATCCCAACGAACGCGGCGTCAAGCTCAGGAGCGACGACCAGCTGGTAGTACTCCGTGTCGGAGTCGACGCCAGCGATCCGGAAAGTGCGGTCAGGGGCTATGTCGCCGGTCGCGCCGTCCATGTCGTTGTAGACGTACACGGCCGTGTCGAGCACGTAGAGGGTGCCTGGCGCGGTGACGGTCACCTGCGCGCTCGCCCGCCTGGTCGGGTCGGTGACCTGGGTGGCCGCCACCGTCACGACAGGGTCGGTCGGCACCCTGGCCGGCGCCTGGTAGTCGCCGCCGGCCACGGTGCCGGCGGACGCCGACCCGCCGATCAGGTCGTTCACCGACCACGCGACGGCGCCGACGAGATTCTGGCTCTCGAAGAGCACGTGCGAACCGACCTTGGCCGTGAGCGGGCCGGCGGGGTCGAGGGTCGGCGTAGGTAGCGGGGGCGGCGGCGCGGGCGTCGTACAGCTCGCCAGGGCGGCCAGTAGGACGACCGCGGTGAGCGCGTGAAGGCGGGTGATCCTCATGGGCGTTGCCTCCTGATGGTGGGCGACGCGCTTGCCTCACGACTGCGTGGCGCCTGGTCGCCGATCGGGCTTTCAAGCGCACGATAAGCGACCGCCGGCGCGCGGCTTGTGAAGCATCGGACGCGCGTATGCAGTTGACAGTCGGTCGGCCGGCTGCTACTGTCATGCCTCTCGGGAGCCAGAGGCTCCCAGCCGCGTTAGCGGCATGCCCGCGACGTTAGTGGGCGAAAGCGAGGAGGTGAGCGATGACCAGAGCAGACCTTGAGCCCGGCGTTGGGGCGAGCGAGCCCGTTAGTGGGGCGCAGCAAGCACACGTCATCGCCAGCCACCACGCTGCGCGCGGACTCCGCGCCGTGTTCGGCACGCTGTCTTGACCTTCGGCACGCCGTCCCAAGACGCACCGCGCTCCACAGCGACCCTTCTTCCGTAAGTCCCCGCAACCGTTCTCTCACGCCGTCCGCTCGGCCCAGTAGCCGCGCCTCGCGAGCGCCGACGCTCGCAGGTCCGCTGTTGCCGGTTCGAGCGCCATCTGGAGGGCAACCACCATGCTAGAGCTCAGCCACTCGAGGCTCCGCGCCGCGGAAGAACGCGTGAGCCACCTGCGAGC
Source organism: Deinococcota bacterium (assembly GCA_963170125.1). GTDB lineage: Bacteria > Deinococcota > Deinococci > Deinococcales > Trueperaceae > JAAYYF01. Next base: position 435 of record CAUJFI010000089.1, on the reverse strand, counting down.
CCAGGCCGCCCAGCGCGCCGTGGCCCTCGCCGTACTCGCCGACAAGCGCAGGCGCGCACGGGAGAGCGCCCTCGCCGCCGTCCGCGCGGAGCTCGCCGAGCTGGAACAGCGCGCGGCGAACGCCTGGCGCCTGCAGAGGCACTCGCACCGCTCCGGCGGCATCTAGCGATGCGGGGCCGCCCACTACCGCGCTGGGGTCGGGAGCGTCTCCCCGACCCCACCGCCTGTATGCTCCTGACATGCCCGCCCCGGGAGGAACGCCATGACGAAGACGCCGAAGCTCGTCCCCACCGACGTGGCCGTCGCTGCCCACCTGGCCGCCGTCGAGCGCCCGGAGCGGCGCGACGACGCGGAGGCGCTCGTACGGCTGCTGCGCCGCCTGACGGGCGAGGAGCCGAAGATGTGGGGGCCGAGCATCGTCGGGTTCGGGCGGTA
>CAUJFI010000088.1 GCA_963170125.1 Deinococcota bacterium | reverse complement strand
CGCGTCTGGCCGCCCGTGCCGTGGACGGTGAGGGGGTAGCCGACCGCTGCCTGCATGAGGAACCGGTTCAGGACCGTGCCGTAGTCGCCGTCGTAGTCGAAGCGGTTGATTAGGCGCTCGTCGAGCTTGGTCTGCGGCGTGTTGGTGCCCCACACGATGCCCTGGTGCAGGTCCGTCAGGCGCAGCCGGTCGTTCTTCGCGTAGTAGGCGAAGAGGATCTGGTCGAGCGACTTCGTCATGTGGTAGATGCTCCCCGGGTTGGTCGGGTAGAGCACCTCCTGACGCACCTTGCGGCCGTCGTCGGTGGTCACCTCGACCTCGAGGTAGCCCTCCGGGATCTTCATGCCGGCCGTGCCGTAGCCGTACACGCCCATGGTGCCGAGGTGCGCCAAGTGGATGTCCTGGCCGCTCTCCACGATGGCGGCCAGCACGTTGTGCGTGGCGTTGACGTTGTTGTCGACGGTGTAGCGCTTGTTGCCGCTGCTCTTCATCGAGTAGGGCGCGGCGCGCTGTTCCGCGAAGTGCACGATGGCGTCGGGGCGCTCACTCTGGATGAGGCCGAGGAGGCCGGCGTAGTCCTGCGCAACGTCCAGGTTACGGAAGCCGATCGCCTTGCCCGTAAGCTCCTTCCAGGCGGCCTGGCGAACGCCCATGGGCTGGATGGGCGTGAGGCTGCCCGCCTCCAGCTCGTTGTCGATGTCGCGGCGCGACAGGTTGTCTACGATCACGACATCGTGACCCAGGTCGCTCAGGTGCAGGCTCGTCGGCCAACCACAGAAGCCGTCCCCGCCTAGGATGAGTACCTTCATTACAGCCTCCGGTGGCGTGCTTACTGGGCCGTAGCCGGGGGGCACGCAAGTTGTGTAAGTTTAGCACCGCGTTTGCCGCTAACACCGGGCCGGCGGCCTGAGTGGCGGCGATCGGCGGTCAGGGCGGCGGCGGGTCACGCGCGCCGTCCGCCCACCGTGACGTTCACCGAGCGACTCGGTTCAGTAGCGCGCCGCGGCGGCCTTGACGCGGCGCCTGAAGAGCCGCAAGCGCCGCTGGAAGAACCGGCGCCGGTACGGCTGCGCGCCGGCGCGCCAGGCGCTCGGTCTGAGGAACGACCCGACGACTGCCGTGGCGATGAAGGCGGGGTGCAGCAGCGACCACCAGAGCGTGGTGAGGCCCCACAGGTCACGGCGCGCCCAGTGACGCGTGCCGATGCCCATCCCGGCGTACTCGATGGCCGCCTTGGCGAGCCAGAGCCCAAGCACCCACGGCGCCATGCCCGGCGCCACGGGCAGCAGCAGGACCGCGAGCGTGAGCCAGACGCTCTGCAGTCCGAGCGTGCCGATGCCGGCCAGGAACGCAGGGTGGTAGTGGAGCACGTGGTGGTAGCGGCTCACCCAGCGGCGGCGCTGGCGCACGAGGGCGACGAGCGAGCCCGCGCCCTTGGTCAGCACGCGGCACTCGGGGCTGTCAGCGAAGACGACGGCGGCGCCCGGGAGCCGGCCCAGTCGTTGCGTCAGGAGGTCCTCGTCGCCGCTCGGCGCTCTGCCGGCGGCCCCGAAGCCCCCGCAGGCGTCGAACGCGGAGCGGCGGTAGGCGAGGTTGTTGGCGCTGCTGGCGTACTTTAGGCCGAAGCGCGTGAGGCTGCGGGAGACGAGCATGAGCGTGAACCAGTCGACGGACTCGAAGCGCCGCAGGAGCGTCCTCGCTTCCCCCTGCACGCTCGTGGACACGTAGCCGGCCACCACGACGACGTCGTCGACGAAGTGTGACGCCATCCCCGCCGCCCAGTCCGGGTGATGGAGGCAGTCGGCATCCGTGGCGAGGACGATCTCGCCGCGCGAGGCGCGGATGCCGTGGTCGACGGCGTTGACCTTGGGGGAGAGCCTGCGGCTCGGCTCGGCTACCGTCACCAGCTTGAAGCGCGGATCCGTGGCCGCGAAGCGCTCGATGATCGCCCGCGTCGCGTCGGTGGAGCGGTCGTCGACGACCACGAACTCGATGGCGCCCGCGTAACGCTGCGCGGCCAGTGATGCCAGGCAGTCCGGTAGGGAAGCGGCCTCGTCATGGGCGGGCAGGACCACGCTCAGGCTCGGCGTGGCCGCGCTTCGCCGCACGGGCACGCGCCGCAACGCCCCGACGATCACCATGAGCATGAGGAAGAGGTACGGCAGCTCGAACAGGTACAGGCTTAGCAAGAAGGCGGACTGCACTTGCACGACTCTAACGCGGCCGCCGGTCCTGGACGAGTCCGACATCCGGGCCGTGGGGAGTGACGGCGCCCCGCTTGCGTCGGCCGGGTGGCGCCCCCGACGTGGCGGAAGCGCGCGCGACGGTAGGCTCTTCCTCGAGTGGCACGAGATCCGGCGCAGAGCTTCCACGCCTATCTCACCCAGCTCCCGGGGTACGAGGGGCAGGTGGCGGCGTATCACTTCTTCCCGCCGCGGAAGCGCGGAGGGGATGGGGCCTACGCCGGGCCGTTCGCGGGGTTGCTCGCGCGCGCCGGCCTCTCGCCTTACGAGCACCAGGCGACGGCTCTAGGCGCCGCCGCGGCGGGGCGGAACGTCGTCGTGGCCACGGCCACGGCCTCTGGGAAGTCCTTGGCCTTCCAGGTGCCCGTCCTGTCCGAGCTCGAGACCGGGGGCACGAGCCTCCTCCTGTACCCGACGAAGGCCCTGGCGGGCGACCAGCTCTTGAAGCTCCGCGGCCTCGCCGCCGCCGTCGGCCTGGGCGGCGTGGTCGAGCGCATCCTGCTCTACGACGGCGACACGGCGGCGGAGCGCCGCGCGGGCGTCCGCGCCACGGCCGGTGCCCTCCTCACGAACCCTGACATGCTGCATTACGGCATCCTGCCGTACCACGCGGCGTGGGCGCCGTTCCTCGGTCGCTTGCGCTACCTCGTCCTCGACGAGCTGCACGCCTACCGCGGGGTGCTCGGCTCGCACGTCGCCAACGTCGTGCGCCGCCTCCTGCGCGTAGCGGCGCTCTACGGCGCCGATCCCACCGTCGTGGCCGCCTCGGCCACCGTCGGCAACCCCGGGCAGCACGCCGAGCGCCTGGTCGGACGCCCGTTCGAGGTCGTCGCGGACGACTCGGCCCCACGGGGCGCGCGCGAGTTCGTCTTCTGGCGTTCCCCGCTCGCGCCAGGCGGCGACCGGCGGCGCTCGGCCAACTCCGAGGCGGCCGCACTCGCGGCCGAGTTCGTCAGGTCGGACGTCAAGAGCATCTTCTTCTGCAACTCGCGCAAGGGCGCCGAGTTGGTGCGGCGCTACGCCGCTGGTCTGCTGCGCGACGAGCTCGCCGAGCGCATCGAGAGCTACCGCGCCGGCTACACGCCGGAGGCCCGCGCGGCCCTCGAGGACGCCTTCCGCGCCGGCGCACTGACCGTCCTCACGAGCACGAGCGCTCTGGAGCTCGGCGTCGACATCGGGGGCGTGGACGCGGTGGTGATGGTTGGCTACCCCGGCTCCAAGATGGCCATGTGGCAACGTTCCGGCCGAGCCGGTCGCGGGGGTGGACGTGCGCTGACGCTCCTCATCCCGGGCGCCGATCCACTCGACGAGTACTACGTCGGCCATCCGGACGCCCTGCTCGACGGCCCGGCGGAAGACGCCGTGGCCGACCCCTTCAACGACGTCCTGCACCCGCGTCACGTGGTGTGCGCGGCCGCGGAGTCGCCGGTGGCCCCCGGCGAGGGCCTCGTGGCGCCGTGGCTCGACCTCGGCGCCGTCGACGGACTGGTGCCGCTGCGAGACGGCACTTTCGCCAGTCGCCGCCGCTACCCGCACCGCCGCATCGAGCTGCGCGGCGGCGGCGGTCGCAGGGTCACGCTCAAGGACGGCCTCGGCCACACCATCGGGGTCACCGACTTCGCCACGGCGCTGCGAGAGCTCCATCCGGGAGCCGTCTACCTGCATCAGGGCGAGCAGTACCTCGTCGCCGAGCTGGACCTGCTCGCCGGCCTCGCGCGGCTTCTCCCGCACATCGAGGACTACTACACGCAGCCGCGCTCCGAGACGGATATCGAGGTGCTGGGCCCGTTGCCGGAGTCGGACGCGGCCGGGGTGTTGGGCGCGCCCCCGCCGGGCGTGAGGGTGGGGAGGGTGCGCGTCACGCACACGGTCACCAGCTACGTGCGCAAGCGGTTCTTCAACGAGGCCGCGTTGGACGAGCGCCCGCTCGACCTGCCCGAGGTGGCGTACGACACCCATGCCATGTGGTTCGAGGCGGCGGGGCTGCAAGGGGCGCCGGCGGCGGCCGAGCTGCCCGCGGCGCTGCACGCCCTCGAGCACACCCTCATCGGGCTCTTGCCCGCCTTCGTTCTCTGCGAGCGGGCCGACGTCGGCGGGGTGTCGTATCCGGTCTACCCGCCCACTGGGCTGCCGACGGTCTTCGTCTATGACGGCCACCCGGGCGGGGTGGGCTACGTGCGCGCCGGCGCCGCCGTCTTCCCGGCGTGGTTGGGCGCGGCCGCGACGCTGCTCGGCGCTTGCGAATGTCAGACGGGCTGCCCGCGCTGCGTGCTCTCGCCCAAGTGCGGCAACGGCAACCAGTTCCTCGACAAGGGGGCGGCCGAGGTCCTGGCGCGCGCCTTGTTGGCCCGCATTGTGTCCGGCGCCGGCGCGGTCGCGTAGGAGTGGTAGACTCGCGCCTCGTGCGCATCGGTTTCTTGACGCAACTCTCGTGGCGCCGCTACGGCCGGTACTGGGTCGAGCTCGTCGAAGCCGCCGGCCTCGAGCCCGCGTTCGCGGAGCCGTCCGCGGTGAAGGTGGCCTGGCAGGACCCCGACCTCCTCGAGGTCCCCACGCTGGCTTTCCGGTTGGCCGCGGCCCAGGCGCGAGCTCTGGCCGACTGCCAGCTGATCGTGGTGCCGCGGCTCGTTCGCGAGTCGGAGGTCGCCCGCGGCGTCGGTCAGGACCCGTGGGTGATGGATCTCCCGGCGCAGCTACGCTCGACGCTGCCGGGCCTGCCGCCGCTGCATGCAGTGCCGAGCTGGTTCGACGAGGCGATCGAGCCGCACTCCGTTGCGTTCCTGCAGTCGCTCATCCATGACGCGACCTCGGTGAGGCGCGCCCTCGGGCGCGTCAGACCCTTGGCGAAGGACGTGAAGGCGCACGCCCCGGACCTGGGCCGGCGTACGGGCACGCGGAACGTGGCCGTGCTCGGACGGCCGTGGGCGATCGACGACGCCTCCACGCGATTGGTGGAGCGCGAAGGCGAGCGGGCCGTCGGCCAGCACCGCTTCGAACCGAACGAGCTGCGCGACGAGGGCCTGCGGTCGGACGAGCGCCTCGTGGACAGCGATGCCGAGGTGATCGGCGCCGCGCGGCTCCTCGGGCGGCGCGCCGCTATCGACTCACTCAGGCTGGTGGTGGACGCGGAGGCGAGCAGCGACGCGTGGCTCGCGAACCGCATAGTGAAGATCACCCACAAGCCGATCGAGGTCGTGACGCTGCAAGCCGCCCTCGCGAACCGCGACCCCGTCGACACCCTGCTACGCGGCCGCATAGACTGACGGCGTGCGCATCGTCTTGATGCTGGTGGCGCTTGGCCTCGTCGTGGTCAACACCTTCGGCGCTTGGGCCGTCAGTCGGCGCAAGCCGGTCGTGGCGCGCTTGTTCCTCGTCGCCGCCATGGTCCTCACCGTCGCCATGGTGGCCTACGGCTTCGCCGACGCCGTGGCGTGGTGGGTGCTCCTTGCCGGCGCCGTGCTCGGCTACCTCGCCTCCTACTTGAACGCGCGACTCGTCATAGGCAAGGTCGTGTGGCCTTATCATCTGCTGAGGGCGGCCGTCCTCGCCGCGCTGCTCACGGCGGCGCGGATGCTCGGCGGTTAGGGCGACGCCTCGCGGCTAGCCTGCGAAGATTATCGCTCCAGGACGGAATGCGGGTGTGCTACCTTCTGGGCGATGGGACCGCTCCGCCAACGAGCGAGTCTTCGGAGGTACGCAATGCCACGCCCTCGCGCTCTGCTTCGTTTCTTGCCGTTCCTGCTCCTAGCCCTCGGCGGCTGGAGCGCGGCCTTCTCCTGGGACATGGGGACGTACGGGGGCGGCAGCCACTTCTATGCCTTCGAGGTCACGAGCGACTCGTCGAGCACGGGCTCGGTCGTGCGCCTGGAGTTCGACGTCCGCCAGACGGGGGCGACCTACTCGGTGACGACGAGCATGAGCACCAGTAGCGACGGCGTCTCACAGGAGGGCGTGATCGACGCCTTCAGCGGCGGCGACGCGCTCGGGATGCTGATGTTCGGTCCCATGATGCTCTTCTACGGGCCGGGCATGTTCATCTTGCCGTTCGCGCTGGGGGGCCAGGACGTGGCGGTGACGAGCGACATCTACGTGGTCGCCGGCATGGGCAAGGTCAGGATGGACCGCACGGAGAACGTGGCGGGCCTCGAGTGCGTCGTGGTCACCTACGAGCCGACGGACGACGATGGTAGCGGCAATATCGTGTTCGGCTTGGCCGAAGGCATGCCGTTCCCGTGCTTCAGCACCTACGGCGGGGAGGGCGAGCGGACCAGCATCCGCTTGGTGGAGTACCGCTGAGGCGACGGAGTAAGCGGCCGTGGCCTGAAGGACAAGGTGCGCCGGACCAGAGTACTCTGGTCCGGCGCACCTTGTCGGTTCACAGTCAGAACGCGTTGATGCCCGTGATCTCGCGTCCGAGCACGAGCGTGTGGACCGTGTCCGTGCCTTCGTATGTCGCCACGGTCTCTAGGTTGAGCATGTGCCTGATGGCGGCGTACTCGGTCGTGATGCCGTTGCCGCCGAGGAGGTCGCGCGCGGCGCGCGCCACGGCCAGCGCGCTGCGACAGTTGTCGCGCTTGGCGAGCGAGACGCGCGCCGGGTGGTCCTTGCCCTCCTCCTTGAGCCGCCCAAGGCGGTAAGCGAGGAGGCTGCCGCGCGTGATCTCCGAGAGCATGTCCGCCAAGCGCGACTGGACCAGCTGCTTGGCCGCCAACGGTTCGCCGAAGGCCGGCCGGTCCGAGACGTAGGCCGCCGCCTCGTCGAAGCACGCCTGCGCCGCGCCGAGCACGCCGAAGGCGATGCCGAAGCGCGCCTGGTTGAGGCACGACAAGGGGCCCTTCAGCCCGGCGACCTGGAGCTGGTTGCCGGCTGGCACGCTCACCTCGTCGAGGTAGAGCTCACTCGTGACGGACGCGCGCATGGAGGCCTTCGTCTTGATGTCTACGGCCTGAAAGCCGGGGCGGTCGGTCTCGACCACGAAGCCGAGGATCTTGCCGGACTCTTCGTCCTTGGCCCATACGATGGCCACGTGCGCGCGCGACCCGCTCGTGATCCAACGCTTCACGCCCGTGATGACCCAGTTGTCGCCGACCTTGCGGCAACGGGTGCGCATGGCCCCCGGGTCGGACCCCGCGTCCGGCTCCGTCAGGCCGAAGCAGCCGACGGCCTCGCCGCTGGCCAGGAGCGGGAGCCACTTCGCCTTCACGTGCTCTTGCGCGTAGGCGTTGATCGGGAACATGACGAGGCTCGACTGCACGCTGACGAACGACCGCATGCCGGAATCGACGTACTCGATCTCCTTGCAGACGAGACCGTAGGCGCTGTACGAGGCGCCTGCGCCCCCGAAGCGCTCGGGGAGCGTAACGCCGAGGGCGCCCAGCTCACCGAACTTGCGGGCCAGGTCCTCAGGGAAGACGCCTTCCTGCCACCACTCGCCCACCTTGGGGAGAAGCTCGGCACGAACGTACTCGCGCACGCTGCCCTGGATCAGGCGCTCCTCGTGGTCGTACAGCGCTTCGATGTCGTAGAAGTCGTGCAGAGCCAGAGCGCTGCCTGTGGCCACCGGGGTCGTCATCGACCGCCTCCTAGGAGTTGGGGACGCTGCTCGTCAACCGTCCCCGAACAGCTGTTTCATGGCGTCCTCTTTCGAGGTCCGCTTCGCCGGGTGGTAGCGTTCGCCGTCCTGGTAGATCTTACCCGCCGCTACCAGCGCGGCCAGCGCCGCTTCGAGCGTGTCGACAGCGAGCTCTTCGAAGTGGCGCTCATCGATGTAGCGCTGCACGTCCCGCAAGCTCGACCCTTTCGAGGCACCTGCTGCGACCGCTACCATTACCCAAGAGTCGACGGTCATGGCCCAAGTGTACGCTCCGGCGAGGTGGAGGTCAGCTTCCGGATGTCCCTGGTCGGGCAACGGCGTTCAGCGCGGCACCGCCCCGGTGCCGAGCCGTTCCGGGCCTGAGCGGAACGCCTCGCTCGGGCCGCCGCTCAGCTCGCCCCAAGTGATCTCGTCGTCCATGTTGATGACCCGGACGGGACAGGCTGCGACACAGGCGTCGCAGCCGATGCAGGCGTCGGGCTGCAGGCGCAAGACGGCCTGCGGGCCGCTGAAGTCGCGCTCCAGGGCCGCCGTCGGACAGGCGCGAGTGCACGCCGGACACATGATGCAGCCATCGGCGACCCGCGGCAGGCGCCATGGGACGAGCGCGCCAGGCGCGGGACGCGCCGTGGCGATGAGACTGAGGCGGCGGGACGCCTCAGGGGGTGGCTCGTGGCCGCCGGCACCGCCCTCCTGGCCGGGCAGCAGGGCCTCGAGTGGCGCGAGCGCCTCGGCGGCGCCCCGCGCGACCTCGTGCGCGCCGCCCCGGAAGAGGTCGCGGCGGCTGAGGCGCCTGGTGGGGGCCGGGGCGTCGAGGCGCGCTTGGAGGCTGACGTTGACGGTGAGCCGCCTGCCGTGGAGCGCCAAGAGCTCGGTCGCCCGTGCCGCCGTGGCCGCGACGACCTCCGGCACGGCCGCGCCCCCGACCTTGCAGCCGACGCACTCGCCGCGCGCCAACGTCACGCGCTCGCCGTCACCGACCAGTCTCACGAGGTCCGCCGCCGACAGCTGCGCCAGGCACCGCACGGAGGCGCCGTCGCCCGCCACGCGGCTGCACCGCAGCGCGGACCCTGGCTCTACCTTGGGCGACGCCGTCAACGCCTCGCTCGGGCAGGCGCGCACGCATAGGCCGCACCCCGTGCAGTTCACCACGTCGAGCTCGACCTGCTCATCGATCCTCACGGCCTCGTGAGGGCAGACGTCCAGACAGGCGCGGCAGGCCTCCGCGCCGCTCCTCACCACGAGACAGCGAGCCTGCGCGTAAGCCGGCGTCACTTCGACGGCGCGGAGGACCAACGAGAGGAGGTCGTCCAGGCCCGGCACCGGCCCCTACCCCCTAGAACCCGTAGAGTTCCACGCGCTTCTCGCTGAGCTTGGCGTGGTAGCCGGTGTCATCCAGGTAGCGGTCGAACGCCGGGAAGTCGATCTGCTGCTTCGTGTCGGACAGGGCGATGGCCGGGTTCGGATGGACCTCGACCATGATCCCGTCCGCACCGACGGCTAGCCCTGCCTTGGTGAGGGCGACGAGCAGGTCGCGCCGGCCGCCGGAGTGCGTGACATCGACGAGCACCGGCAGGTGGCTCTCGAGCTTGGCCAGGGCGACAGCGGAGACGTCGAGTGTGTTGCGCGTGTACTGCTCGAACGTCCTGATGCCCCGCTCGCAGAGGATGACGTTAGGGTTGCCCTCGTTGAGGAGGTACTCGGCCGCCATGAGCCACTCCTCGATGGTGGCCGACAGTCCGCGCTTGAGGAGCACGGGCTTGCCGCTGCGCCCTACGGTGCGCAGGAGGTGGAAGTTCTGCATGTTGCGGGCGCCGACCTGCAGGAGGTCGACGTACTCCTCGAAGAGCGGCAGGTCGGAGGGCGTCATGATCTCGCTGACGAAGGCCAGGTCGTGTCGGTCGCACGCTTCGCGGCCGATGCGCAGGCCTTCCTCGCCGAGGCCTTGGAAGGAGTACGGGTCGGTGCGCGGCTTGTAGGCGCCGCCGCGGAAGAGCTTGACCCCGCGCGAGGCCACCTGGGCCGCGACGGCCTCCACCTGCTCCTCCGACTCGATGGCGCAGGGGCCGGCGACGAGCACGGGGGAGTGCTTCGAGCCGATCGGCACGCCGCGGACGGTCACCACCGTGTCCGTGCCGTGCGTGGCGCGCGAGGTGAGGTACGCGCGCTTCTCCTGCTTCTGGCTCTGCTGCATGCTGGCCTGGAAGATCTGCTTGAAGAGGCTCTTGACCGTGGCGGCGTCGAACGGCCCACGGTTGGCGGCCACCAGGGCGTCCAGCATGGTCTGCTCGCGCACGGGGTCGTACTGGGAGCTGCCCATTGACGACTGCAGGGCGCCGATCTCGGCGGCGACGCTCGCGCGCTCGGAGACGAGCTCGAGGATCTTCAGGTTGAGGGTGTCAATACGAGCGCGTAGGCTCTGGATCTTCTCTTGCATGGCGCATCCTACGCTGGGAACCGTGCCGACATTCCGAGATTCGGACGACGACAACCGTCACCTCGTAGAGCACGAGGAACGGCACGGCCACGAGCGCGAGGTTGAAGGGGTCGCCGGTCGGCGTGATGATCGCGGCGGCCGCCACGCCGCCGACGATGGCCCAGCGGCGGTACCTGACGAGCGGAGCGTGACGGAGGATGCCGATACGGGCGAGCAGGAAGCCGAGCACGGGCAGCTCGAACATGATGCCGAACATGGCCATCAGCATCAGGAGGGTGGAGATGTACTTGCCGATGGAGAGGAGCCCCTGCGCCTCGTCGCCGAGGAACGAGAGGAGGATGGGGATGCTGAAGGGGAGCACGACGTAGTACGAGAAGGCGACGCCCGCCGCGAACGCGAGCGCGGCGAAGAGGATGAACGGCACGGCGTAGCGCCGCTCCTCGGCGTAGAGTCCAGGCGCGACGAATCCCCACGCTTGCCCGATGATGACGGGTGAGGCGATGACGAGACCGAAGAACGACGCCACCTGCATCGACACGGTGAACGGCTCGAGCACCGCGAAGTAGTTGAGCGTCATTGAGGGCGGCAGCGGCGCCTTGAGCCACTCCAGCACCTCGAAGCGGAACGCGAACGCGACGCCGGAGGCCACGAGCCAGGCCAACAACGCTATGAAGAGCCGGTTACGCAGCTCCGCGAAGTGCTCGATGAGGGTCACGCCGAAGCCTCGGGCTGTCCTGACGCGCGTTCTTCTAGGTCGACCGGCTCTACCCGGCGTCCTCGCTGTCGGCAGCCTTGGACACGTTGGCCGACGGCGTGCCGGCGGTCGCGGCCGCTACGGGCGCGGCGGCTCCACCGGGCGCCCTCTTGTCGTCGCCATCATCGTCGAGGTCCTTCTTCATGTCGCGCAAGCCCTTGCGGAACTCCCGCACGGACTGGCCGAGGCCCTTCGCCATCTCCGGCAAGCGCTTCGGACCGAAGATGAGCAGTACGAGGGCGAGGATGATGAGGAGTTCGGGTATCCCTATGGGTCCAATACGTCCCATGTGTGGCGCCTCCAAACCCCAGCATGTTAGCAGGCGCGCGCCTCCCGGGGGTGAGCGGGTGGACCTTGGCGGTCCAGGCGGGCTCGCCGGCCCGCGCGCGCGGACCGGCGCGGCCGAGGGTCGGAAGCCCGCGCGAGACCCGTCCTGGACGGCAGTTGACACGACTAGCGGCCCAGTGCTACCTTACTCCGGGTCTGTGGCGCGGTCGGCCACCCTAGCTCAATCGGTAGAGCACCCGACTTGTAATCGGAAGGTTGTCGGTTCGATTCCGATGGGTGGCTCCACTGATCAGGAGCGAAGGGAAGCGCCTCGAGACCTCGGCTATGACGCGGGTAGGTGCCCGAGTGGTTAAAGGGGACGGACTGTAAATCCGTTGGCTTAGCCTACGCTGGTTCGAATCCAGCCCTGCCCACCAGCCGTGCGGTCACGACCGGGGCGAACCTTCGGGAGTGGCCCGGTCGCGAACGCGGGAGTAGCTCAGTTGGTAGAGCGTCAGCTTCCCAAGCTGCATGTCGCGGGTTCGAATCCCGTCTCCCGCTCCAGCGCACCGGCTCGTGCCGCCAGGCGCGAGGGCGAGGCGAGTAAGTAGACGGCGGTGGTGGGCTCGTGTAGCTCAGTGGTAGAGCACTCCCTTGGTAAGGGAGAGGTCGACAGTTCAATCCTGTCCACGAGCTCCAAAACTTTGGCGGTACGGCGGAGCGGGTCGCGCGGCGAGAGGTAGGTGCCAGCGACTTCGCTCTGCCTGCCGCTGCAAGAACGAGGCGCGACCACCGGTGAAGTGGTCAGGCGCCGCCCGCGCCCCCGGATGGGGGGCCGGCCACCCGTCCGGGGCAAGTCGTCGGTCGGGACGTCGAAAGGAACGGTCATGGCTAAGGGTGTGTTTGAGCGTACGAAGCCGCATGTGAATGTGGGGACGATTGGGCATGTGGATCATGGGAAGACGACGTTGACGGCGGCGATTACGTTTACGGCGGCTTCGGTTGATTCGTCGGTTGAGGTGCAGT
>CAUJFI010000087.1 GCA_963170125.1 Deinococcota bacterium | reverse complement strand
GATGGGGGAGATCGAGGTGCGAGAGGTGAGGGCGTTTCGGTTCGATCCGCGACTCGGTGGAACTTAGCTTGTCGCGCCCTAACTGGTCGGCCGCGAGGAACCGTGGAGGGAATGCGATGGTTCTGCACCGTCGTTTCAACGCGCTCGTCCGTGCTCGGCAGAGAAGCGCCCAACCGACCCCGGGTTGGGAGGCTAGTATGGGGCAGTTCACACTCGTTCGAGTCGAACCTGCCGTACCATCCCATTACCATACGTGGCTTGACGTTGGTAGCCGGTCAGCTCACAGGGTTGGCCGGCGCCACGGGATCGGATCGGAGGCGCCAGCGCATGCGCAAGTCGGTTGTCTTCATCGTTGCGGCGGCGGTCCTGGGCTGGGCCGTTGCTCAAGCCGGTCAGGAGCTCGTAGGAACCTGGATCGCGAACGCCGCAGGACAGCAGCACACGCTGGTCCTCGCGGCGGACGGCACCGGCAATGCCGATGGCCAGGCTTTGCGGTGGGGCGCCATGGACGGCGTGCTGGGATTGGAGCAGAACGGCCAAGTCTACTACTATTACTACGCGGTAGAGGGAACTCAGCTTTACGTGGCCGACGGCGTTTCCCCCACGCCGCTGGTGTTCACGCGCTCCTCCGGCTCACCCGCGGGTTCGCTACCAGGTGGTCAGCAGACAGGACCGCTGCAGGGCACGACAGGGGGGTTCGCAACACAGCCGGGCGCAGCTCCACAAGTCAGTTCGGGCGACGCTGCGAGCCTCGTAGGCAAGTGGTGCTCGGGGAACGAGTTCAGCGCTGTGGCCGGGGGCGGCGCCTCGAACATGGAGTGCTTCGAACTCCGCGCCGACGGGACCTACGTCTACGAGGCCGAAGGAAGCATGAGTGCTTACGCCCCCGGTGCGTGGGGCGGCACGACGTCGCAGTCAGCAGACTCCGGCCGCTGGAGTTACGACGGCTTCAGGCTCACGGCGCAGTCGAACAGTGGCGCGCTCAAGAGTTACAGCTTGGAGAGGCGTAACAACTCCAAGACGGGCGACCCTATGCTCTGCCTCGACGGTGAATGCTACACAACGTACTGGCAGAAACAACCCTGGTGAGTTCGCGAACGTCAGCGCGACGGCGCTGAGTTCACCAAGGCGGCGACCTCGGCGCGCGGGCAGCACGCCCGAGTTGGCCGCGGACCCGAACCACCGTGGCGGGCGCACCGGGTCGCAAAGGGCGAAGCTACCGGCTAAGGGACCTGGAAAGGGCGGTGAGCATACAATCATGACCAGACCAGAGAGAAACCAAGAAGCCCTCGTAACACTGGACGTCGCCATAGTTCGTAGATCTAGACGTCGCTTGACAGGTGTAGAAGAATCGGTCAGCTGGACATGCGCACAAACGGTTACTCTGACTTCGTCTGTAACCAGAACACAATCCTGCAGTGGAATGGCCATGAATATGGCGACGTCAAATAGGATGAACGACTAGGCCACCGCGGCCACCGGAGAGGCCGTCGTAAGCTGCTCCTGCACTGGGCTTAGCACGGGAGGCTCCCACAGCTAGGGTTATGCTGTCCATCGGGACCGCGAATGAACCTAGTCAAGTCTAAGCAGCGTGTAGCGGATCACGGGGAGGTATTCACTCCGCCTTGGTTGGTCGAGGCGATGCTCGACCTGGTCAAGGACGAGAGTGAGCGCATCGACTCGCGCTTCCTCGAGCCAGCATGCGGTAGCGGGAACTTCCTCGTGCAGGTCCTGCGGCGCAAGCTGGCTGCCGTTGAACTCAAGTACGAAGCCTCCCCGTTCGAGCGCACACAGTACGCTCTGCTAGGTCTGATGTGCATCTACGGTATCGAGTTGTTGGCCGACAACATCGCCGAGTGTCGGGCAAACCTCCTGGAGCTCTTCGCCCAGGAGCTGGGCCTAGAACCCGCAGACGACACGTACCGCGCCGCGGCGCACGTGCTCGCGGTGAACCTGGTCCACGGCGACGCCCTGACATTGAAGACCCATGGCGGGCAGGCAATCACCTTCGCTGAGTGGGGATACGTCGGCAAGGGCAAGTTCCAGAGACGCGACTTCAGGTTCGATAGCCTTACCCAGGCGGCTGCGTTGTCCGCAGAGGGCGCACTCTTCGCCAGCGTGCCGAAGCATGAACTCTTCAGGCCCGTTAGGACCTACCCACGCCTGACCATTGGCGAGCTCGCCAAATTGCTAGGTAGCGACAGCGGGGGTGGGGAGTGACGAATCAAGCAAGATTCACGTTGCAAGGGCGCAATCCGGATGTGCTCACGTGTATCGCGAACCTCTCGAACGATGAGGTCTTCACGCCGCCGACACTCGCGAACCGCATGTTGGACGCAATCGCCGAGGCATGGGCTGCGGATCACGACGGGGCAGACATCTGGTCCGATGAGACGGTGCGGTTCCTGGACCCGTGCACAAAATCCGGCGTGTTCCTCCGTGAGATAACGACTCGCCTCACTGCCGGATTGGCGACGAAGGTCCCGGACCTGCGAGAGAGGGTCGACCACATCCTTACGGAGCAGGTGTTCGGTATTGGCATCACGCACCTGACGAGCCTCCTGGCGCGCCGCAGCGTCTACTGCTCGAAGCATGCCCAGGGGGAGCACTCCATTGTCCGAGGCTTCCGGAGCGATGAGGGCAACATCTGGTTCGAGCGCGTAGACCATGAGTGGGTTGATGGTAGGTGCCGTTACTGCAGTGCCGCCCAGCGGACCCTCGATCGTGGAGCGGGGTTCGAAACGCATGCCTATGCGTTCATCCATACGGACGACGTCAAGGACCGGCTGGTCGGGATGTTCGGAGGAGACATGCAGTTCGACGTAATCATCGGGAACCCACCGTATCAGCTGGCTAGCGATGGCGGTACGAGGGATGTTCCCATCTACCAACACTTCGTCGAACAGGCGAAGGCTCTTCAGCCGCGCTACTTGGCCATGGTGATTCCGTCTCGATGGATGGCTGGTGGGCTGGGCCTGACGCGGTTCCGTGAGACCATGCTCGGGGACACGCGCCTTCGGGTTCTAGTCGACTACCCTAACGCCGCTGAGGTGTTCCCTTCGGTCGGCATCAACGGCGGCGCATGCTACTTCCTCTGGAACGCGACCTACGACGGGCCCTGCAGCGTTACCTCGGTCAGGGCCGGCGACGTGTTTGGTCCGTCGGACCGGACATTGGATGAGTTCGACGTACTGGTTCGCGACGACCGCTCCTTGAGCATTCTGCGAAAAGTCTTGCAGCGAGGTGAACCATCAGTCAACACAATTCTCGCGCGCGACAAGGAGTTTGGATGGACGTCTAACTTCGACGGTTTTCACGCCAGGCAGCTCGCGGGCGATGTGCCCATCTACTACATTCGTTCGATGAAGAGGGGCCGGGGGTTCATCGCTCGAGCCGATGTGACAAAGAGTAGCCAACTGATAGACACCTGGAAGTTGCTTGTGCCGGCTGTTGGGTCGGGCCGGGAGCGAGAGCGAAGCGGTGTCGACATAGTTCTCGGCCCAGCACTCCTTGCGGCCTCTCCCTCCGTGTGCACGCAGTCGTTCCTATTTTTCTACCTGGCATCGCGCGCGGAGGCCGCGAGTCTAGAGTCGTACTACAGGACGCGTTTCTTCCGATTCCTTGTGTCGCTTCGCAAGATCACTCAGCACGCCACTCATTCCACTTACCGTTGGGTGCCTATCCAAACGTGGGATCGGGCGTGGACGGATACTGAGCTGTACGAGAAGTACGAGATCAGTCCGAGCGAGCAAGCCTACATCGAGTCGCTCATCAGGCCGATGACGGCCGGATCATCCTCCTCCGATGACTAGCCAGCCGCTAGACCAAGTCCTCCCTCCGAAACCAGATGCCACCCCGCGCATATACGCGTACTCAATCGCCGACGAGTCTCATGCCGGGCAGCTGAAGGTCGGTCAGACGACGCGCGGCGTGAAGCAGCGGGTCGCGGAGCAGCTGCGCACGGCTGCAATCAAGAACTACTGCATCGAACTGGATGTGCCTGCGGTTCGCGAGGACGGCACGCTCTTCAGCGACCACGAGGTTCGCACGGCGCTGGTCCGCAAGGGGTTCGAGAACGTCGTTCAGGAGTGGATGCGCTGCACCGCCGCGGACGTCAGTACGGTGCTCTTTGAGCTGAGGGCCGGTCGGAAGGTGACTGGGGCTCGCCATGAGACGTTCACTTTGCGCGCTGAGCAACGCGCGGCGGTAGAGAAGACGCACGCCTACTTCCATTCGATCTGGAAGGAGGACATGCACGCGGTGCCGCGCTTCTTGTGGAACGCGAAGATGCGTTTCGGTAAGACGTTCGCCACGTACCAACTGGCAAAGAGGCTCGGTGCGAAGCGGGTGCTGGTCGTGACCTTCAAGCCCGCCGTCGAGGACGCGTGGCAGCATGATCTGGAGAGCCACGTCGACTTCGACGGCTGGCAGTTCCTATCGCGGGCTTCGCGTAGCAAGCCGTTGGAGGCCTCGTCCAAGCAGCCGCTCGTGTACTTCGGCTCGTTCCAGGACCTCCTCGGCAAGGACCAGTTCGGCAACATCAAGCCGAAGAATGAGTGGCTTCACCAGATGGACTGGGACCTGGTCGTCTTCGACGAGTATCACTTCGGAGCTTGGCGCGATACGGCGAAGGAGCTGTTCGAGGGTGAGGACGACGGCGACGCCAGGCTGGAATACGGCAGGGGGCTCGAAGACGTCAACGAGGACCTAAGCGAGTTGTCCGGCCAGGAGAAGGACTTCCTCCCGATCAAGACGAAGGCGTACCTGTACCTGTCAGGCACGCCGTTCAGGGCGTTGGCGACGGGTGAGTTCATCGAGGAGCAAATCTTCAACTGGACGTACACGGACGAACAGCGCGCCAAGGCGGCGTTCGCGGCTCTCCACCCTGCCCTGCGCAACCCGTATGGCGCCCTACCGCAGATGCGGCTGCTCACGTACCAGATGCCCGACGAGCTGGTCGCCATCGCCAGCGCCGGCGAGTTCGATGAGTTCGACCTGAACGAGTTCTTCGCCGCGAAGGGCCGCGGGGCGCAAGCGCGTTTCGACCACAAGGACGAGGTCCAGAAGTGGCTGGACATCATCCGCGGTTCGTACCTCCCGCGCGCAGCCGAGTTCCTGAAGACCGGCACTAGACCACCCTTCCCGTACTCGGACGTTCGACTGCTGCCGTACCTGCAGCACTCGTTTTGGTTCCTGCCCGACGTTGCCTCCTGCCACGCGATGGCAAACTTGCTTGCCGAGCGGCAGAACGCATTCTGGCGCGACTACGAAGTGGTGGTAGCTGCCGGCGCGTCGGCTGGGGTCGGCTTGGATGCGTTGCCGCCCGTGCGCAAGGCCATCGGTGGCGGGTTCGACACCAAGACCATCACTTTGTCTTGCGGCAAGTTGACGACGGGCGTGACGGTGCCACAGTGGTCCTCGATCTTGATGCTGAGAAACCTCAAGTCGCCAGAGACCTACTTCCAGGCAGCCTTCCGCGTGCAGTCTCCGTGGTCGATCATGAACCCGGATGGAGACGATCCGAACGCCGAAGAGATCCTTAAGCCCGTCTGCTTCGTGTTCGACTTCGCGCCCACGCGCGCCCTCCGGCAGGTGGCCGAGTACGGCATCGGACTGTCACCAGGCGAGGCGAACCCAGAGAACGCCGTCAAGGAGCTGGTGTCCTTCCTGCCCGTCCTGGCCTACGACGGGGCGAACATGACGCAGATAGACGCTGGCGGCATTCTGGACATCGCTATGGCCGGAACCTCCGCGACGCTGCTGGCCAGAAAGTGGGAGAGCGCCATCCTGGTCAACGTCGACAACGCCACGCTCCGCCGCATACTAGACAACCCGGAGGCGCTTGCGGCCGTGGAACGCATCGAAGGTTGGCGGGCGCTCGGCGACAACGTAATCGAGACGATCATCAACAAGAGCGAACGCGTGAAGGACCTGAAGACGAAGGCGAAGGATGGTGAACTAAGCGGAGCCGAGCGGCGCGAGCTGACGGCGGAGGAGCGGGAGTACAAGTCCAAGCGGAAGTTGATCCAGGAGAAGCTGATCAAGTTCGCAACGCGCATCCCTGCGTTCATGTACCTGACGGACTTCCGGGAGAACACCCTGCAAGACGTCATCACCAAGCTCGAGCCGGGGCTGTTCAGGGTCGTCACCGGCTTGGAGGTGAGAGATTTCGACCTCCTAGTGCAGTTGCGCGTATTCAACACCGAGCAGATGAACCAGGCCGTGTTCGCGTTCAGGCGGTACGAGGACGCCTCGCTGCGCTACACGGGCATCGAGAGCCACGAGGCGCTCACGCATTACGGGCTTTACGACACGGTGGTGGCGCGGGAGGAGTAAGGTCGTCGAACGCGCGCGAAACTTCTTCTCCCTAACTCATAGAAGAGAAAACGGCTGTACCCGTTGGCCTTTCCACGAACTTCCAGACTAGCGTCCTCAGCGCACGCCGCCACCACCCCCGAGGCGTTAGCTCTAGGCGCACGGCCTGAATAGTGTAATCCGGAGCCCATGGCCACCTTGACGAAAAGGTTAGTACAGTCTAACCTCGGAGTCGATGGGTGGATGCGCTATACAGGATCGCGGTTTACGTCGACGGCGGCTACTGTCCGTACGAGGCGTTCGAAAGTCGCCTGAGCGGCAACTGCTTGGTCACGGTCCTGAGCCTGCGCCGCCAACTCGCTTTCGCGGGAACGCGCTTGCCCAAGCGCATAGCCCACGACGTTGGAGGCGGCGTATGGGAACTGAGGGGACGGTGCCAACTTGGCGCCGTTCGAATCTACTACTGGCGTTCAGGTCCGTTGGAGTTCACGCTCGCCTGTGGTGAGGTGAAGAAGGAGAACGCGGCCGACCAAGGCCTGATCCGGTTCGCAAGAGACTGCTACCAGAAGACTCGCCAGGAGCGCAAGCAGAAGGACCGTTGACCACCAACTGCAGGAGGGACCGGAGATGAGCACTACTAGGCCACTTTCGCCAGGCCTTGACGCCCGCGTCGACAAGGACCCGGAACTCGCTCGGCTCGTTCGCGACGCCCTCAACGCATCGATCGGTGAGTCTCTCCGCGAGGCGCGCGCTCATGCGGGCAAGTCGCAGGCTGATGTGGCTGACGCGATGGGGGTCACGCGGCCGCGCGTCGCTCAGATAGAGGCGGCTGAGGGCTCTGCGTTGTCACTCGCCGTGCTCGCTAGGTACGCCGATGCGGTCGGTTGCCGGCTCGACATAGCGCTGGTCGACCCGGCCACCGACGAGTCGGTGGCGATCATCGTGGTTGCTGACGCATCGCCGAGAGAGGCGCATGGGGTCCGGGACCAGCCCCCCAACAAGGCGCGAACGCTAACACCGCCGCCTCGACCTCCGCAGCGACGCGGTTAGCGGGGATCGGCTTCTTGCGGCTGATCTCCTTCAACGCCAACTCACCACCGGCGTCGTACAACTCCTTGAAACGGTAGAAGCTATCCCGGGAGTAACCCATCACGCGACACGCCTGACTGACGTTGCCGAGCATCTCCGCTAAGTTCAACAACCCCAACTTGTTCTTGATCACCTTCTGATCCGTCGTCACGTCCTACTACCCTCCTCCGAGCGCCCCAGCATAGGGCAGGCTGTCAGGACAAGTCTGAACTACTACAAAGCGGCGTGAGTCGCGCTTCATGCAACCGCCCGCTCACGCCAGGAGCCCCCTGACGGGGTGCTCGCTCTTGACGACGTTCTCGAAGATCCGGAACCGCGTGAGCATGTTGATGGGGATGAGGCCGCCACCGTAGTTGATGTCGGCGTCGAAGAAGACGCCTCGGGCGCCGGAACTCCTTCTGACCGCGTAGGCCCGCACGACGGCGTAAGCCTCGTTGAAGTCGTTGACGGCCTGTAGGACGTCTGCGTGGGCGGCGTCTTCTTTCAGGGCGGAGGCGGCGAAGAACCTCAGCCGGTTGGAAGGTTGGTCGACCAGGACCCAGACGTCGAGGCCGTCGCTGTGTACGACGACGTCGTCGTCCTCGTCGATGGTCGTGCGGTACTGCGCGACGGCGAAGACGGCCTGTAGGAACGCGTTGGACACGTCTGAGGCCGAGATCGCCCCTGTGAGAACGTCAGCCACGGTGTTGTCCTCCTTTGAACGTGGCCGAATGATAGCGGTCAGCGGTGGTCCCTGCCAGTTGGGCATTTCCTCTTGGTGCTTAGGTTCTAGCACAGGTTCATGACCTGTGCCTTGGGTTGGGGTTGAGCCGGCAGTGGCGATGCCGGGGCTGCCGGTAGCGAAGCGATGTAAGCCTCGACCGGGGTCAGCTCCCCCAGGCTCGAGTGCGAGCGCTCAGCGGCTTGAGCACGAGGCCACCTCTTGGCGCTCAGCCTAACCGGTACGGCGCGCGGGCCCAGCAACAGTGGGCGGGCGAGCACGTCTGGGAAGGCACAGGGCGCAAGGCTTAAGTGGCATTTAAGGGCCGGGGCTCATGATTGCCTTGATGAAACGCTCAGCCCGCACTCCACACGGCACGGTGCTTCACGCGGCCGTCTCCCTGCTCGCCCTATCACTCCTGGCAGCGTGCGGCGGCACGCGCGACCCCGGCCCACCGCCCGTCGGTGTCACGTCTGTCACTGGCAAGGTCGTGCTACCCGTGGGGCATGAGGTCGACCTTGGCACCCTCACGGTGAGCACGCCGCTGGGCATGTTCCCGGTGTCGGCCACCGGCGAGTTCCAGGCGGACGTGTTCAGCGGGGCGGCAACGGAACTGGACGTCGAGACGGCGGAGGGCACGCTCCTCCTCCTCGGCCTCAGCGACGGGTCCACCGCGACCGCGTCGCTGTCCAGTACGGCTGAAGCGTTGCTCTACTACCTCGTGGGGGGCTTGTGGTTGCCGCCGGACGCACAGGCCAAGGTGCACGCGCTCCTGCCAGGCACGCCGGAGGCGGCGACGCTCGAGAGCGAACTCGCGCGGCAACTGCTGGCTGGCGGCAACGGGCTGGCCAACGCCGACGCTGAGCTGGAGGCCGCGCTCGTGGCGGCGCACGCGTCGCTGCTGGGTGACGCGGCCATGGCGCCGCTGGCGGCACTCGCGGTTCAGAGCCGGCCTCTCACCACGGCTGGGGTCGACGCGAGCGATATCATCATAGACCCCACCGGCCAACGCTCGGGCGTTGAGGTGCTGCACAACCCGGGCGGCCCCGGCGTGGTCGCCCAGAACGCCTACCGCCGGCCCGCCGCCGTGCTGGCTTACGAGACGAGCTGGGAGGATGCCGATGCAGTAGAGACCCCGGTCGACCCGCCCAAGTTCGTCGAACGAGTCGAAGTGCCGCCGACGGGCCAACTCGAGTTCTTCAACGCTCTGGTCGATGCCGTCACGGGCAACGCGCCTTTCGCGCCGGTTCTGAGCCCGGCCTTGCGCTTGCCTGGCCACGATGGGGCCAGCCGGACCCATTACCGCCTTGTGCTGGTCGGCCCGAGCCTCTTCGATGACCCGTGGCCCATAATGACGGACCCGCTCTTCACCGGTCTGCATGATGAGTGGAACGACATCGCGCTTGAGAAGTCGCTTGACCTGTTCATGGACCAGCTCCTCATACCCCTCGTCGAGGTCTACGGCCTGGGCAACCTGGCCAAGCTGGACGCGGCCAAGCTGAAGAGCATGCGCGATCGAGTGAGAGTTATCCACGACAAGCACCTCATGAAGTTGGGGGTCTACCTCACGCAGGGGCAGGGCGCGTACGCGGCAGGCCTCAAGTTCGTGCTGGAGGAGCTAGCGACCAACAAGACGTACCGCATCGACATGATCGAGATGATCAAGGACTCGCTCGAGCTGAGCGAGAAGAACAAGGTTTCCATCGACGCCATGGAGCGACGTTTGAGCGGCCGCGCGGGTGCCTCGGCCATCGCGGCCGCCGTGCAGACGGCGCTGGTGAGCGGCGACGTGGCCAAGATCATGTATGACCTTGGCAGTTCCGCCAGGGTCATCGACTGGCGTGTGACCATGGCGCCCGCCCTGTTCACCCTCTCCCCGGCCGTCGGGACCGTCACGCGACACCAGGCGTCCGTGAAGTTCACCGTTCAGCCGAAGGGCAATACGAGCGGCAACTACCTCTACCGCTGGTCGACGAGCGGTGATCATGGCGAGCTGAACGACCTGCTGCAGGCGGGCAGGAGCGTCGACACTTCCGAAGCGGAGGTGTGGTACTTCCACAACTCCCCAAGTAGCATCACGAATCAGGACCGCGACACGGTAGCAGTCGAGGTGTTCGAGGTGCCGGTAGGCACCAAGACCATCCCCGCCGGCGCTACTCCAGTAGCACGCATGGCAGCGGAGGTGAGGGGCAGCGACCACGATATCGACGGCCGCCTCAGCATCGATTACGGCGTCACGCCGGTCGGCATGTGGGACGAGGGCCGCCAGCTGGAGTGCGCCGAGATGGTCCTGCGCTTCAAGGCCGTGCCCAACGCCAGTAGTTACACGGTTCTCGCAAGCGGCGTGGGTGGCCAGGGCGACGAGCGCAACCCGAACCAGGACTTCCGCCGCTCGTCGACAGCCAGCGTCTTCATCGACCCGAACGCGAAGTTGGAGAAGACGGGCGAGGGTTGGAACATCGGTCAGGGTTACACCGCCGACTACTACGGCGTGTGCGAGTGGCGGAGCATCACGAGCCCGGACACCTACGCGAGTACGCCCGCCACGTTGAGTGCGAGGTACGACCGCGCCAACGACGAGTACGTGGTGTACCTGTTCGCCCGGCAGGACACCACGGCGATCGCCCCGGACCTCCCTGGCTGGGTCACCATCGGCGCCCAGGTGCCGCTCTGGTACGAATGGGTGGACGGCGCGAGCTTTGAGGTGAAGGTGAAGTAGCGGGGTGGGCGCACCAGGGTGCCCGGCTCTCGCTCAACCGTCCAGTCCAGCACGAGGCCAGGCGGCAGGTCTCCCGCGGCGTGGTGGTGGCGTGGCTCGTTCACGTACCGCGGACCTGCCGGATGACGGTCAGCTCGTCCACCAGGTCGACGAGTCTCGCCATCTTGCCGTAGTCGAGAGTGTCGGGCGTGTCGGTCTGAGGGTGGTAGTGCCGGCCCTCACCCGCTTGGCAAGCTGGATGCGACGATCTCGCCGGTGCCAGCAACTGCTCCCGGAGCCCCCGCGCCACCGACCCGACCACCGACCAACCCCACCGCTAGCCCCCCGTTGCGCGTGCGCACGACGTCTGCGTCACGCAGGTAAGGCAGGACCGCCTCGGCGTCCGTGGTGAGCAGCACGACCTCCCACGGACTAACGGAGCGGGCCAGCCCCTCGAGGAAAGCGCGTGCCGTCGCCGACGCCTCGCGCCGCTCGCCCAACCTCACGCCGTAGGGCAGGTTGGCGAGAACCAGACCGCGCTGCGCGCCCAGGGCCGCGAAAGCGAAGCGCGTGCTGTCGCCGAGTTCGAGGGTCACTCCCGCGTACTCGGGGTGCGCCAGGTTCGCCCGGGCGGTCTCGAGGGCGGTTGGGTCCGAGTCGATGCCGACGAGCCGTGTCGCGGCGGCCGGCGGTCCGTTCCGTTCCGACCGCGTCGCCGGCGGGGGTACGTCCGCGTCCGACCCCACGGCCTGCGCGCCAGGGAACGGTCCCCTGGCCTCACGCTCCGCCCTGCGCCTTACCTCCCGGTACGCCCCCGCCCGGAACCATGCCGCCTGCTCGAACGCGAACGCCCGGTGCCTGCCGGGCGCCAGCCCGGCGAGCGCGTCCGCTGCCTCGATCAGGAGCGTGCCGCTGCCGCAGAACGGGTCGATGACGACGTCGGGCGGCCCGTTCAGGCGCCGCAGGCCCGTCATCACCATGGCGGCGGCCAGCGTCTCGCGCATGGGCGCCGTATGCACGTGCCGGCGCACCCCGCGCCGGTGCAGGTGCCCGCCGCTCGTGTCGAGGCTCACGGTGCAGCGGTCGTCCTGCAGGTGCACGTGGAACACGAGCGCCGCGTCCGGGGCGGGCTTGGGATAGAGGCCGAACGGGCGCAGCTCGCGCGCCACGGCGCTGGCCACCGTGGTGGCCACGGCGTCGCCCGCCTGGAGTTTCGAGCGGCGCGAGGTCACGTGGAGGTCGTACGTGCTCGCGAAGCCGATCTGCGTCAGCCACGGTACGCCCCGCGCGCGGTCGTAGAGCATCTCCGGCGAGGCGGCGGGGAACTCGCCGAGGCGGAGGAGGACGCGGCTGGCGGTACGCAGCTCGAGGTTGGCGCGCATGATGCCGGCCTGGTCGAGCGCCACGGCGATGCCGCCGCGCTCGACGCGCAGCGCGGAGCGCTCGCCCGCGAAGCCGCCGTCCACCAGCTCCGCGGCGAGCAGCTCCTCGAGCCCGGGCGCGACCTGCACGTAGCAGTCGAACGGGCCCTCCAGGAGCCAACGCTTGACTCGGCGCTCGAGCGCGCGAGGTGTGATGCGCTCGGGGCCGCTCGCACGGGGCGTCGACTGGTCGCCTGTCACCTCGGCACTCTCACACACGCTGGTGGCGCGGCGCAACGTCCAAGGTCGCGCCGCGCCACTAGCAGGCGGCCCGGTCCGGCCCCCGCCGGCCAGCGCTCAGCCGCCAGCCGCCAGCCGCGCCAGGTCGACCTCCGCGGCGATGGTGCCGAAGGCGGCGCGGTGACCGACGGCGCGGATGCGCTCGAAGACCTGGCGCGCCTCGTCCTTGCGCCCGTTGTAGAGGTACCAGTTGCCGACGCCGTAACCCTGCGTCGCCAACGTCTTCTCGTCGCCGTCGTTAGGGGAGAGCACGCTCTCCGGCGTGGTGACGCCCTTGTAGAGCTCCATCCGTCGGTAGTAGGACGGCTCGTTGATGTGCATGTCGAGGCTCGTCGCGTCGAGGACCTGGGCGGCCTCAGCGTGCCTGCCGGCGCGCCGCAGGCTCATGTAGAGCCAGTCCGTGGTGGCTACGGTCATGTCGTCGTCCACGCAGTATCGCAACGTGGTCCCGTACTTGTCGGCGGCTTCGTCGAACTCGCCTCGCAGGTAGTGGGCGAGGCCGTAGTGGTACCAGGCGCTGGACTTGAGCGTGCCCTTGTAGACGTCGCGCAGCCTGGCGAGGTTGGCGTCCGTGATGGGCGTCGGCTCGTTCAGGAGGCGCGGCTCCTGCCCGAGGATCAGCCGCTCGATCTCCGGCATCAACTCGGCCTGGTAGTACTCGATCTCGTCCGGCTGCCCCTCGAGCAAGGCGACCGAGCGGGCGAAGTCCCTCACGGCCCCGTCGAAGTCGCGGACCGAGACGTTGAAGTGGCCCCGGTGGCGCAGGAGCAGGGCGGAATCGGGGTGCTTCGCTATGCCCTCACTGAGGACTCGCACGGCATCCTTGTGGCGGTCCTGGTAAGAGTAGACCTTCGCCACCAACATGTAGCGCAGGGGCTCTGTGATCATCTGGGGTCTCCTAGGGGATGTTCGCGCTGCCGCGCGAGGGTTCGAGCATGTGCTGGAGATGGAGCGTCGTCTCGTCGCTCAGCGTGAACTCGAGCTCGAGGCGCCTAGCTGGATGGACCGCGTTAGCGTCCAGGGTCGGCGTCATCCCGAACGTGTAGATGTAGGTGTGGTCCGGTCCCGCCGCGAACTCCTCCGGGCTGCTCAACTCCGTGAGGATGAGCAGCCGGCGGGGGTCCAGGCGACTGTGTTGGGCGACCAGGGTCAGGGCGCTACCGACGTTCCTGGCTTCTGTCACGAGCACGTACGGCTTGCTCGGGTCGACCGACCGCAGCCGCTCTCGCGTTGCCTCCGTGAGACGGGCCGTGATGCCTATCACCTCGCTGCGGAGCGAGTGGCGCCTGAGCGCGGCGTCGACCCGCGGCACCATGGCGCTGAAGGTGATGGTGAAGAAGGTGTCCCGGTAGCCTGCCAGGGTGTCGGGGTCGCCGGCCTCGAGCGCCCCGATCGCGATGGTGTGGAAGCTAGGCACGACGTTGGTGGGGAGCAGCCGCTTCACGAGATGCTGGTACTTGATCGCGGCTGCGACGGACGGCATGGCGATGGCGAGCGGGACGTGGCGCAGACGGTTGTGCAGCTGCGCCACGAGGTGCTGCCTGATACCGACCGGGTCGAAACCGAGGGCGTAGGCGCGCTTGATGAGCTCGTCGAGCGCCTCCACGAGCAGCGCTTCGCGCAGTCCGACGCGCGAGGCGTCGTTGCCGCCTGGCGCCACGTAAGTGCCTTGGCCGCGCTGGCTCACCACCAGCCCCTCGCGCTGAAGGGTGCGGTAGGCGAGGGCGACGGTGCCGGTGTTGACGCTCAGCTGAGCGGCCAGGTTACGCACCGCCGGCAGCTTCGCTCCGGCCACGAGCTCCCGCCCGGTTATCAGGTAGCGGATCTGGTGGACGAGCTGGAGGTAGATCGGGGTGTGCTCGTCGTCGATCAACGTGACGGGCAACGACTCGGACATCTCTGATGGTGGTCGGGCGCTCGGAGTTGTGATGACGCTAATCTACTAACGAATCTAGTGCGGGAGGGTGATGCCTTGCTCAGCGGCCCGCTGGGCGAAGGTCTTGCCGCCCTTGCCCCACACGTTCATGTCCAGCTCGTAGAGGATGACCTGGGTGCCCTCCGACTGGGCGCCGTTGGCCACCATCACTTCCGTTATGCCCTTGATGATGGCGTCCCGCTGCTCCTGGGAGCGCCGGCCCAACTCGACTCTGACTATCGCCATGTCCCTAGTCCTCTCTGCGGCGTCGAGGTCGCCAGGCGGCCGGCCGTGGTACGGCGGTCGTTGCCCGCTGATCTGACGTGACGCCCTCGCGGTTGTCGTTCGGGAGCGGCACCCACCGCGGCCCGATGAAGCGTTGTACTGCCGTACTGGTACACGAACCGTACCCTCCGGGCCGTGCGTTGTCAACCTAGAGGCTGAGCCGCGAGCCGATGGCGAACCGGCACGCAGGCGCAGCAGGCCACGCCGATGCCAGCAAGCCTCCACGGCCCCGCTTGCGGCAAACAGACGGTCGCCGGCGATTGACAAGCGCGGCCGTCCGGCGGCATGATGCCAGGCGTACTGGTACACCCGTACACGCTCTGGCCTCGAGCGGGCGATCGGAACCGCAGGCCGACCCGCACCCACGGGGGAGCGAAGGGCGAAAGGATCAGGCATGCGCAGAGCATTAACCCGTTTCGTCAGCATGGCGCTCGCGGTCGTCCTCGCGGGAGCGGCGAGCGCCCAGGAGACGCCCACCAAGCGCGGCGGCGTCGTCCAGATCCCGTTGGCCACTCAGCCCGCGACCTTCAACCCCATCCTGCCTTCCGAGCTCGCGGCGGCGATCATCAACTGGACGATGTTCTCGCCCCTCACGGCCGTCAACCCGTGGACCAACACGCTCGAGCCGTACCTGGCCGAGTCGTTCGAGGCCAACGACGACCTGACGGTGTGGACGTTCCACCTGCGCGCCGGGGTCAAGTGGCACGACGGCGCGCCGCTGACGGCCGACGACGTGAAGTTCACGTTCGACCGCGCGCGTGACCCCGATGAGGGCGCCACCAACGCGGCGGACTTCGCCAAGGTCGTCGATGTCCAGGTCATCGACCCACTGACCGTCTCGGTCGAGCTCGCGGCGCCGGACGCGTTCTTCGCGGCCCGCCTCGCGCTGGGCGGCAACGAGATCATCCCGCAGCACGTCCTGGGCGGGTTCGCGCGCCTGGCCGACGCCGTCGACTTCAACAGCAAGTCGCCGATCGGCACGGGGCCGTTCAAGATGGTGCGCGCCGTCCCCGGCTCGTTCTTCGAGCTCACGCGCAACGACGACTTCTTCCTCGGCGCGCCGAACCTCGACGGTCTCGTCTTCCGGGTCGTGCCGGACGGCAACACGCGCGTCACGCAGCTCCTTACCGGCCAGCTCGACTGGGTCGACATCGAGCCGCCGCAACTGCCGGCTGTCAGCAAGGTCAAGCACGTGCAGGTCACGACGTTCGACAGCCTCGGCTACCAGCTCTTCGCTTGGAACCTCCGCAACCCGCTCTTCCAGGACACGCGCGTGCGTGAGGCCATGATGTACGCCGTCGACCGCCGCGCGATGATCGCCACCGTGTCGCCGGGCCTCGGGTACGTCGACGACGTCTACATCCCCCACGCCATCGACTGGGTGCCGCGGCCGGACGTCCAGTTCCGCGAGTACGACCCCGAGCGGGCGCTCGAGCTGATGGCGGAGGCCGGCTGGAAGAAGAACGCCGCCGGTATCCTCGAGAAGGACGGCCAGGAGTTCTCCTTCTACATCTTGGTCGACCGCGGCGACGTGCAGCGCGAGCAGATGGGCCTCATCCTGCAGCAGTACTTCCAGGACCTCGGCATGCGGGTCGAGTACGTGCTCGCCGAGCGCGGGGGCCGCTGGCTCGAGGAGACCCAGGCTCGGACCTTCGACACGCGGCTGGCCGCCTTCCCGATGCCCAACATCGACTGGGCGCAGCGGCTCTACACGACCAACGGCCCGTACAACTCCCAGTCGTACTCGAACGCCGAGGTCGACGACCTGTTCACGCAGGTGCTCGCGACGAGCGACCAGGCCGCCCAGGCCGCGCTGCTCGAGCGGATCGGCGAGATCCTCTACCAGGACCCGCCCAACATGATCCTGCTCTTCCGCGAGCGCATGACCGCGTCCAACGCGAACATCGGCAACATCCCGCCGAACAACATCAAGGACAGCATGCCGTACTCCTACTTGCTGTTCAGGCGCTGAGCGCATAGCGGAACGGGTGACGGAGGCGACCGGGGGCCGAGCCCGCTCGGTCGCCTCCTACCCGACAGGGCCGTGACGGCGCTCCGCGGCCGCGCCGGTCTCCGGCGCGCGGCGCCACACCGTGGAAGGCAAAGCTACCGTCGCTGCTGGACGGGAAACCAGAGGTCCGATGGCCGAATACTTAGCTAAGCAACTGGTGGCCAGCCTGTTCGTGCTGTTCCTCGTCATGACGGCGACGTTCTTCCTGGTGAAGCTGGCGCCGGGCACGCTCAGCATCCTGGCCGACCCGACCATGGATCCCGGCGTGGTTGCCAGCGTCGAGCGGCGGTTCGGCCTCGACCGCCCACCGGTCGAGCAGTACCTCCGGTGGGTGTCCCGCATGGCGCAGGGCGACCTCGGGGTGAGCCTCGTCTACGGGCGGCCCGTCATCGCCATGATCACCGAGCGCCTCCCGGCCACGCTCCTGCTCGGGCTCGCCGCGCTGCTCGTCACAGTGGTCCTGGGAATGCCGGCGGGTATCGTCGCCGCCAGATGGCCCAACTCCATCCTCGACCAGGCCCTCAGCTTCTTGGCGATCGTCGGGTTGGCAACGCCGAACTTCTGGCTCGGCATCCTGGCCATAATCTTGTTCTCCGTTACCCTGGGTTGGCTGCCGGGCTCCGGCATGCAGACCATAGGGCAACCGTTCTCGCTGCTGGACAGGGCGAGCTATCTAGTGCTGCCGACTATCGTCCTCGCTACCTCTACGACGGCCGAGATCATGCGCTACACGCGCTCGAGCTGGCTGGAGACGATGAGCCAGGACTACGTGCGTACCGCGCGCAGTAAAGGACTGGCCGAGGGGCGCGTCCACCTCAAGCACGTGCTCAAGAACGCCCTCATCCCCGTGTTGACCATCCTGGGACTGGCCTTGCCGCGCCTGGTGGGCGGCTCGGCCATCGTGGAGTCGCTGTTCAGCTGGCCCGGGATCGGCTCGATGGCCGTCAACGCGGCCGTGAGCCGCGACGCAACGGTCATCCTGGGAACAACGTTCTTCGTGTCCGCCGGCGTGATCCTCAGCAACCTGGTCATCGACGTGCTCTACGGCGTGGTCGATCCACGCATCAGGTACGACTGATGGCCGGGGGCGAGGCGAGGCCCAGGAGACCCGGCAGGCGCACGCTGGCGCAAGTGTTCCTGGACAGTCTGCTGCGCAACAAGCTCGCGCTCTTCGGGACGGCTTGGCTACTTCTCGTCTGTATCGTGCTGGTCACGGAGCCAGTACTGCCGTTGCCGTCGCCGACTCGCATCAACATCTCGAATACCTTCGCCAAGCCGAGCTCGCAGCATCTGCTCGGCACCGACGAGAACGGTCGCGACGTCCTCGCGCGCCTCATCGATGGCGGGCGCGTGTCGATCCTCGTCGGCATCGTCTCGGCGCTCCTGACCGTCGTGGTCGGTGGGACGCTCGGGGTCGTCGCCGGGTACGCGGGCGGCCCCGTCGATCGCGTCATCATGCGCGTCACGGACGGCGTCCTGTCGATCCCCGTGTTCTTCTTGCTGCTCGCGGTCGTCGCGCTCTTCGGCTCGAGCATCACGGTCCTGGTGCTGGCGCTCTCGTTCACCAGGTGGATGGGCCCCGCGCGCCTGATCAGGGGCGAGATCATGCGCGTCAAGGAGCTCGAGTACGCCACCGCCGTGAGGGGCCTCGGGGCCGGCCACCTGCGCATCATGTTCCGCCACCTGCTCCCGCAGGCCATGCCGGTCCTCATCGTCGCGACGTCCATCGGCGTCGGCAACGTCATGCTCGTCGAGGCCGGCTTGAGCTTCCTCGGCCTCGGCATAGCCCCACCGACGCCGTCGTGGGGCAACATGCTCACGGCGAGCCAGTTCTACATGTGGTCGGCCCCACAGCTGGCCGTCTACCCCGGGCTGATGATCCTCCTCACCGTCCTGGCGTTCAACGCCGTCGGCGACGTCATCCGCGACACCCTCGACCCCAGACGCCGCTCGGGCGGTTAGCGGGTCGGGACCAGAAGCACCCCGAGCCAGCCAACCGAACAAGGAGTTCACGTGCGCAAAGAGGTACTCGTCAGCCACATCTACGAGCAACACCACTTCGAGAGGCTCGTCGCGGAGTTCCCCGCGCTCGGCTTCACCAAGCTCCCGGCCGGCGAACCGTGGCCCGAGGTCGTGTCCAGGGCATCGGCGCTGCTCTTCGCGGGCCTGAAGAAGCCCGAACTCAGCGGGCTCCTGCGCGCGGCCCCGCGGCTCGAGTGGATCCACACCGGCTCGGCCGGGTTCGACTGGGTCATGGTGCCCGAGGTCGAGGAGCGCGGCATAGTCGTGACGCGCTCGATGGACGTGATGAGCATCCCGATCGCCGAGTTCGTCATGGGCGCCATGCTGCGCAACGCCAAGAACTTCCCTGCGCTAGAGGCCGCCCAGGCCCGGCGCGAGTGGAAACCCCCGTTCCACCAGGAGCTGCGCGGCAAGGAGGTGCTCGTCGTCGGCGCCGGCAGCATCGGCACCCGCGTTGCTCGGCTCTGCGCCGCGTTCGGGATGCGCGTGCACGGCATCAGCCGCGGCGGCCAGGCCAACGAGGCGTTCGCCGCGGTCGCCACCCCGGGCGCGCTCGACACCATGCTCCCGACAGCCGACTACGTCGTGCTCACGGCGCCCGGCACTCCGGAGACGGAAGGGATGTTCGACGCGCGCCGCTTCGGGCTGATGAAGGAGGGGTCGTACCTGATCAACGTCGCGCGCGGCAGCTTGGTCGTCGAGTCCGCCCTCCTCGCCGCCCTCGCCTCCGGCCGCCTGGCCGGCGCGTGCCTGGACGCCTTCACCGTCGAGCCGTTGCCGGCCGACAGCCCGCTCTGGGGTGTCGACAACCTGCTCATCAGCCCGCACGCCTCCTACAGGACGCCCGAGATCAGGGGCCGCGTGTTCGACGAGTTCTCGTCGAACCTGCGCGCACTGCTCGAGGGGCGACCGCTCGCCGGACGCATGCGCAACAAAGAACTCGGATACTGAGCCATGACCATGAACGGAGAGCCGCCGATGCCAAGGCCACCTCTGACCGCCTCGCCCTTACCGCACGATCCACTGCACGAGCGCCCCAACCGCGGGTTCCACCCCCTCATCGAGGGGGAGCAGCCTTACGTGTTCGTCGACGGCTGCATGCAGATCTGGCCGGACGCCGACCTCGCGTACGCCCACCGCCACGGCTGCGACGTCTACGCCGTCACCGCCCTGAGCGTGCAGGTGGGCGTCGACCAGGCCCTGTCCGACCTCATGTACTGGCACGCCGTCGCCCGCGAGCACCCCAACCTGCGCATCGCGCACACGGTCGAGGACATCTTGCAGGCGAAGGCCGCGGGCCAGGCCAGCCTGTTGCTGGCGTCGCAGGACGGCGAGTTCATCGGCGCGGCGCCGGAGCGCGTCGAGGCGTTCCAGCGTCTCGGCCTGCGGATGCTCATCCCCGCCTACAACCGCGACAACCTCCTATGCGGCGGGGTCCTCGAGCGGACCGACACGGGGCTGTCGGGTCTCGGGCGGGCAGTGGTGGCGGAGTGCGACCGCGTCGGCGTGCTCCTCGACCTCTCACACGTGTCGCACCGCTCGAGCCTCGAGATCACGGAGGCGAGCGCCAACCCGACCGTCTTCAGCCACGCCAACCCCCAAGCCCTGGTGGACAACGCCCGCAACGTGGACGACGAGCAGATCCGGGCGGTGGCGTCCAAGGGTGGGGTCATCGGCACGGTCAACTGGGGCCCGCTCGTGTTCAAGCAGGGGATGACCGCACGCCCGACCCTCGCCGACTACCTCGACCACATCGACTACCTCGCCGACCTGCTCGGCACGACGGAGAACATCGGCATAGGCACCGACTTCAGCCTCGGCTCCTACCCCCGCCACGACCACGACAAGCACGGGCCGCACTACAAGACGGTGATGACGGAGATGAACAAGCACGTCACGTCGTACTGGCGCGCGCCCGAGAGGTTCGTCGCAGGCTTCGAGTGGTACCCGCAGATCCTCGACGTCTACGCCGGCCTGCGCGGGCGCGGCTACTCCGAGGACGACATCCGCGGCATAGCGGGGGGCAACTTCATGCGCGTGTTCGCCAAGGTTTGGCCGGGCGTGGGCGCCTGAGCACGGCGAGCGGCGGGCAGGGGAACGCGTCACGCGTCCAGGATGATGTCCACTGTCGGTACGGGCGTCGGGGAGGTGGTCGCAGAGAGGAGCTGGGCCAGGCGCCGGCACGCCTCGGCGCTGAGCGAGAACTGCAGCTCGAGACGCAGGTCGGCTCGGACTCCTAGCTCGTCGAGGCGCGGGCCCGAGCTGAAGGTGTGGATGTAGAGGTCCGGCGCCGCGACGAGCAGCGCCTCGGGTGGGTCGTGCTCGGTGAAGACCCGCACCCTGCTCAGGTCGAGACGACTGAACCGGGTGAGGACGTTCAGGGCCACGCTCACGCTGTATGACTCCCCGACCAGACAGTAGTCGCCTTCGGCGCCCAGCGCCCCGAGGGAGGCGATCGTCGCGCCCGTCAGTTCCGAAGTGAGGCCAACCACCTCCGACTCGATGCCGAGCGCGGTGAGGCTGGCCCCCACCCCGGGGACGTGCGACATGAAGGTGAACGTGAAGTAGGCCGCTCGGTACGCGGCCTGCACCGCGCTCGCGTTCCCCTTGAGCTCGGCGATGGACAGGCAGTGCGGCTCGGCCGTCACCTCTTCGGGCAGCGTCGCGGCGATCTGCGTGGCGTACTTCTCGGCGCCGCGCAGGCTCGCCATCGCGACGACGAACGGGAAGCGTCGGTGCCGCGCGGCGCGGGTCACGAGGCCCTGGTGGACGCTGGCGGCCCCGAAGCCGAGAGCGTCGGCGCGCTCGAGCAGCTGGTCGATGGCATCCTGCAGCGCCTTGTGCCGATCGCTGGAGCGTTCCAGCTCATGGCTCAGCGGGACCACGAACGTCCCCCGCCCCCGCTGACTCGCTATCAACCCTTCGGCGTTGAGCTTCCGGTACGCCAACGCGACCGTGCCGGCGTTGATGCCGAGTTGCCGGGCCAACTCGCGCACCGACGGCAGCCGGTCGCCCGCCGCCAGCCCGCGACTCGTTATGAGATGTCTGACCTGGTTGACTAGCTGCTGTTACAGCTCCACGTAGACGTCCTCGCCACCCACCAGCGGTAGACGGCTCCAGCCGTTGTCAGCCGTCATGCGCGCGCCACGCCTGTGCCTGCCGATGCGACCATCTAGCCTTTCGCGAGCCGTTTCTGCCAACAGATATGCCCGCCAGGATAGGCGACGCCCCGGCGCGGGTCAATGGGATGTACACGTTCGGGACCCGAGACACATCGAACTGGCCGCAAACGCCGCGTCGGCGCGCGTCGGGGACGCCGGTTCGCAAGTGCGCCAGTCGCGGCGCGGTGGCGGTTTAAGTCGCGGCTAAGGCCTCGACGGGAACACTGGCGGTAGAGGGGGGCCTGATGGCCTTCCGAGGAGGTTCAGATGAGGCTCACACGTTCGCTCTTGGCGGCCGCTCTCGCGGCCTCGCTCGCCCTCGTGCTGGCGCAGCCCCCGTTCCAGGCGCCAGGCTTCGGCTACTCGACGACCACACCGGCCGGCTGGGTCGTGGAGAGTACCCCTCCGGGCGACGACTTGCTCATGGGTGCCACGTCGCCGGACGGTACGAGCGCTTACACCGTCTACGCCGCCGTCATGACGCCCGACATCCTGGCCGAGCTGCAGGGGTACACGCGCGACGAGATCGTGCAGGAGCTGTTCCAGAGCTTCGGCGAGAGCGTACCGGGCGCGGCGCTCGTCGGCGCCACGGACGGCTTCCTGGCAGGCGCCCCAGCCCTCTACATCGACTACACGGGCGACCAGAGCGCCCGCGGTCAGCTGATCCTTGTGAACACGGACAGGTTCAGCTACACCATCGCCTGGGTGGTGACCGGCCAGAACACGCAGCAGATGGTGGCGGCGGCACAAGCGGCCCTGGCCACCTTCACGCTGGGCGCGGACGCCGGCACGCCGATGCCCATCGCCAACCAGACGGCGACGCCGGCGGTCGCGCCGGCGCCTCTCGCCGCTCCTCTGTTGCCGGGCACCGCTGCGCCGGGCACCAACCCCTTGAGCCGTCCGGTGGCGCTGTTCACAGGCTCGTACGCAGGCGACGGCTTGGGGTTGGACCTGCGCTCGTCCCCTAACGGTTACGAAGGGCAACTCACGTACGGTGGCGCGTCCTATCCGGTGGCCGCGACCGAGACGCCCAACGGGCTGGTGGGCCAGTTCTTCGCGAACGGTGTCGGCTACTCGTTCACCGCGGTGCTCACCCCGTCGGGCCTGACGTTCGTCAACGAGGACGGCACGACTTTCGCCCTGCAGCGGCGGAACTAGCGGCGCGGCCCGTCGGACCGGGCGTGCGACGGACCGGCTGGTGGGCCGGCGCAGGGTTGCCGGCCGCCGAGGGGCCGTCACGCGCGCCGCCGTGCGAGCCCTGGGGGGCCGGGTGCCGAAGTGACGGAGCTAATGGCCGGGCAGGGCGTCGCGGGTCTAGCTTCTGGCGATGACTGCCTCACGCCGCGCTACTGCCCGCCGCCTGGCATGCGCGCTACTCGCCGGGCTGCTCGCCGCCTGCGCGCCCCGGAGCGCCGCGCCGCGCCCGACTAGCCCAGCGCCGGCCACCTACTCCCCGACGGTCACACGCCTCCTCACGCTCGTCAACGAGGAGCGCGCCAAAGGCGCCGTTTGCGGCGCGCTGCGCATGCCTCCGGCCGCCCCCTTGACGTTGGACGCACGCCTCGTGCGCGCCGCCCAGTTGCATAGCGAGGATCAGGCGACGCACAACTACATGGGTCATCCAGGCAGCGACGGCTCGAGCGTGGGCACGCGCGTCACGGCCGCCGGCTATCCCTGGTCGGTGGTGGCCGAGAACGTCGCCTGGAACCAACCAACGCCGGAGGTCGTCGTGGCGGCCTGGATGGCCAGCCCGGGCCACTGCGAGAACATGCTGCGCCGGGAAGTCAGTGAGTTGGGCGCGGGAGAGGAGAACCTCTTCTGGACGCTCGTCTTCGCCGAGCCACTATAGGCCGCACCCCCGTCGAGCGGCGCTTGCCACGCCTGCGCCGCGATGCAAGTCGTAGGACGGCGCCGCACTCTCGCCGGTTCACCCGCCACTATGCACCCGCCACTATGCACCCGGCCTGGGCACCCGGCCCGCCGCAATCTCGTCCGGCTCAGCCCCCGAACTCCATCACCGTCCGCAGGTACCGCCCCGCGGCGCGCACCGCCTCCTGCCGCCCGGCTAGGCTGTCCTCGAACGCGCGGTCCTCGACCTCGATGATCACGGGGCCGTCCCACCCTACAGAGGCGAGGGTGCGGAAGAAACCCGGCCAGTCGATGTCGCCGAGCCCCGGGATCTTGGGTACGTGCCAACCGAGGCCGCGGTTGCCGCGGCGGTAGAGCAGTTCCTCGTCCACCCGCTCGTCCTTGAGGTGCACGTGCACGAGCTTGTGGGCGAAATCACGCAGGGCGCGCTCGATGTCGATGCCCTGCCAAACAAGGTGCGACGGGTCGAAGTTGAGGCCCAGGCTCGAGCTGGTGAGCCGCCTGAAGAGCTCGTCCCATACTTCCGGTGAGACGGCCAGGTTCTTGCCGCCCGGCCACTCGTCCAGGCTGAAGAGCATGGGGCAGTTCTCGATCCCCAGCTTGACAGAGGCCGCCTCCGCCCTGGCGACGATCGGCCGCCACACCGCCTCGACCCGGTCCCACTGCGCCTCGATGGGGAGGGTCGGGTCGCGACCGATGAACGTGTTGACTACCCCGACGCCGAGCAGGCGCGCGGCGTCGATGACGCGCCCAAGGTGGGCCACGTAGACCGCGCTCTCCGCTTCGTCCTGAGCGAGCGGGTTCGGGTAGTACCCGAGACCGCTGATGCCGACACCGTACTTGCGGCACAGGCCGGCAACGCGCTCGGCGTCCTCGGGTCCGAACGCGCGTACGTCGATGTGGGTGACGCCCGCGTAACGGCGCTGGTCGCTGGCGTCCGTCGGCCAGCACATGACCTCGAGCCACCGGAAGCCTTCGTCGGCGGCGAACGCCAAGACCTCTTCCAACGACAGGTCCGGGAGGATGGCGGTTGCGAAGCCAAGCTGCATGGGTGCTCCTTCCGGGGCGCGGGCGCGCCCTACTCGCCAGAGCTTGGCATGCCGGGGCGCCGGCCGCCTACGCGGCAACCTTGCCCCGCGGCCTGAAGGCCAGCAGGCGCAGCGCGTTCGCGACGACGACGAGCGTGCTCGACTCGTGGATGACGACGGCCACTCCGATGCTCGCCAGGCCCAGGGCGGCGCTCGGCACGAGCAGCGCGATGACCCCCATGCTCACGAACAGGTTCTGCACGATCATGCGGCGGCTGGCCCGCGACAGCGCGATGGCGTACGGGAGCTTGCCAAGGTCGTCCGCCATGAGGGCGACGTCCGCCGCCTCGAGCGCCACGTCGCTCGCCGCGCCGCCCATGGCCACGGCGACGTGCGCCTCGGCCATGGCGGGGGCGTCGTTGATGCCGTCGCCGACGACGATCACGC
>CAUJFI010000086.1 GCA_963170125.1 Deinococcota bacterium | reverse complement strand
AAGAGGCGGTCAGGGTTGGCCTTGGCCACGGCGGCCACGGCGGCGGCCAGCCCGGCCATCACCGGGAGGTTCTCCCGCCGGTGCATGGTCACGGCCACGAAGGGCCCGGCTCCGAGACGCTCCGGGAGCTTGGCGCTCTTGCGCATGTGCTGCACGGCGTCTACGGCCGTGTTGCCGGTCACCACCATGCGCCGCTCGCTCTTGCCCTCGGCGAGCAGGTTGCGCTTGGCGAGGTCGGTCGGGGGTAGGTCGAGGTCGGTGATGACGTCTGTCAGGCGGCGGTTCGCCTCCTCCGGGAAGGGCTGGGACAGGTCGAACGAGCGCAGGCCGGCCTCGACGTGCGCTACGGGCACGCCGACAAGGTGCGCCGCCAACGCCACGGCGAACGTCGTGGTCGTGTCGCCGTGCACGAGCACGTAGTCCGCGCCGAGACGTTCGAGCTCGGCGGCGGCGGCGGGCACGATGCGGGCGAAGAGCCCGGCCAACGTCTGGCGTTCGGTCATGACGTCCAGGTCTGCGTCAGGGGTCAGGCCGAAGGCGGCGAGCGAGCTCGCCAGCTGCTCGCGGTGCTGGCCCGTCACGAGCGTCAGGGGCTCGATGCCGGGCGTGCGAGCGAGCGCGGCGACGACCGGGGCCATCTTGTTCGCCTCCGGGCGGGTGCCGAAGGCGGCGACCACGCGCGGCGGTCGCCCATCGGGTGTGATCAGCCGGTCGGATCCGTCGTCGGCCCGGGCGCCGCTCACGCGTGCGACCCGGCGCGACGTACCTCCGCCAGGCGCAGCAGCGAGACGGCGGCGATGGCGACGACCGTGACGATGAGGGTGAGCAGGGTCAAGACGGGCGGCGTGCTCGAGAGGAGCATGCCAACCACTCCGAGGATCAGCGTCGCCGTCCACAAGAGCACCACCGTGAAGCGCTTCGAGCCCGAGCGCGCCCTGATGATGTCGTGGATGTGATCGTTGCTCGCCAGTGCGGGCGAGCTGCCGCGCCGGAGTCGCCGGAGCGTGACCTGGGTGATGTTCACGACGGGTAGGGCGAGGACGAGGATCGGTGCGACGACGGAGATGGCCGCCGTCACCTTCAACGCCCCGAGGACGCTGACGGCCGCGAGGACGTAGCCGAGCAGGTAGGCCCCGGAGTCGCCCATCGTGATGGTGGCCGGGCCGAAGTTGTAGCGCAGGAACGCGAGGGCGGACCCGGCGAGTGCGGCGAGGAGCAGGACCGCGCCGCCCCGGTCGTCGAACTGGACGGCTACGGCCAG
Organism: Deinococcota bacterium; assembly: GCA_963170125.1. Classification (GTDB taxonomy): domain Bacteria; phylum Deinococcota; class Deinococci; order Deinococcales; family Trueperaceae; genus JAAYYF01. The sequence continues at coordinate 5,276 of CAUJFI010000086.1, read as the reverse complement.
CAGACTCATGCTCGAGATGGCCGCGATGCCCGAGGAGAGCCCGTCCAGCCCGTCGATGAAGTTGAAGGCGTTGGTGAACCCGACGACCCACAGGATCGTGACGAGCACGGAGAGCGTCTCCGGGATGAACAGGAACGTGCCTGCCCCGAAGTAGTCCGTGACGAAGCCGATGCGCACGCCGTTGACGACCAGGATGCCGGCCGCGACGACCTGGGTGGCGAGCCGCAGGGGCGGCGGCACCTCCCACATGTCGTCGATGAAGCCCACCAGTGTCATGAGTGCGCCACCGAGGGCGATGGCGAGCAGCTCGACACGGAAATCGTCGATGAGCTCCGGCGCGACTAGGCTGCCAGCCAACATCGCGACGAGGAAGCCCGCGAGGATGGCGATGCCGCCGATGTTGGGGACGCGCCCGTCGTGCTGGCGCACCCCCCCGCCGTGCGCGCTGCCGCCGACCTGGACGGCGCCGATGCGCACCGCGAACGCTCGCACGCGCGGTACGAGCCAGATGACGGCGCCGAAGGCGACCGCGAAGGCCGTGATGGCCAGGGGCAGGAAGAGTAGGAGGGTGCCGCGCACGTCAACCATTCTAATGAGGGTGGTAAGCGCCTCATGAGTGTCCTGACCGAAGGTCGGGCCAGACTACGTGCGCTCGCCGCCGTTGCTGGCGGTGGCTTACTCCCGGGACGACGCGGCGGCCGTCACGACACCCGAGCCAGCCGCGGCGTAGCGCCCCCTCGGGCCGCGGTCAGCGCGTGCCGTACAGGCGGTCGCCGGCGTCGCCGAGCCCCGGCACGATGTAGCCGTGGTCGTTGAGTCGCTCGTCGCGGGCGGCCACGATGATGTCGATGTCCGGATGCGCGTCGGTGACCGTCTTGATCCCCTCAGGCGCGGCGATGATGCAGAGGAGCCTGATGCGCGTCGCGCCCTTCTCCTTGAGCACCTCGATGGCGGCGGCGGCGCTGCCGCCCGTGGCGAGCATGGGGTCGAGGAGGAAGACGTCGCGCTCGCCCACGTCGCTCGGCAGCTTGGAGTAATACTGGACGGGCCTGAGGGTGTCCGGGTCGCGGTAGAGGCCGATGTGGCCGACGCGCGCCGTCGGCATGAGGGCGAGGATGCCGTCCACCATCACGAGTCCAGCGCGCAGGATGCCTATGAGGGCGAGCTTCTTGCCGGCGAGGCGCTTGACGTGCGCCAAGGCGACGGGCGTCTCGACCGTCGCATCCTCCAGCTCGAGGTCGCGCATGGCCTCGAAGGCCATCAGCATGGTGAGTTCCTGGCAGAGCGCCCTGAACTCCCTGACGCTCGTCTCCTTGTCGCGCAGTATGGAGAGCTTGTGCTGGACGAGCGGGTGGTCGACTACCGTGACGGCCATCTTCTTAGTTCCTTTCGCGGCGGCTCGACTCCGAGCGCTCGACGGGTTTCGGGGGCCGCAGGCAGCCGAGCGGCGGCGCGGTCGCGTCGTCGAACGGTCGGTCCATGGGCGCAAGAGAACGGCCGCCCTATGGGGCGGCCGTGATGTGGCGGAGAGGGTGGGATTCGAACCCACGGTGCAGCGGAGCCACACAACGGTTTTCGAGACCGTCCCATTCAACCACTCTGGCACCTCTCCATCGTGCGGCGCGCGGGCACGCGGCCCGGCACGCCAAGCTCGCGAAGTATACCGTAAGCGCGGGAAGCGCGGGGCCGGTCGAGAGCCGGGAACACACTCGCGCTCCGAGCGCCACGCGGGGTCCGGCGGGAGCGTCGCCCTTGCGAGGCGGTCCGGCCTCCCTTGACGCGTCAGGCCGCGTCTCATACACTCCCAGATGCGCCTCGGGCCGCCACGTTGGCCCATCGTCTAATGGCAGGACAACGGATTCTGGTTCCGTCGGTCTAGGTTCGAATCCTAGTGGGCCAGCCAACCGCCGCCCGGGGCCGCACACCCTCTAAGCGCATGCCAGGCGCGTAGGGCGACCGCGACGATGGCCCATCGTCTAATGGCAGGACACCCGGTTTTGGTCCGGTCGGTCGGAGTTCGAATCTCTGTGGGCCAGCCACGACGCCTCCCTCACGGGAGGCGTTCACTATTCCCTCCCCAGGCTTGCGGTACGGCTCCGGTCCTCGACCGCCTTTCCGTCGCAGGCGCGCGGCGCTCCCCACGACGCTTCGCGGCCGCGGTCGCGAGGCGGCTCCCGTCGCCCCCGCCTGCCACGACCTCCGGGCGCTAGCCCCCGTACTCGTAGAACCCGCGCCCCGACTTGCGGCCGAGGCGGCCGGCTTCGACGAGCTTGCGCAGCGTCTGCGGGGCGAGGAAGCGTTCGCCCAGCGCGCCCTTGAGCGAGTCGGCGATCAGCAGCACCGTGTCGAGCCCGATGAGGTCCGCGAGCTCGAGCGGGCCCATCGGATGGTTGAGGCCAAGCCTCACGGCCTTATCGATGTCCTCGGGCGCGGCGACGCCCTCCTCGAGCATCCGCACCCCCTCGAGCAGGAGCGCGGCGACGGCCCTGGTGGTCACGAACCCTTGGCGGTCCTGAACGACGACCGTCTCCTTGCCGCAGCTCGCCGCCAGCGCGAGCGTGGTGGCCAGTGTGCCCTCGGACGTCTGCGCTGCGCGCACGACCTCCACGAGCGCCATGCGCTCCGGCGGGTTGAACCAGTGCATGCCGACGACGCTCGCTGGGCGCCGCGTGGCGGCCGCTATGGCGGTGACGGACAGCTCGCTCGTGTTGGTGGCCAGCACCGCGTGGTCGGGCACCAAGGCGCCGACGTTGGCGAGGAGGTCCCGCTTCAGCTCCAGGAGTTCCGGGACGGCCTCGATGACGAAGTCCGCTCCGGCCACCGCCTCGGCGAGGTCGCTCGTGGCCGTCAGCTTCCCGGCGACGACCGCCTCGGCCGCTCGCTTGGTGGCTCGTGCGGACGCGGCGCTCAGGGCCTCCGTCTTGGTATCGAAGAGGCCGACCGCGTGACCCCCGAGCAGCAAGCTGACGGCGATGCCGCCGCCCATCGTGCCGGCGCCGAGCACCGCGACCCTCTTGGGGGCGTTCAGTCCTGCCTGACGCGCGTCGTCGTCTGGTCCCATAGCGACCTCACCTCTCTCGCCGGCCGCCCGAAGGGCGGTCGCGGCGCGCTACCGATCTCATCTTCACCCGCCCGCGGCGCCAGGGGCCAGCGCCGCGTAGAGGTCGAAACGCACCGTGTTGCCCTTCAGAGCCCCGCTCGGGGCCACCCCGGCGAGGGGCGGCGCGCGCAGGGGGCGCTTGACTACGACGCGCCGAGCCGCGTGGCGACGCGCCGCGAGCAGCAGCTCCGCCTCCTCGACCTCTCCCGCGTCTTGCCGTTGCAGCCGCTCCCTGAAGAGCGCCATCGCCTTGCCCGGCAGCGCCGCCTTGCCACGCTCCGGGAACATCGGGTCGAGGTACACGACCTGCGCACGCTCGGCGGCGGCCAAGTAGGCGCGCGCGTCGACCAGGTGCAGCGTGACCCGCCGGGCGGCCTCCTCGGCCAGCGAGCCGAGCGCGCCGGCCAGCGCCCGCTCGAGCGCGTCCGCCAGGAGGGCGTGGAAGATGGGTTCGCGTTCGAGCAACGTCACATGGTGGCCCAGGGCCGCGAGGTGGAACCCGTCGGCGCCAAGGCCGGCGGTGGCGTCCACCACGCGGACCGGGTCACCGCCCGCGCGCGCGAACGTGGCCTTGGCGAGGAGGTCACGGCCCTGTAGCAGCGGGCCGGCCAAGCGCTCCGCGGCCGCGCGCACGACGAGCCCGGTCGGCGTCCTGAGGGCGAGGCCATCGGGCGTCACCTCCAGGCTCGCGCCGCCGCCCGCGTCAGGTAGCCGCCGCTCCGCCATCGGTCCGATGCTACAGCGGTCGCGCCTCGGTGCTCGCGTCGCTCACACCCGTCCGACTCTCATGCTACGATTCGTTGGAATCCGGGCGTATACGGCTACGATTCCAAGCAACCGTGAGCCGCTCGCCTTAGATGCGTTCGGGAGTCAGCCCAACCACCTAAGCATCGCAAGCCGGAGCCGAGGGAGGATTGAAGATGAGCAACAAGGAGCTAGCCGCGCGCCGCCGCGCGGCGGTCACGCCGGCCGCCCAGAGCGTGCACCCCTTCTACCCGGTGCGCGCCAAGGGCAGTTACGTGTGGGACGCGGACGGGAAGAAGTACCTCGACTTCTCCAGCGGCATCGCGGTCATGAACCTGGGGCATTCGCACCCGCGCGTGGTGGCGGCCGTTCAGCAGGCCGCCGCCGAGTTCCAGCACCTGTGCTTCGCCGTCGGCATGCACCCGTCGTACGTCGAGCTCGCCGAGAGGCTCAACGCCAGCGTCCCCGGTCCTACGCCCAAGAAGTCGTTCCTCGTCAACTCGGGGGCGGAAGCCGTCGAGAACACGGTGAAGATCGCGCGCGCCTACACGAAGCGCGCCGGCATCGTGGCCTTCACCCACGCCTTCCACGGCAGGACCTACATGGCCATGTCCCTGACGAACAAGGCGAAACCGTACAAGACGGGCTTCGTCATGCGTGCAGGCGAGGTCTACCGCGCCGAGTACCCCTATCACTTCCGCAACCCGTGGGGCGCCAAGACCCCCGAGGAGACCGGCGAAGCCGCCCTGAAGGCCCTCAAGAACCAGGTCAAGTACTCCATCGGGGAGAGCGAGGTGGCGGCGTTCATCATCGAACCCGTCGCGGGCGAGGGCGGGTTCATCCCCGCGCCGGCCAACTTCCTCGCCGGCCTGCGCCAGTACGCCGACGAGATCGGCGCCCTCTGGATCGACGACGAGGTCCAGGCGGGCGTCGGCCGCACCGGCAAGATGTGGGCGGTCGAGCACTACGGACTCGAGCCGGACCTGGTGGCCGTGGCCAAGGGCCTCGGCTCCGGGTTCCCCATCGCCGCGGCAGTCGGCAAGGCGCACATCATGGACGCCCTCGACCCGGGCATGCTCGGCTCGACCTTCGGCGGCAACCCGACCGCGTGCGCCGCGGCGCTGGCGACCCTCGACGTGTTCTCGGAGGACCGCGTCGCCGACCACGCGGCGAGGCTCGGGGAGATCGCCCGCCCGCGCCTGGAGGCCCTCAAGGCCCGCTTCCCCAACATCGGCGACGTGCGCGGGCTCGGCATCATGCTTGGCCTCGAGTTCGTCGGCGAGGACGGCCGCACCCCAGACGCGCGCACCGTCGACGCCATCGTCGACGAGACCCGCGAACAGGGTCTCATCCTGCTGTCGACCGGCACGTACGGCAACAACATCCGCCTGCTGCCGCCCCTCACGCTGAGCGAGACGGAGTTGGACGCGGG